>CAZMRX010000203.1:0-9772 GCA_964568755.1 uncultured Acidobacteriota bacterium | reverse complement strand
CGACCCGCTGATTACAAATCAGCCGCTCTACCGCTGAGCTACGCCAGCGACAAACGGTGAGTTTAGCAAACGGGTCCACCCTGTGCAAGCCCGATGCCGACTCACCGCTAGTGCCGCCGGCGACGCCTGCGCTTGCGTCCCCCGCCGGTCCCCGGCGGCCGGCCGTCCGGCCCGCCCGGCGGCCGATCGTCTGCTGTTCCCGACCGCTGCGGCCCCGGGCCGCCCGCGCCCTCCGAGCCATGGGAGACGGGGGCTGCGGGCGGAGCGCCTGGACCCGGCGCTCCGTCGCGCCGTCCGCGGCGACGACGACGCCGGCCTTTTCGCTGGGGCGCTCCTTCCTGGGGTGCCTGCCCGCCCTCACGGCCGTCGCGCCCGTCGCGCCCGTCGCGCCCGTCGCGGCCCTCACGCTCCTGCGCGTGGCCCGCGGCCGGCGGAGGACCGCGGCGGTCCTGTCCGGGCGGCCGGTGGCGGCGCCCCTTGCGACGCCGGTCGTCGACGCGGTGCGGCCGGTCGAACCCGACCGACTTGAGGACCACCGGCCCCTGGCCCCACGCCACGTCGTCGCTCAAATCGACGTGCCGCACAGAGGTCGCGGCGACGTCCGAGGCGAAGTCCTCCGCGGCGATCGGTGCGGCCGGACGGGCGCCCGGATCGGACTCGGCGTCGTCGGGCGCAGGGCCGACGATCTGTGGCGAGTGCGCTCGCGCGGGGATCGGCCTCACGCCGCTCGGCACCGAGCGTCGCTGACGAACCACCTCGTAGAGCGCGACACCGGCGGCCACCGACACGTTGAGCGATCCGATGTGGCCGAAGTGCGGGATCGACACCAGGTGGTCGCAGTGCTCGCGCACCAGCCGCCGGATCCCGCGGCCTTCGCCCCCGAGCACGAGCGCCGTGGGCTTGGTCATGTCCACGGCGTCCCAGCGCTCGCTGCCGGCCGCGTCGAAGCCCACCACCCAGATCCCGCGGGCCTTGAGCGCCTGGAGCGCCTGAACCAGGTTGCCGACCCGGGCGACGCGCACGTGCTCGATCGCCCCGGCCGAGGCGCGCGCCACGGTCTCCGAGAGCCCGGCGCTGTGACGCTCGGGCAGCAGCACCCCGTCGGCGCCTGCCGCCTCCGCCGTGCGCAGGATCGCGCCGAGGTTGCGCGGGTCCTCCACTCCATCGAGCACCACCACGAGCGCCGGCTCGCGCGCGGAGTCGAGCAGGCTTTCGAGCGACAGCACGGGCTTCTCGGAGACGATCGCGATGATGCCCTGGTGCGCCACCCCGCCCGCCATGCGGTCGAGCGTCTCGCGCATCTCGAAGCGGAGCGGGACCGCGAGCGTCGTGGCGCGCCGGATCGCCTCGCTCAGGCGCTTGCTGCGCAGGCCCTTGACGATCAGCAGCCGGTCGAAGTGGCGGTTGTGTGCGGTGAGCGCTTCGATCACCGGGTTGATGCCGCAGATCAGGTTCATTGGCGGGGTGCCTCTTTCACGAGCAGCACGGTCGCGAGCGCCGCGATGCCCTCAGCGCGGCCGAGCGCGCCCAGGTGATCGGCGCTCTTGGCCTTGACCGACACCGCGTCCGCGCCCGCTCCGAGCAGCGAGGCGATCGTCGCGCGCATGTCGTCGAGGTGCGGGGCGAGCACGGGCTCCTGCGCAATCACGGTCAGGTCGAGGTTGCCGAGGCGGAAGCCGCGGGCGCTCACCAGCCGAGAGACCTCCTCGAGAAAGACGCGGCTTTCCACGCCGCGCCAGCGCGCGTCGTGGCTCGGGAAGTGGCGGCCCATGTCACCTTCTCCGATCGCCCCGAGCATGGCGTCGCACACGGCGTGCAGCACGCAATCGCCGTCGGAGTGGCCCTCGAGGCCGCGGGAGTGCGCCAGCTCGAGGCCGCCGAGGCGCAGCGGGCGGCCCGCCACCAGCCGGTGGACGTCGAATCCCTGGCCGACGCGTACCGCTTCGCTCCGGGCCTCGGTCATGCGTGCAGGATACCCGCAACCACGCCTTCGGCCCACGCGAGGTCGTCGGGTGTCGTGAGCTTGCGGTTCCGCTTCGAGCCCGGCACCGCGTACACGGCGTGCCCGAGCCGCTCGACCGCCATCGCCTCGTCGGTCAGCACGACCCCGGCGCGCTGCGCCGCCTCGCACGCCTCGCGCAGCAGCGCGCAGCGGAAGCCCTGCGGCGTCTGCGCGCCGCCGAGCTCGGCCCGGTCGAGCGTCTCGACCACGCGCCCCCCGCGCACCCGCTTGACGGTGTCGACGAGCGGCAGAACCGGCAGCGCGGCCCCGGTGGCGGCTGCCTGCTGCGCCACGGCCTCGATCAGCTCGGCGTCCACCAGCGGACGCGCCGCGTCGTGGACCAGCACGATTCCGTCGAAGTCCGCGGGCACCTGGCGCAGGCCCGCGAGCACCGAGTCCTGCCGCCGCTCGCCGCCCGCGACGACGGCGAAGAGCTTCGGCAGCGCGGCCAGCCGCTCGCGGGCGGCGGCGATCTGCAGCTCCGGAACCACCGCGACGATCTTCCCCACCGAGGGCGCTGCGTCGAAGGCCCGCGCGGCGAGCAGCAGCAGCGGCTGGCCGCCGAGCTCCAGGAAGGCCTTCGGGCGCTCCGAGCCCATACGCTCGCCACGACCCGCGGCGACGACGATCGCGACTGCCTGCATGCGCGGCGCGAGCCTATCCCGCGGCCTCGGGACGGGTCAAACCGCCTCGCCCGCGGCGCGCTCGAGCGTCTTCACCACCGCGCAGATGTCCTCGCGGCCGTAGCCCTGGGCGCGGGCCGACTGGAACACCTCGCGCACCGCGGCGAGCCCGGGCATCGGCACGCGCTGGGCGGCGGCCGTCTCGAGCATCAGGCCCTGGTCCTTCACCAGCAGGTCGATCGCGAAGTGCTCGGAGAAATCGCGCTTCCCGATCGCGCTGCCCTTGAAGTTGTAGTACGGCGAGGCGAAGCCCGAGGCCTGGACCACCTCGAGGATGGTCTCGAGCGGCAGCCCGGCGCGGCGGCCGACCACGATCCCCTCGCAGAGCGCCTCGAGCATCAGCGAGATGAAGCTGTTGCCGATCAGCTTCATGGTCGAGCCCTGGCCCATCTCGCCGCAGTAGATCGCCTTCGTGCCCATCGCCATCATCACCGGCTGGAGCTCGTCGTGGACCGCCCGCTCGCCGCCGGTCATGAACAGCAGCGTCCCCTGCTCGGCGCCGTTCTTCGAGCCGGTGACCGGCGCCTCGAGCGCGTCGGCGCCCCGCTCGCGCAGCGCCGCCTGCACGCGCCGCGTCGTGGCGGGGCTGACGGTCGAGCACTCGAGATAGCGGAAGCCGGGGCGCACGGCGCCGAGCAGGCCGTCCGTCGCGAACACGAGACGCTCGACGGCGGCGGGGTCCGCCACGCAGGCGACCACGACGTCCGAGCCGTCCGCCAGCTCGCGCGGCGTCGCCGCCACCCGGGCGCCTTTCGCCGCGAGCGGGGCGCAGCGCTCGGGGGTCCGGTTCCACACCGTCGTCGGGAAGCCCTTCTCGAGCAGGTTCCGCGCCATCCGGCTGCCCATCAGGCCCAGTCCCGCGAATCCGATCCTCTGGCTCATGCTCGGCTACTCCTCTCCTTCGCCCCAGGCGGTGTGGGGGCAGATCTCACGGAACGGACACTGGCTGCACGCGAAGAAGGTCGGGCGCGCCTCGAACTCGCGCTTGCGGATGGCGCCCGCCGCGGCGCGGATGCGCGCCTCGGTCGCGGTCGCCTCGAGCGGTGTCGGACGGCGCGAGCCCACGAGCTCCGTCTCCAGGAAGCGCAGCTCCACCCGGGCGGGCAGCCGACCCTTGGTTCGCAGGTGCGCGAGCGCGTAGATGTCGAGCTGCAGGCTCTCGCGCGCCCGCCGCTCGGCGGCCTTCGCGTCGCGAACGTCGCCGGTCTTGAAGTCCACGATCGTCGTCTCGCCCGCCTCCTCCAGCACGAGGTCGTAGCGGCCCTGGACGCGGTTGCGGTCCAGCGCGAAGGCGAACTCCTCCTCGACGGCGACCGGGCGCCAGGGCCGCTGCGCCTCCTCGGCGTGGAAGCGCCGCAGCATCGCCTCGCCCTCGCGGCGGCGCTGCTCCTCGTGCTCGCGGGAGAGGAAGCCCTCGGAGACCCAGGCCGAGCGGAACGCCGCCACCAGCGCGTCCGCGTCGGGCTCGCGGCCGGCGAGGCGGCCCTCGAAGTGGCTGCGCACCGCCTCGTGGACCGCGTGGCCGTAGACGACCGCGTGGTGCGCGAGCAGCGGGACGCGCAGCACGTGCAGGTAGCGGTACTTGAGCGGGCAGGTCTCGTAGTCGTCGATCTGGCGGTAGGAGAGCCGCAGCTGCTCGTCCTCGGGGATCTCCGCCTCGAGCGGCGCCGCCGGCTCGGGCGCGGGCGCTTCCCGCGCCAGAGCCTCGAGCGGCGCGGTTCGGCGCGAGAGCGGCTTCGGCGAGGGCAGGTCGAGCGCCTCGACCACGAAGCGCGACAGCTTGCGCGCGCGGGCGGTGCCGTAGTCCGCCGCGGAGGTGAGCACCAGCTCGTCCATCGCCCGGGTCATCGCCACGTAGAACAGCCGCCGCTCCTCGAGCATGTGGCCGCTCGCGCCGCCCGTGATCTCCTCCTTCACCAGCTCTTCCGGGAGGCCGAGCGCGTCGCCGCGCCGCTGCAGCGGGAACTTGGACTCGGCGCAGCCCACCAGGAACACCGCGCGGAACTCGAGGCCCTTGGCCTTGTGCACGGTGAGCACGTGTACGGCGTCCTCGTAGAGCTCGACCTCCGCGATCGGCGTGTCGTCGCCGGCCTCGCGCAGCAGCTCGAGGTGCGCGACGAACGCCGGCACCCGGTCGTGCTCGGCGACGACGCCGTAGCCCTTCACCACGTCGAAGAAGCGCGCGATGTTCCGGACCTTGGCCTCGGCCTCGGCCGAGGCTTCCTTCGCGAGACGGCCGAGCAGGCCCGACCACTGCAGGAAGCCGTAGAGCACCTCGCCCGTGCGCCGGCGCGGCACCTCGGAGGCGGCGCGCTCCAGGTCGGCGCAGAGGCGGGCCGCGGCCTCGCGCGCGCGGCCCGAGACCGAGGCGAGCTCCTCGTTGCCCGGCAGCTCGCGCAGCAGCTCCAAGAGCGGCCGCGTCTTGCGGCGCGCGTGGTGGTTGAGCCGCAGCAGGTCCGTCTCCGGCACGCCGTACAGCTCCGAGGCGGCCAGGTAGAAGAGCGCGACCGAGTCGTCGGGATTCGCGAGCACCTTCAGGAAGGAGACCAGCAGCCGGATCTCCTCGCGCGCGTACAGGCCGCGGCTGCCACTGAAGCGGTGCGGCACGCCGCGCACGTTGAGCGCGCGCAGGAACGGGTCCGCATCGGCGTTGCTGCGCACCAGGATCGCCACGTCGCGCGGACGCAGCCCCGCGTGGAGCCGCTCGTCGATCATCGCCGCGACCGCGTCGGCCTCGCTCGACACGGTGTCGTACGCCACGTGGCGCACGGCCGGACCGGTGGCGCGCGACGAGCGCAGCCGCTTGTCGATGCCGGCAATCGCCTCGAGCCGGTGGGGGTTGTTGTAGCCGACGAGCCGCGCCGCCGCGTCGAGGATCAGCTGGGTCGAGCGGTAGTTCTCGGTCAGCACGACCTCGCGCGCGCCGGGGTGGCGGCGGCGGAACGCCAGCAGGTTGGCCGCAGCCGCGCCGCGCCAGCGGTAGATCGCCTGGTCGTCGTCCCCGACCACGGTCAGGTTCCCCGTCTCCCCGGCCAGCAGCTCGAGCATCTCGAGCTGGGCGTGGTTCGTGTCCTGGAACTCGTCGACCAGCACGTAGCGGTAGCGCGACTGGAGCCGCGCGAGCGCTGCCTTTCGCTCGCGCAGAAGCGCGAGCGTCCTGTGGATCTGGTCCCCGAAGTCCACTAGCCCGGCCTCGGCCAGCAGGCGCTGGTGCGCGTCGTAGAAGGCCGCGAGCTCGAGGTGCGCCAGCGCCTCGTCGCGCTGCTCCTCGCTCGCCGCCCCACTCAGCCGGCGTTCCGCCCATTCGCGGTACTGCTGCGGCGAGACGTCCTCGTCCTTGGCGCGGCTCACGAGCGTGGTGAGCGCGGCGAGGTGTCGGGTGGGGTCCCCGAGCGGGCGGAAGCGATCGAGCGGCAGCTTGAACAGCCGCTCGCGCAGGAAGATCACCTGCTCGGGCTGCGACAGCACGCGGAACTGCGGGTCGAGCCCGATCTCGAGCGCCGACTCGCGCAGAACCCGGTCGCCGAAGGCGTGAAAGGTCGAGATCGCCGTCTCCGCGTAGCCCCACGGGATCAGCTGGTCGACCCGCTCCGCCATCTCGGCGGCCGCCTTCTCGGTGAAGGTGAGCGCCAGGATCTCCTCGGGACGCGCGCGCTTGGTGGCGATCAGGTGCGCGATCCGCCGCGTCAGCACGGTCGTCTTTCCCGTCCCGGCGCCCGCGATGATCAGCAGCGGACCCTCGCCGTGGAGCACGGCCTCGCGCTGGGCCGCGTTCAGCCCGTCGAGGATCCGCTCCTCGGCGGTCGCGGGCGCGGCAAGGGCGGGGGTCGTCACCAGGGCATCTTATAGGCGGGAGCTGCGCCGCGAGGTCCGCTTCACGCCAGCAGACGCTTGAGGCTGGGCGTGCCGCCGCAGCTCTGCGCCAGGGCGGCGGCCGTGCGGTCGAGGACTCCGTCGAGGCGCGCGGGCGCGTAACCGGCCGGGGCGTAGGCGACGACCAGGCAGCGCGTCGTGGCAAGCGTGATGCACGTGCGCAGCGAGTCCGACGTGGGGTTGCCGAAGGGTCCTTCGGCATCGACCAGGACGGGCCGCCCCTCCACCTGGACCGGTCCCTTGCGAATGCCCTCGTACGCCTCGCCCGCGCGGCCGAGACGCAGCTCGACGGGAGGCTTCACGCGATTGAGGTCGTAGAGACCGAAGGGAAGCTGCTCGCGGAGCGACGAGAGGTTGAGCGCGTCCACCAGGGTGTTGATGCGATACAGCGACTCGCCCTTGAGCGCGCGGCGCAGCAGCGCCTCGTTCGACGGGCGCGTCTTGGTCGGGTCGATCCCGAGGGCCTTGTACAGCGTGCGGGCGTCCTGCGCGCCGGGCACCTCGGAGCTCTTGCCGTCGCCGTAGCGGGCGCGCAGCGCGGCGCACTCAGCGTCCACGACGGCGGCGAGCGCCGCGTCGTTCTCGCGCACGCTCACGCCCTCGATCACGAGCAGGCCGACGCGCACGCGGCCCGCGAGACCGGCGCCTATCGCGAAATCGAGCTCCATCAGCGTGCCTCCGCGAGCGCCACGGCGATCCGGTCGAGCGCCGCCACGGCCTCGCGGCCGCGGGCGGCGTGGTTGTTCACGAAGATCGCGAACGCGAGCCGCTCGCCGCGCGTGGTGGTGACGTAGCCCGCGAGCGCGTTCGCGAGCTGGAGCGTGCCGGTCTTGGCGAGAACGCGCTTCTCGGCCGCCGTCCCGCGCATCCGCTTTTCGAGCGTGCCGTCCACGCCGGCGATCGGGAGCGAGTCGCGGAAGGCGACGGCGTGGGGGTGGCGGTCCATGGCCGCGAGCAGCGCCGCGAGCCCCTGGGGCGTCAGGAGGTCGGTGCGCGCGAGACCGGACCCGTCCGCGAGCGCCCAGCCGGCGTCCGGCACGCCGAGGCGCTTCATCGCGTCGGCGACCGCCGCCCGCCCCTGCTCCACGCTGCCCTCGCCCTTGAGCTTCGATCCCAGCAGCCGCAGCAGCATCTCGGCGTGCAGGTTCTGGCTGTCCTTGTTGACGACCCGGACCACCTGGGCCATGGGAACGCCGTCGTAGGCCGCGAGCACGCGCGCGCCTTCGGGCAGCGGCGCGCTCGACGTGGCGACGCCCGACACGACCCGGATGCCGCGGCCTTCGAGCACCGACGCGAACACCGCCGCCGCACAGCTCGCGGGATCGACGACGGCGAGCCGGCCCTTCCACGTGGCGCCGAGCGGCAGCCGGCCGGTGATCCGAGCCTCGTTCGAGCCCGGCTCCCGCGACAGCGCGATCTCGCGGCCGGCGTCGGTGTCGTCGGCCGCCTGGCCCGAGACGCTCGGCCGCGCGTCGCTGGTCGTCACCGAGGAGACGACGCTCAGGCAGCCCGCGTCCGGGACGAGGGTCAGCAGCGCGGGGTCGCCCACGCGCTCGCCCGAGGCGAGCGACGCCTCGACCAGGTTGTCGGCGAACGACAGTGCTGCGACCTCTGTCCCGTAACCCCAGGACAGGTCCTCCCAGGTCCACGAGGAGCCGCGGCGGTCGCCCGTGAACGCGCCCTCGTGCCCGACCAGGCGGCCCTCGATGCGCCTCACCCCCGCCGCGACCAGTGCCTCCGCCATCGCCTCGAACGCGGCCGTGGGGCGGCCCGGCGAGAAGCGCGCCGACAGGTTCGGGTCCCCGCCGCCCACCAGGAACACGTCGCCCAGGATGCGGCCGAGGCCGTCGAGACGGCCCGCGGTCTGGAGCGTCGTGCGCGGCCGGGCGTCGGGGCCGAAGGCGTCGAGCGCGGCGGCGGTGGTGACGAGCTTGAGCGTGGAGGCCGGACGGAAGGCCTTGCCCGGATTGAGCGCGTAGAGCGTGCGCCCGGACGCGAGGCTTCGCACCTCGATCCCCCAGAACGCCGACTCGAGCCCGGGGCGCGCGATCACCGCCTCGATCGCCTTGCGCAGCCGCGCGGGCGACGGATCCGCCGCCTCGAGCCGAGCAGCGCCCACGACCAGCAAGACGAGCCAAAGGCAGGACAGCAGGGCCGGGGGGGAGAGGAGGCGCTTCACGCCGTGGCCTCCCGTTCGCAGCCCGAGACGACGACCCGCCGCGTCTGCTCGGCGAGCGCCTCGGCGTCGTCCTTCGACCGGCCCGCAACGGGGATCGCCGGGTGCAGGCGCAGCGTGATCCATCCGGGCTGAAGGCTCGCGAGACCGCTCGGCACGAGCGCCTTCACTCCCGCGAGCGACAGCGGCACCACGGGCACGCCCGCGTCGATCGCGAGGCCGAAGCTGCCGCGCTTGAAGTGCCCGACCGACCCGTCGCGGCTGCGCGTGCCCTCGGGGAACACGAGCACGCTGGTTCCGCCCCGGATCCGCTCGGCGGCGCGCTGCAGGCTGCGGCGGGCGCGGAACGGGTTCGAGCGGTCGATCGGGATGTGGCCGCCCACGGCGATCGCCCAGCCGAGCAGCGGCACGAGCGAGAGCGACTTCTTGTAGATGATGCGGACGTCCACGGGCAGGTGCCCCAGCACGACCAGGATGTCGAGCGAGCTCGAGTGGTTCGCCGCGTACACCGCCGGCCCGGCTGGCACGAGCTCGCGGCCCTCGGTGCGCACCTCGACCCGGAACAGCCACAGCAGCAGGCGGCTCCACACGCGCGAGAGGGCCTGCACCGTGGCGGGACGCACCAGGCCGGCCAGGCTCGCCGCGGCGGTCAGCGCCGCCGTGGCCACGATGGCGAGCGGCATCTGGACGACGCAGAACACGAGCCTCCGGCCCACCGTGGGGATGGCTCAGTCGGCTCGCGGGGGCGTGAGGCCCGGGCCCTCGGCCGGCCGCGGCCCCTCCGCGGGCTGGGCCCGCTCGGCGGGCCGGTCCGACTCGCGGCGCGGCTCGCCGCGGTAGTCGCGGCCGTTCCTGGGGTCGCGGCGGTCCTGCGGGCGTGACTCGCGGCGCGGCTCCGCCTCGCCGCTCGCGAGACCCTCGGGCCACTTGCAGAAGATCATCTTGCCGGCCGGCAGCTGCAGCACGCTGGTCACCGTCACCTCGATCATGCGGCCGATCGCGCGGCGGCCCTGCTCGACCACGACCATCGTGCCGTCG
>CAZMRX010000202.1:0-9817 GCA_964568755.1 uncultured Acidobacteriota bacterium | reverse complement strand
GCGGCGGTCGCCGCGTGGCCGCAGAACCTGCTGCTCGACCCGCGCACCGGCGCCGTGGTCGGCTTCCTGATGCCGCGGGTCGACGACCACCGCGAGATCCACAAGCTCTACGGACCGGCGGATCGCAAGACGGCGTTCCCCGACGCGACGTGGGGCTTCCTGGTGCGCGCCGCGCGCAACCTCGCGGCGGCGTTCGAGGCCGTGCACCAGCACGGCCACGTGATCGGGGACGTGAACCAGGGCAACGTGGTGGTCTCGCGCAAGGCGACGGTGCGGCTCATCGACTGCGACTCGTTCCAGATCATGCACCTCGGGCGCTCGTACCCGTGCCGCGTCGGGGTCCCGCTGTTCACGCCGCCGGAGCTGCAGGGCCGCAAGCTCGACGAGCTGGTCCGCACGCCCGACCACGACCGATTCGGGCTCGCGGTGCTGATCTTCCAGCTGCTGTTCATGGGCCGTCACCCCTTCGCCGGCCGGCACCCGGCGCGCGCGATTCCCGTGGAGACGGCGCTGCGGCAGGGGCTGTTCGCCTACGGCCGCGAGGCGATGCGGGCGGGGTTCGAGGCGCCGCCCTTCTCGCTGTGGCTCAAGGACGTCACACCGCCGGTGGCCGAGCTGTTCGAGCGAGCCTTCGGCCCCCTGGCGATCGCCGGCAAGCCGCGGCCGACGGCGGCCGAGTGGACGGCTGCGCTCGAGACGCTCGAGGCCCGGCTCGTGACGTGCCGCGACGACCCGCGGCACGCGCACGCCCAGGCGAACGGCTGCTGCCCGTGGTGCCGGATCGAGAACGACGGCGGGCCGTCGTTCTTCTTCCTGCCGCCGGGCGCGGCGCCCGACGCGTTCGATCCGGCCGCGGCCTGGCGCTCGATCGAGGCGGTCGAGTCGCCCGGCCCGGCCGCGCCGCCCGCGCCGCCGGCCGAGGCCGGGGTTTCCATGGAAGGGCTGGCGACCGCGGCGCTGCGCGCCCTGCGCGGCCTCTTCGGCGAGGTGGCGCTGCGCAGCTCCGCGCGACTGCGCGGCGAGCTGGACCGCGAGACGCAGGAGCTCTCGGCCTGCGAAGCGAACCTGCGGCGGCTCGAGTCGCAGTGGGCGGAGCTGTGCGGCGAGGGGCCCTTCGCGGCCCGGCGCCGGCGGCTGCAGGAAGCGCGCGCGGCCCTCGTCGGCCTCAAGGCGATCGAGGAGGCCGAGTGGGAAGAGGTCACGAGCCGCTACCGCGACAAGAAGCTCGCGCCCTACCTCGAGGGCTTCGAGCTCGAGTTCGCTCGGATCCCCGGCCTCGGGCCGGCGGAGCTCGGACGGCTGGCCTCGCGCGGCATCACCACCGCCGCCCACATCACGCCCGAGGCGCTGATGGCGCTGCGGGGGATCGATCTCGACCTCGTGAAGGCGCTGTTGCTCTACAAGGGCGTCGCCACGCGCGCGTTCCGCTTCGACCCCGTGATCGGGATCCCGGGCCGGGAGCGCAAGGCGCTCGCCGACCGCCAGGCGCGCCGACGGGCCGAGCTCGTGAAGACGCTCCAGTCCGGGGCGCTCGAGCTCGCCGAGGTGCGGCGCCAGACGCTCGCCTGGCGGGACGTGCTCGGGCGCGCCCTCGTCGAGCAGGGGCAGCGCCTGGCCGAGCTGCGCGCGCACGCGATCTGGACGTAGCCCGGCCGCCCGGCAGCGGCCGGCTGCAGGCTGCGGCTAGGCCTGGCAGCTCGGACAGTAGTGGGAGGAGCGCTGGCCGAGCACGCGCCTGCGGACCTTCGTGCGGCAGCGGGGGCACGGCTGGCCTTCGCGGCCGTAGACGCGGCGCTCGTCCTGGTAGGCGCCCGAGCTGCCGTCGGGCTGCACGTAGTCGCTGATGCTGCTGCCGCCGGTGGCGATCGATCGGCGCAGCACCTTGCGGATGGCCGTCGCGATGCGGTCGCATTCATCTTGGGAGACGCGCCGGCCCGGGCGCGTGGGCCGCACGCCCGCCAGGAACAGCGCCTCGTCGGCGTAGATGTTGCCGACGCCGGCGAGCAGCGACTGGTCGAGCAGGAGCGACTTGATCGGCACGCGGCGTGCGCGGACCGCGGCGAAGAGCAGCCGGCCGCTCGCGGCGAGCGCGTCGGGCCCGAGCTTCTCGAGGCGGGCCGAGGCCTCGCCGGGCTCGATCAGCTGGACCTTGCCGAACTTGCGCGCGTCCCGGAAGAAGACGTCCGGCCCGCCGTCGTCGAAGCGCAGGCGCAGGTGGGTGTGCTTGTCGGGCTGGAAGGCCTTCGACTGCTGCTCGGGCGTGAGCGACGCGCCGGCGGCCGACGACAACAAGCGGACGCCTGGAACGCCGGCGCCGAAGATCTGGCCGGTCATGCCGAGGTGCAGGAGCAGCCGCTCGCCGTCGTCGAGGCGCGCCAGCAGGTACTTGCCCACGCGGTCGATCGCCTCGACGCGCCGCCCGGGGAGCTTTCGACGCAGCACGGCCGGGGGAGTGAGGAAGAAGTAGCTCGGGGCGCTGGTGACGACGCGCGCGACGCGCCGGCCGACGAGCAGCGGCTCGAGCTGACGCCGCGTGACCTCCACTTCGGGCAGCTCGGGCACGGGACGCTCAGGCTAGCACGGGCGCTGGTCGCTTGAATACGTATGAATGGAACGAGATAATACGTACATGGCCAAGCTGACGCTGAGCGTGGACGAGCGGGTGGTTGCCGTCGCCAAGAGGTATGCGGAGCGGCGCCGAACGTCTGTGTCGCGGCTTGTCGAGGAGTACCTCGCGCTGCTCGCGCCGGCGGCTGATGGGGACGACACACCGGTACTGGGGCGGCTGCGAGGCTTGCTGAAGGGATCGAGCCTGGATGAACGCGCCTACCGCCTCCACCTGGAGGAGAAGCACCGGTGAAGGTGCTCGTCGACACGGACGTCGTCCTGGACGTACTGCTGGACCGGCAGCCGTGGGCGGAAGGCTCGAAACGACTCTGGGCAGAGGTCGAGAGGGGCGGTGCGCAGGGCTTCCTGGCGGCGCACACGCTGACGACCGTTCACTACCTCGTTCGGCAATCGAAGGGTACGCGTGTGGCGCGCGACGTGGCTGGCCTCCTGCTGAAGGTGTTCAGGGTCGCAGCGGTGGACGAGGGCGTTCTGAAGCACGCCGTTCAACTGGAGTTCACGGATTTCGAGGACGCTGTCTCTTCAGCGGCGGCCAGCGGTGCCGGCTGCGACTTGATCGCCACGCGAAACACGAAGGACTTCAAGCGCTCGCCGGTGGTCGCAGTGGACCCGCTCACCGCGGCAGCACGCGTTGCGACGGCCCCCGGGGGCGTTTCCGAGCCGAGGGTGCCGTACGGGAAGCTGCGACGCCGACGCCGGCCTCTGACTCCCCTGTCGACCTGAGTCGAAAGCGGGGGAGGGCTAGATCCGGCTGCGGGCCCGCTCGAGGGCCTCTGGGCCCAGGGCCCGGGCCAGCACGACCAACTCGAGGCATCGGGCGTGCAGGACGGCGGCGCCGTCGGCGGTCTCGCCGTCGGGTCGGGCGTCCTCGAGGTCGAGGGGCTTGCGGCAGACCACGCAGCGTCCGTGCTGGGCCGTGAGGAGCTGCTGGCGCCGCTCGAGGTCGGCGGCGTCGGGGCCGCGCGCCGAGAGCCGCCGGTGCGCCTTGTAGAGAGACATCCACTCGCGGTGCTGGGCGGTCTCACGTTGGCCGGCCGGGAACGGCGGCAGGCCCTCGTCGTTGAGAGCGACGCCGTGGCGGGTGCAGTATTCGGCCAGGCGCTCGCGAAGCTGTTCGGCCGTGACGCGCGGCCGGCCACGGCGAGCGCGATCCGAGGGGGAGCTCCCGGCATCGCGTCCGCTGGGCGAAGACGGAGAGGCTGCGGCGGCGGGTCTAGGACCGGGTCCAGGAGGTCGGCGGGCACGTCCGGGCATGCTGCCGTACGTTACCAGGCCGTCCGTATTATTGTCAAGTAATATAGAACTTATATAACATACATTAGCGGAAGTACTGAATCGGCCCAGAATAGGGGGTTCTTGGCCTCGGCCACCTAAGCCACTTTCCGAGCATTCGGCTCCCAACCCCGCTCAATTATTGGCTTGCTGCCGGCCCGGTGGTGTCGGCTACAATACCCGCCCGGACGGCACGCAAGGAGACCGAATGGCCAAGCGAATCCTCATCGTCGACGATCACGTGCCCACTCGCGCGCTGATCCGGACGATCCTCGAGGCCGAGAAGACGGAGCAGTTCGAGGTGTTCGAGGCCGGCACCGGCACCGAGTGCCTGAAGGCGGCCGACAAGCAGGGGCCGTTCGACCTCATCCTGCTGGACGTCAACCTCCCCGACATGGACGGCTACTCGGTGTGCCGCGCGCTGCGCCACGTCGACAAGAAGGTCCCGATCGTTTTCGTCACCGCCAAGGGCGACCTGAAGGACTACACCGCTGGCCGCGAGGCGGGCGGCGACTCCTACCTGGTGAAGCCGATCGCGCGCGCCGCGCTGCGCTCGATCGTCAACCTGTTCACCTCGATCGAGCGCTCGAAGCGGCCCTCCCACTGAAGCGTCCATGATCACCTCGGCGGCGAGCGGGCCGCTCGGCCACGTCGCGCTCGTCCACGAGGACCCGGAGCGCGCCGAAGACCTGGCGCGGCTGCTGCGCACGGCCGGCCACCGCGTGACCGTGGTGGTTCCCGGCCGCCGCATCGTACAGGGTGTCGTCGACTGCTCGCCCGACCTGCTGCTCGCCTCGCACTCGCTCGTCGACCCGCCCATGGCGTCCGTCGTCCGCGGCGTGCGCCAGGCTCTCGGCTCCGACGTGCGGATCCTGGTGCTCTACGGCTTCGACCCCCAGGGGGTGCCGGCCGAGGTGGACGACGTGCAGCGCGCCGAGCCGCTGCAGCCGACCGAGCTTTCGATCCGCGTCTCGCGGCTGCTGCAGGAGCTCGCCGAGCGGCGCGTGCTGCAGAAGAAGACGAGCGAGCTGCTCGGGCTCTACAAGATGTCCTGGGCCTTCTCGCTGGCCGGCGGCGCCGACGCGCTCTACGCGCACCTGTCGCGCCACAGCGCCGAGATGCTGAAGGCGGAGCGCGGCGTCGTGATGCTCTACGACGGCGAGCGACGCCAGCTGGTGGGACAGGTGCCCGGCTTCGGCCTGACCCCGGAGCAGGTGAAGCGGGTCCGCTACTCGGTCGACGGCGAGGCCGACGGCCGCTGGAACTTCCGCAAGAACGGCCCGCTGCTGTCGAACAAGGCCCAGGCCGACACGCGCCTGCTGCCGGAGCTGGTGGCGGAGCTGAGCCTCCAGTCGCTGATGGTCGCCCCGATCACGCGCGGGCCCAAGATCCTGGGGCTGCTCGCCGTGGCCGACCGCGTCGGCCGCGCCCCCTTCTCCGACGAGGACCTGAACCTGCTGATCGCACTCGCGGGACAGGCCACGATCGCGGTCGAGAACCTGCGGCTGCACGAGGAGATCAAGAAGGCCAACCTGCTGCTGCAGGAGTACGACCGGCTCAAGAGCGAGTTCGTCGGGATCGTGGCGCACGACTTCCGGCGGCCGCTGATGGCGATCCGCGGCTTCGCCGAGCTCGTGGCCGAGGAGCCCGACCTGCCGCCCGAGACGCGGCTCGAGTTCATGCGCACGGTGATCAACGAGACCGACCACCTCGCGCTGCTCGCCAACGACACGCTGCTGATCACGCAGATCGAGACCGGCCAGCTGAGCTACAACTTCCGCGAGGTGGACGTGGGGCCGTTCCTGCTCGAGGCGGTTCCGCTCGGCCTGTCCGACCCCTCGGTGCTGATGGACGTGCCGGCCAACTTCCCCAGGATCTGGGCCGACCCCGACCGCCTGCGCCAGGTGCTCAACAACCTGGTCTCGAACGCGATCAAGTACTCGACCGCCGGCAGCTCGGTGGTGGTGCGCGTGCGCGAGCGCGGCACGCAGCACATCGTGGTCGAGGTGGTCGACCACGGCCTCGGCATCCCGCCCGAGCAGGTCGGCAAGCTGTTCCAGAAGTTCGCGCGCGTGCGGACCGAGGACCACTTGAAGGTCTCGGGCACCGGTCTCGGGCTCTACATCTCGCGCCTCATCGTCGAGGGCCACGGCGGGCAGATCTGGGTCGAGTCGGAGCTCGGCAAGGGCAGCACCTTCGGCCTGGCGCTCCCGGTGGACGCGCGCACGGCGCAGCGGGCGCACCCTCCGAGCGGTGACGCCTCCGACTCCCCCGACACGGCGCCTCACTCCCCCGCCGCGGTCGAGAAGCCGGCGGGGGAACGCTGACGGAGCGGGGGCGAGGCGGACGGGCCGAACGAAGAACAACGGACAACGAACAACGAACAACGAAAAAGAACAACGGACACAACGAAGAAGCAGGACTGAGTGGCGGGGGGCTGAGCGCCCCCCGGGCCCCCGCTAGCGGAGCAACCTCTCCACTTCTGCCAGGCGCGGCTCGATCGTGGTGGGCGGGTTGCGGCGCGGGCCGGGGCGGGAGTGGAAGTCCATGACGGCGCCGGGGTCCTTCAGCAGGTGGCCGGTCAGGATCGCGACGACCGAGTCGGCCTTGCGAATGACGCCCTCCGCCACCAGCCGGCGCACGCCAGCCACCGATGCGGCCGAGGCCGGCTCGCAGCCGACACCGGCAGCGTCCGTGACCGCCTTGGCTTCGAGGATCTCCCGGTCGCTCACGACCGTCACGACTCCCCGCGTCTCGCGGATGGCCCGCACGGCGCGGTCGTGGCTCGCCGGGTCGCCGATGCGGATCGCGGTGGCGACGGTCTCGGCCCGCACCCGGTAGCGCTTGGCGAAGCCGCCGCGGTAGCTCCTGTAGAACGGGCTCGCTCCCCGGGCCTGAACGGCCGCGATGCGCGGCACGCGCCGGATCAGCCCCAGCGCGCGCGCCTCGGCGAGGGCCTTGCCGAAGGCGGCCGTGTTGCCGAGGTTGCCCGCGGGAACCACGATCCAGTCGGGCGGGTCCCACCCGCGCTGCTGCAGCATGTCGAGCACGATCGTCTTCTGCCCCTCGATGCGCCAGGGGTTGATCGAGTTGAGCAGAGCGATGCCCAGCCGCTCGTGCGCGGCCCGCACCAGCGCGAGGCAGCCGTCGAAGTCCGCGCTCACGACGAGCGTCCGCGCCCCGTAGGCGAGCGCCTGGGCGAGCTTGCCGGCGGCCACCTGGCCGGCGGGCACGAACACGAGCGCCCGCAGCCCCGCCTGCGCGGCGTACGCGGCCATCGCGGCGGAGGTGTTGCCGGTCGACGCGCACGCGACCGCCGTCGCGCCGGAGCGCACGGCGTGGCTCACCGCCACGGTCATGCCCCGGTCCTTGAAGGAGCCGGTCGGGTTGTGGCCCTCGTGCTTCAACGCGATCCGGCGGTGCCCGACGTAGCGGGCGATCGCCTCGCGCTCGAGGAGCGGCGTGCGCCCCTCGGGGTGCGTCACGACGTCCCCGGGCCCGGGGAGCAGCAGCTCGCGAAAGCGCCACACGCCGCTGCCCTGGACGGACGCATCGCCGTTGCGCAGCCGCCGGTCGAAGCGGGCGCGCAGCGTCGCGCCCGACTCGCGGGGGCGCTGGACGACGTCGAGCAGGCCCCCACAGGCGCAGCTCGACTGCCGGCTGAGCGGAGGCAGCGTCTCCCCGCACGCGGCGCAGACGAGCTCGGCGCTCACTCGAGCCGCGCTCCCCGGTCGTCCACTCCGGCCGAGTGGAGCGCAGCGACCGCGATCCCCTCGGCCGCGTAGGCCGCGCTCACCGCCCGGGCGACCGCGTCGGCCAGGGGGACCGATGTCACCGCCAGCAGCGTCGGCCCGGCCCCGCTCACGGCCACGCCGAACGCCCCAGCCTCGAGCGCCGCCCCGCGGGCGCGCGTGAAGCCGGGATAGAGCGGGATCCGCCGCGGCTCGGCGATGCGATCGACCATGGCGGCGCCGATCAGCTCGCCGTCCCCGCGCTCGAGGCCCAGCACCAGCCCCGCGAGCGCCGCCGCCTGCCCCACCGCGTCGGCCCGGGAGACGCCGTCCGGGAGCACGGAGCGCGCGTCCGCGGTCAGGACGCCGTAGCCCGGCGTGACGAAGACGAGACGCAGCGAGGCGTGCACCGCGATGCGCGTGTAGCGGAGCGGCTCGGCGCCCAGCACCACCACCGCCCCGCCCAGCAGCGACGGGGCGGCGTTGTCCGGGTGCCGGCCCGCCACGACAGCCTCGGCCTCGATCGCGCAGCGCAGCAGCTCGGCCTCGTCCAGCGAGCCGCCCAGCAGCGCGTGGGTCGCGAAAGCGCCCGCCACGGCCGACGCCGCGCTGCCCCCGAGCCCGCCCGAGAGCGGCAGGCCCTTCGCGATCGCGAGCTCGACGCCCTCCTGCTCGCGCCCGAGCCGCCGAAGCACCTGGGCGGCGCCGAGCGCGGCTGTGTTGCTCTCGGCCGCGAGCGGGATGCGCGCGTCGGAGACCGAGACGACGCGCACGCCGGGCGTGGCGGCGCGCACCGCCGTCACGCGGTCGCCGATCCCGTCCACGGCGATCCCCAGGCAGTCGAAGCCCGGGCCGACGTTGGAGGTGGAGCCCGGCGCGTACGCGGTCACGCGGTCCATCGCAGCCGCACACGATACCGCAACTCCCGAGCGCGGGCGAATAGCACCGCGCCCTGGCGGGCGTTTCCGGCCTTGAGTGCTACGATCGCCTCGATGTCCCTGCTCGGAGGCCTAAGCCTCTCGCGGCCGCGCCTTCTCGACCGCTACATCGTGCGCGAGATGGTCGCCCCGACCGGGATCGGGCTGCTGGTCTTCACCTTCGTGCTGCTGATCGACCAGATCCCTCGGCTGCTGGCCGTGCTGGTGGCGCGCAGCGCCGACTTCTCCACGATCCTGCGGGTGTTCCTTAACCTGCTGCCCTCGATCCTGGCGATCACGATCCCGATGGCCTTCCTGCTCGGGGTGCTGCTGGCGTTCGGCCGCATGGCGAGCGACAGCGAGATCGTGGCGCTGCGCGCGGTCGGGGTGAGCCCGCTGCGGCTGCTGCAGCCGGTGATGGTCCTGGCGCTGGTGATGACGGCGGTCACCTTCTACATCAACGCCGTCGCGCTGCCGGCCGCGAACCAGGCCCACCGCGAGATCGTGTTCTCGCTCGTGGTGAGCAAGGCGCGCACCGACGTCAAGGCGCGCACCTTCACCGACAACCTGCTGCCCGGGCGCATGATGCTCTACGTCCAGGACATCGAGCCCGGCAGCGGGCTCTGGAAGAACCTGCTGATCCACGACACGCGCGACCTCGCCGAGTCGAAGTTGATCCTGGCGCGCACGGGCGAGCTGGTGGTCGACAAGGAGCGCCAGATCGTGCGCGTGGAGCTCGGGCCGGGCAGCCAGCACAGCTTCTTCGGGGCCGACCCGCGCGCCTACAGCCGGACGTCGTTCCGCTCCATGGGCTGGGACCTGCCGGTGGACGAGTTCTTCCCCGACCGCAAGAAGCTGCTGCTGGCGAAAGGCGACCGCGAGATGTCGCTGCCCGAGCTCGGCGACAAGGTGGCCGAGCTGCGCGGGCTCAGGAAGCCGCGGGCCGAGTGGGGCCGCTTCGCGGTCGAGTGGCACAAGAAGTTCTCGATCCCCGCCGCCTGCCTGGTGTTCGGCCTGCTCGGGCTCGCACTCTCGCTCGGCAGCCGCAAGGAAGCGCGCTCCTCTGCATTCGCGCTGTCGATCGGCGTGATCTTCGTCTACTACGTGCTGATCCGGCTCGGCGAGCAGGCCGGCGACACCGGGACGATGCAGCCCTGGCTCGCGATGTGGGGCGCGAACCTGGTGCTGGGCGGCCTGGCGCTGGTGCTGCTGTTCCTCAACCACCGCGAGGCCGCCTTCGACCCGCTCGACGCCTCGCACTACACGCGC
>CAZMRX010000201.1:0-9885 GCA_964568755.1 uncultured Acidobacteriota bacterium | reverse complement strand
TGGCTCGCCGCGCGCGAGACGCTGCGACCCCGGACCGACGCGCTGTTCCTGAACGCGCGCGGCGGCAGGCTGAGCGGTCGCAGCGTGCGCACGCTCGTCGCGACCCGGGTCAGACAGGTGGCCCTCGCCCGCCGCTGCAGCCCGCACACGTTGCGCCACAGCTTCGCCACCCACCTGCTGATGCGCGGCGCGGACCTGCGCGCGATCCAGGAGCTGCTCGGCCACGCGAGCCTCAGCACCACGCAGCGCTACACCCACGTCGACACCCGCCACATCCTCGAGGTATACAAGAAGGCGCACCCACGAGCCTGAGCGTGCACCACCCGGCGGCACGGCGCGTGCATCCGGAGCGATCCGTCCAGCGGACGCGGTCGAAGATGAATCGAACCGAGAGAAGCACGGGGCCGTCCCCATTCGAGGCCGAGCGTGTCCTGTCGCGGAGAGCGGGCGCGCGGGCCGCCGTGGGCCTCGCCTGCGGCGCGGCGCTCGCGCTTGCGTCGGCCAGCCCGGGGCAGGAGCCGCCGCCCGTGTTCCCTTCAGCGGTCGAGACGGTTCGCGTGGACGTGGTGGTGACGGACGGCGACGGACGCCCCGTCACCGGGCTTGGACGCGAGAACTTCGTGGTGCGCGAGGACGGTGTGCCGCAGGCGATCGTGGACTTCGAGGCGATCGGGGACGTGCGGCCGGCGGCGGCCCGCGCGGCGGCGGCGGCGCCCGAGGCGCCCGCCGCGCCGCCCCCGGTCGCCGCCGTCGAGCTCCCGGCCTCGTTCCTGATCGTGTTCGACGAGCCTCACCTCACGCCCGAGCAGGCGCGCACGGCGCGCGCGTTCGTGCTCGAGCTGCTGAAGCGGGTGCGCGCGGGCGACCGCGTGACGCTGGTGGCGGGGCAAGACGGCCGGTGTTGGAGCGTCGACGGCCCCGAGGGCGCGCGGGACGTGGCGCGGCTGATCGAGGGCGCGAGCGGCCGGCGCGCGCGCGCGAGCGAGCTCGAGGCGATGACCCCCTACGAGGCGATGCGCATCGTGCAGGGAGACCGCCGCGTCGAGCAGATCGTGCGCAGCCGGCTCGACGCGCGCGGGGGCGGGCTGGACGTGGCGCCATCCGGCTCGCGAGCGTATTCGAGCGATCCGCAGGTGCAGATGCGCGCGCGCGCCGTCTACGACGAGGCGCTGCAGCACGTGCGGCGCCTGCTCGCGCTCGCGGCGCAGACGCTGGAGCTGGTGGCGCGCCAGCGCGGCCGCACGACGCTGGTGCTCGCCTCGGGCGGTTTCGTGGACGACGCGCTGCTCGGGGAGTACCGGGAGCTCGTGCGCCGCTGCGTGCGCACGGGCGTCACGGCGTACTTCTACGACGCGCGCGACATGTCGATCGGCGGCGGCCACGGGGCCGACGCGGCCGGCCGGATGCCGGGCGCCAGGGGCCGCCTCGACCTGGACCACGAGCGGCGGCGGGACGAGGACCAGCGGCTGCGCGCGGAAGCGCTCGACGGAGACGCCTCGGGAGCCACGCGGCTCGCCGACGACACGGGCGGCTTCACGATCCGCGTGTCCGACACGACCGGGCTCGACCGTCTCGAGACCGACGCTCGCCACTACTACCTGGTCGGATACGTCCCCACGAACACGAAACGCGACGGCGGGCTGCGCCGGATCGCGGTCGCGGTCAACGCTCCCGGGGTGAGCGTGCGCGCGCGCAAGGCCTACTACGCCCCGAACGACAAGGAGCAGCGGCTCGCCGCGCGCACCGCTCCGCCCACGGGCTCTCGCACCACCGCCCCGAGCCGCGACGAGGCCGCCTCACGCTACCGCGCGCTCGTCGACGAGCATCGCACGACGCCCCGGGCCGAGGCGCTCGACGCCGTGACGCGCTGGTCTCCGGACGAGCTGCGCCGCACGGCGTCGGCCGTTGCCGCGGAGCCCGGCGCCCCGCGGGAGCGCCGCTGGGCGGCAGTGCTGCTGCACACGGACGCCGCCATCCGCGCCGACGCCCAAGGCGCGGTCGATGCGGCACGGGTCCAGCGCGCGCTCGCGCGCGAGCTCGTCGCAGGTGGTCGCGGGGGCCGAGACGACGCCGACTTCGAGCGCCTGTGGTTCCATGCCATGGGCGACCTCGAGCTCGAGCGGGCGCGGGTGAAGGAAGCCGTCGAGCTGTTCGACGCGCTCGTCGAGCGCTACCCGCGAGAGGCCGAGTCGCACCTGGCCCTGGGCCGGGCCCACGAGCTGGGCCTCTACCTGCTGTCGCTGATCGTGCGCCAGAGCCTGGCCGAGCAGCCGGACCTGACCTCCGAGGGCTTCGACATGTTCCGCTACCAGCGCTCACGCGGCGGCGGGCCGGTCGCCACGGCCGAGGAATCCCACCGGCGCTCCGCGCTCGAGTCGTACCGCGCGGCGCTGCGCCTCGAGCCGGCGCTGCTGGAGGCGCGCCTGCGGCTCGGGCGGGTGCTGTGGCTCGACGGGAAGCTCGACGAAGCCGTGCGCGAGCTGAAGGCGGTGGCCGACGGGCCCTCCGCCGACGGCCGGCAGCTCGCCTGCCTCTTCCTCTCGCGCGTCGAAGACGAGCGTGGCCGACCCGAAGCGGCGCTCGCCCACGCGCGGGCTGCCGTCGAGGCACGCCCGCAATGGCAGTCGGGCCGGCTCGCGCTCGCCGACCTGCTGCGTCGCGCGGGCGAGCCCGAGCAGGCGACGCGGACGGCGCTCGCGGCGCTGTCGCCCGAGGGCCCCGCGAGCCCGGACGGCTGGCTTCGCTACAACCTCGGTGCGCACGACCGCGCCGCGCTCGTGCTCCAGGCGATGCGCGCGATGGTGAGGCCGTGAGGGGAGCGCCGCTCGTCGCGCTCGCTCTCGCCGCCGCGCCCGCCCCGGCGCAGACGCCGCCGCGCTTCGCGAGCGAGGTGGCATTCGTGGAGCTGGATGTCGCCGTCACCCGGGACGGCCGCCCGCTGCCCGGGCTGACGGCCGCCGATTTCGAGCTGAAGGACGCCGGCGTGCCTCAGACGGTCGAGCTCGTGGCGCGTGGCCAGGCTCGGGCGCAGGCGATCCTGCTACTCGACACGAGCCAGAGCGTCGCCGGCGAAAAGCTGCGCCAGCTCGGCACGGCGGGGGCCGCCTTCCTGGCGGGGCTCAGGGCGGACGACACGGCGACGCTCGTCGCCTTTTCGTACCAGGTGCGGCTGCTCGGGGAGGTGGGGCTCGCGCCGGCCGCGGCGGCGCCGGCGCTCGACCGCCTCGCCGCCTCGGGTCCGACGGCACTCGTCGACGCGGTGAGCGCGGCCCTGGCGCTGGCCGATTCCCGCCGCGGGCGCCCGGTGCTGCTGGTCTTCAGCGACGGCGACGACCGCGTCAGCTGGTTGTCCGAGTCTCACGTGATCGACGCCGCGCGCAAGACCGACGTGGTGGTCCACGCCGTCGGCTTCACGCCGCCGGCCCCGGGCGCGCGCGACCGGATGCTGATCCTGCCCAACCAGGAGCGGCGCCTCGGCGGCTCCCCCGGCTTTCTCGAGCGGCTCACGCGTGCCACGGGCGGCCGGCTCTGGTTCGCCGACGCGCCCGAGGGGCTCACCGCGGCCTTCCAGTCCGTGCTCGAAGACCTGCGGGAGCGCTACCTGCTGCGCTACGAGCCGCGCGGCGTCGCGCCTGGGGGTTGGCATCCGCTCGAGGTGCGCGTCCGCGGCAGCGGGGCCTTGGTCCGCTGCCGGCCGGGGTATCAGGCGGTTCCGGCCCCTCCCTGACGCCGCCCGGAGTCCGTGAGGCTTTTCGGGTCGTTGTATCGTCTGAATAGATAGCGGACCGCATGGGTCGGAGCGACGAGGAGCTGGTCGAGGCGTGTCAGGCGGGGGAGGCGTCCGCCTTCGACGTGCTGGTGGCGCGTTGGGAGGACCGCATCCGCGGGGCCGCGTACCGCTTCCTGGGGTCCGAGGACGAGGCGCGGGACGTGGCCCAGGAGGCGTTCCTGAAGGCCTACCGGGGCCTCGCGGGCTTCAAGCAGGAGGCGCGGTTTTCCTCCTGGCTCTACCAGATCGCGACCAACCTGTGCCGCGACCGCTTGCGGCGCCGGAAGACGCGTCCCCAGGTGAGCCTGGAGGCGCTGGAGGAGGCAGGACCGGTGATCGTCGAGACGCGGCCGGGCGCCCACGAGCGGCTGATCGAGCGCGACCTGGCGGAGGCGGTGAGACGCGCGATCCACACGCTGCCCGAGGAGCAGCGCGAGGTCCTGATCCTGAAGGAGTACCAGGAGCTGACGTTCCTCGAGATCGCCCAGGCGCTCGACGTGCCGATCTCGACGGTGAAGACAAGGCTGTACCGCGGGCTCGTGCAGCTGCGGCTGCGGCTCGAGACGCAGGGCGTGCGCGGGGAAGCGCCGGTGCCGGTGCCGGCGCCTTGAAGTCGGGTTCATAACGGAGACGGTGATGGAGTGCGACAAGGCCGGTGACGAGGCCCTTCAGGGCGACAAGCTGGACGTTCTCTACGGCGAAGCCGACAGCGCGGCACGCGCGCGCGTGGCGGCGCACCTCGAAACCTGCGCCGCGTGCGGCGAGGAGCTGGCGGCGCTGCGCGGCCTGCGGCGCGACCTGGGCAGCTGGCGCCTGCCGCTCGCGCGCCCCGCGTTCACGCCGCGCGGCTTCGTGGTGCCGCGCTGGCTGGCGGCGGCGGCGCTCGTGGTGCTGGGCTTCGGCGCGACGCTCGGCGTGTCCGGCTACCTCTCGCTCAGCCGCGCGCTCGCGGCCCAGGAAGCGCGCGCGGCGCTCGCCGAGGCGCGGCAGCGCGAGTCGCTCGCCGCGATCCAGGCGTCGCTCGCGCGCCCGCCCGCTTCCGCGGGTGACGCCCAGGCGCTGCTCGCCCGGGTCGAGGCCGGCATCGACGCGCGCTTCGAGACCAGCCGGGCGCAGCAGGCCGAGCGCCTCGACCGGCTGTTCGCCGAGTGGCAGGAGCGCGCCGAGGTGCGCCGGCGCGTCGACATGGCGCAGGTGGCGGCGAGCCTCAGCTACCTCGACGGCCGACACGGCGAGCAGCTCGCCCGCACCAACGAGCTGATGGGCTACGTTCTCCAGGCGTCCCAGAAGAGGTGAAGCCGATGCGCGCGCTCGTCGCCACCCTGGTCCCGGCGGTCGTGCTGGCGGCCGCGGCCGCCGCGTTCGCCTCCGAGCAGGCGGCCGCGAAGCCCGTCGCCCGGCCGGAGGTCCGTGAGGACCTCGAAGCCCTCGAGGCGCGGCTCGATCGCGCGGTCGACCGCGTCAGCCTGCCGCATGCGGCGCGTCTCGTCGGCCGGGGCGAGTCGGCCCGCGCCTACCGGCTGCCGGGGTACGGAATCGTCCTGGTGCTGACCCCGCGGGCACTGCCGGGCGAGTCAGGCCGCGTCTACTTCCTGCAGCGCAGCAGCCGACCGAAGGCCCGCAGGCTGCGTGTCGAAACCACGACTCCGCCAGGCGCCCCGGCCGCCGTGACCGTGGACCTGGAGGACGACGAGGGTGTCGAGACGTTCGAGCGACAGGTCCTGGTGCTCCAGCACGAGACCGAGGCCGCCCGCCGCGCCGCCGAGGAGGAGATGGAGCGCATCGTCCACGACGTCCGCGTGCGCGTCGCCCCGCCGGCTCCCCCGGCGCCTGTGCCGCCGACACCGCCGGCCGCTCCTGCGGCAGCGGCCCCGCCGGCTACGCCCCCGCCGACTGCGCCCGGTCCGGTCGAGTGGACGCCTGCGGCGCCAGAGGCGCCCCCCGCGCCCCTGCCGCCACCGTGGAAGTTCTGGTTCGACGCGGGCGCGCCGGCGGAAACGCGCGCGCCGGAGGCGGTGATCGCCGACGTCCGGGCCTCGCTGGTGGAGGCCCTGACGGCCGCGACGGAGAACCCCGCCGGGCTCGCGGGAGACGAGCGCGTGACCGTGGCCGTCGACTTCGTCCCGGGAGGCTTGTTCGCCGCCAACGCACGCCCCGGCCGGACGCTGGTGGTGAGCGTGCGCGCGCGCGACCTTTCGGCCCGCGCCAAGGGCTCGATCGCCGTCGAGGAGCTGCGCCGCCGCGTCGAGGTCAGCGAGTACTAGAGCCGGGCGAAGCAGCCGGCCGCGCCGATCGCAGCAGCAGCGCCAGCGTCAGGAGCGCGAGCGTGCCGTCGGTCGCCGCGAACAGCAGGTAGCTCGCGGGCGAGGCGTTCGCGAAGTGGTCGACGAGGAACACGAGCGCGCCCACCGCCTTCGCGAACACGCCGGCCCACCACAGGTAGCCGCGCCGCGCCGTGACGTCGCCGGCCGCCCAGAAGTAGCCGCCGCCGAGCGTCAGCGCGAAGACGCCGTTGAGCCAGGCGTTCACCAGCGGCACGGGCTCGGGAGCGCCGAACAGCCGCGCGAGCGCGGGCGCAGCCGTGAGCATCGAGACCCCGAGCAGCAGGTCGTAGACGCCCGACACGAGCGCCAGGGCGCGCAGGCTCATGGCGCTATACTAGCCCGCCCGCCCGGAGCGGACCCCCACGCGATGAGCCACCCCGGTCGTGTTCCCGCCATGCTGACCGCCGCTTGCGTCGGGGCGAGCCTCGCTTGCGGGCATCGCGGCGACCCGTTGCCGCCGCTGCGGCACACGCCGCCCGGGCTCGCGGAGTTCCGTCTCGCGCAGCGCGGCGACGCGCTCGAGGTCTCGCTGCTCACGCCCGCGGCCTCGGTCGACGGCCTCGCCTACGAGCGCCTGGTCGTGGAGATCCTGTTCGCGCACGGCGCCATGGACCTCGAGAAGGCGGGCGAGCGGCGCGAGCTGCTGTCGTACCCGCGGCAGCGCGTGGTCGAGACCCTGCCGCTGCCGCCGCCCGGGACGATCGCCCGCGCGGCCGCGCGGGGCGTCGTCGGCCGCGAGAAGGGTCCGCGAACGTTGACGATGGCTCTCGTCGCACAGAACCCCGTCGCCGCGCCGCGCGAGCTGCGAGCCCGCCTCGCCGAAGACGGCGTGCGTCTCGACTGGGCGGGGGACGTTCCCGAGCCGGTGGCGGCGGCCGTGCTGCCCCCGCGCCCGCCGGGCTTTCCGGGATCGCCTGCTGCCCCCGCCGCCCGCCCGTTTCCCGCGGCGCCGTCCGGCTCCCCGCCCCCGGCGTCGCCCCCCGAGACGCCCCCGGCCGGCGTGACGCCCCCGGTCGGCGGCAGCCCCGCCTCCGACGCGGCAAAGGCCACGACGGTCGAGCTTCGCAAGGCCGGCTTCCAGGTGTACCGCCGCGTCGGGACCGAGAGCTATCGGCTCCCGCTCGCGCAGGAGCCGATCGAAGCGCGGAGCGAGACCGACACCACGGCGCCGCCGGGCTCGACGGCCTGCTACGTGGTCCGCGCCGCGGCCTCGATCGACCCGCTCGTGGAGAGCGCGGCCTCGAACGAGGCGTGCGTCGAAGTGCGCGACATCGTGGCGCCGGCGGCGCCCACCGGCACGGCCGTGCTGCCGCGCGAGCGCGGCCTCGAGGTGATCTGGACCCCTTCGCCCGAGAGCGACCTCGCCGGCTACCGGGTCTACCGGGAGGCGCCGGGCGAGCCGCGCAGCCGGCTGGCCGAGGTCGAGGCGGCGCGCGCGGCCTGGCTCGACACGACCGCACGCCCCGGGATCGTCTACCGCTACGACGTCACGGCCGTCGACCTCGCGGGCAACGAGAGCCCGAGGGCCGAAGCCGTGGAGGCGGGGCTGCCGTGAGAGCCGGGGTCGGCTCCGCGCTATCATCTGCGAATGGCCGGGCGCAGCTCGGCCTCGTCTCCCGAAGGGGCAAGGAAACATGAAGATCTTTCTCGACACCGCCAGCCTGGCGGAGATCCGCGAGGCCGCGACGCTCGGCGTCGTGGACGGCATCACCACCAACCCGAGCCTGCTGGCGAAGGAGAAGGGCGACCCCGAGCAGATCCTCGTCGAGATCTGCAACATCATCGACGGCCCGATCTCGGGCGAGGTGGTGGCGATCGACGCCGAGGGCATGCTGCGGGAGGGCCGCCACCTGGCGTCGCTGCACAAGAACATCGTGGTCAAGATCCCCTGCATCGCCGAGGGGCTGAAGGCCACGAAGGTGCTGACCGCGGAAGGCAAGCGCGTCAACATGACGCTGATCTTCAGCGCCACGCAGGCGCTGCTCGCGGCCAAGGCGGGCGCCCGCTACGTGTCGCCCTTCGTCGGGCGGCTCGACGACATCGCCACCCCTGGGATGGAGCTGGTCTCCGACATCATCCAGATCTTCGACCACTACGACTACGAGTGCGAGGTGCTCGCGGCGAGCCTGCGCCACCCGATGCACGTGCTGGAGGCGGCGCGCATGGGCGCCGACATCGGCACGATGCCGATGAGCGTGTTCCAGACGCTGCTGAAGCACCCGCTCACGGACAGCGGCCTGAAGCGCTTCCTCGACGACTGGGAGAAGGTCAAGCAGCAGATGACGGCCAAGGCGGGGCGCTAGCCGCGATGCCGATCTACGAGTACGCCTGCTCCGGCTGCGGCAACCGCTTCGAGAAGCTGGTGCGACGCTTCGCCGACGAGGTGAGCTGCCCCGGCTGCGCGAGCGCTTCGGTCGAGAAGCAGCTGTCGGTGTTCGCCGTCGGCGGCAGCCGCTCCGCCCCGGCCTTCGCCGGCTGTGACGCGCCGGCCGCCGGCTGCGGCGCCGGGCCTTGCGGCGGCGGGGCCTGCGGGCTCCCGAACTGAGGGGATGCCCTCCCCGCTCGACGACCTCCGCGAGCGGACCCGCCGGGCGGAAGCCGGCGGCGGGGAGGACAGGCGCGAGCGCCAGCACCGCGAGGGCAAGCTCACGGCGCGCGAGCGCGTCGAGCTGCTGCTCGACGAGGGCAGCTTCGAGGAGCTCGACATGCTGGTCGAGCACCGCTGCCTCGACTTCGGCATGGCCGAGCAGAAGATCCCCGGCGACGGCGTCGTGTCCGGCTACGGGCGCGTCGACTCCCGCCTCGTCTACGTCTTCGCTCAGGACTTCACCGTCTTCGGCGGCAGCCTGTCCGAGACCAACGCGCGCAAGATCTGCAAGGTGATGGACCTCGCGACGAAGGTGGGCGCGCCGGTGATCGGCCTCAACGACTCGGGCGGCGCGCGGATCCAGGAGGGCGTCGCCTCGCTCGGCGGCTACGCCGACATCTTCCTGCGCAACACGCTCGCCTCCGGCGTGGTGCCGCAGATCTCGGCGATCATGGGCCCGTGCGCGGGCGGCGCCGTGTACAGCCCCGCCATCACCGACTTCAACGTGATGGTGAAGGACACCAGCTACATGTTCGTGACCGGGCCCGACGTGATCCGCACCGTCACGCACGAGGAGGTCACCAAGGAAGAGCTCGGCGGCGCCATGACCCACAACGCCCGCTCCGGCGTCGCCCACTTCGCCGTCGACGACGACCGTGCGTGCCTGGCGCTGGTGCGCGAGCTGCTGTCCTACCTGCCCTCGAACAACCTCGAGGAGCCGCCCGTGCTCGCGACCGACGACCCGGCGGAGCGCGAGGACGAGTCGCTCGAGTCGCTGGTGCCGGCCGATCCCGCGCGGCCGTACGACATCAAGGACGTGATCCGCGCCGTGGTCGACGACCGGCGCTTCCTGGAGGTGCACGAGCACTTCGCGCCGAACGTGGTGGTCGGCTTCGCGCGCTTCGCCTCGCACCCGGTCGGCGTGGTCGCCAACCAGCCCGCGGTGCTCGCGGGCTGCCTCGACATCGACGCGTCGGTGAAGGCGGCGCGCTTCGTGCGCTTCTGCGACGCCTTCAACCTGCCGCTCGTGACCTTCGAGGACGTGCCCGGCTTCCTGCCGGGGACCGGCCAGGAGTACGGCGGGATCATCAGGCACGGCGCGAAGCTGCTGTACGCGTTCGCCGAGGCGACCGTGCCCAAGGTCACGGTGATCACGCGCAAGGCCTACGGCGGCGCCTACTGCGTGATGTCGAGCAAGCACATCC
>CAZMRX010000200.1:0-9887 GCA_964568755.1 uncultured Acidobacteriota bacterium | reverse complement strand
GGTGCTGGCGCCGCAGGCTCTGGTGCTCGAGCGCGCGGCGCACCACGACCAGCAACTCCTCCACCTCGAACGGCTTCTGCAGGTAGTCGAAGGCGCCGAGCTTCATCGCCTCGATCGCGCTCTCGACCGTGGCGTGGGCCGTCATCATGATCACCTGCGGCCGCTCGGCCTCGCCGAGCGCGGCCGCCAGCTGGCGCAGCAGCTCGAGCCCGGTCTTGCCGGGCATGCGGTGGTCGACCACGAACACGTCGAAGGGACGCTCCTGCAGCAGGCGCTCAGCCTCGGCCGCGCTGGCGCTCGCGACCACCTCGTGCCCGTCCTCGCGCAGCGCCCGCCCGAGCGTCTTGAGGATGCCGGCCTCGTCGTCGGCCAGCAGCACGCTCCCGTGGGCAGGTGTCGTCATCGGCTCTCCGTGGCGGGCGGGCTCGCGGGCAGCTCGATCTCGACCCGCGTGCCGGCGCCCGGCCGGCTTTCCAGGCGCAGCGTCCCGCCCAGGGCCTCGATCGTCTTGCGCGCGATCGCGAGCCCTAGCCCGGTCCCGGTCCGCTTGGTGGTGAAGTATGGCTCGAACACGTGCGGCAGGTCCGCGGCGGCGATGCCGCCCCCCGCGTCCTCGACCCACAGCAGGATCCGGCCCGAGTCGAGGCGGCAGCCGCCGATCTCCACGCCGGCCGGCTCTCCGCCTGCCGCCGCGGGGGCCTCGCCGTGCGACTCGAGGCTGTCGCGCGCGTTCGCCACCAGGTTCACGAGCGCCGCGCGCAGGCGCTCGCCGTCGGTCACGACGCTGCCGAGGCCCGGCTCGAAGCGGAAGCGCGCGCTAACGCCCTGCGCCCCTTCGATCGCCGCGTGCGCGGCGTCGCGGGCCAGCGCCTCGGGGTCGACGCTGGCGGGCTCGATCCGCAGCGGCCTCGCGAAGTCGAGCACGTCGCCCACCACGCGGTCGAGGCGCGCCACCTGGGTGTCGATGTCGGCCGCTGCCTCGCGCACCTCTTCGGCCGCGGCGCCCTCGCGGCGCAGCGTGCGCAGCGACCCCTTGATGATCATCAGCGGGTTGCGCACCTCGTGCGCGACCACCGTCGAGAGCCGGCCGAGCGCCGAGAGCCGCTCGCGCAGCGACGCCTCGCGCTGGAAGCGCGCGATCGAGTCGGTGAGCGTCCCGAAGCTCCGCGCCACGAGCCGCGCGTCCTCGTCGTCCCACGCGCGCCCGGGCCCGAGCCGCCGGGCCAGGTCGCCGGTCGCGGCGATCTCCCGCATCGCGTCGGTGAGCGCCGCCAGCGGCCGCGTGACCGTGCGCGCGACCGCCCAGCTCAGCAGCAGGCTCACCGCCACGGCCGCCACGGCCGCCACCGCGAGCACGTCGCGCAGCGTGCGCAGGGGCCGCAGCGCCTCGGCGCGCGAGCGCAGCACCAGCACGTGCTGCGCGCCCGGCTCGCCGCCGAGCGCCGCGCGGGTCGCGGCGTAGTCCTCCCCGGCGAGGTCGAGGCTGCTGCGAGTAGCGCCCGCGGCCGCGAGCGCACCGTCGAGCGCGCGCGGCAGCGTCGAGGCGAAGACGCGTCCCTGGCTCACCACCGCCACGTGGCTCCCGGTGAGCGCGTTGAGACGCGCGGCGAACGCGTCGTCGAGCGCGAAGCCGAGCGTGAGGTAACCGAGCCGCTCGGGCGCCTGCTCGCCGAGCAGGATCGGGACCGAGACGGTCTCGAGCAGCCGGCCGCGGTCGACGTGGAACGCCGCCGGCGTGCCGGGCGCGGGCCAGGACGACGCCGCGGCGCCGAGCGACGCGAGCGTGCGTCCGGCGCGGTCCGCCACGCCGAACACGTCCGAGCGGACGCTCGCCCGATACTCGCTCGCCACCTGCTCGACCGTCGGCGGGTCGCCGGTCGCCACCGCCGCCTTGAGCCGCGGCAGGTCGGCCACCAGCGCCGCGCGCTCGGTGGCGGTCTCGATGCGGGAGCGGTGGTACTGGCCCACGAGCCGCGCCGCCTCGTCGAGGCCGCGGGTGAGCTCTACCTCCGCCTGCTGCGCCACGCGGCGGGTGACGAACAGGAACGCAGCCGCGAGCGGCACCACGGCCACCAGCGCCGTCGCGGCGAAGACCCGGGAGCGAAGCGAGGCGAGCGGGCGCGTCATCACTCCACCGCGATGTCCAGCTCGACGGTACCGCCGGACTCGACGCGCACGTCGCGGCGAGCGCGCACCGCCCCGTCGTTCCACAGCGCGAGCGTGTAGCCGCCGGGCGGGACACCCTCCAGCCGGTAGCGCCCCTCGGCGTCGGTGACCGCGAAGAAGCGGTGCGCGAACACCAGCACGTAGGCGCTCATGTGCGAGTGGATCTCGCAGAAGACGCGCACCACGCCCGGTCGGTCGAACACCACCGACCGCGACTGGCCGCGCGGGTAGCGCCCGAGGTCGAAGCGGCGCGGCTTCGAGAGCGAGAACACGTTGTGGTAGACGCGGTCGCTGTTCGGGAACTCGACCGTGCTGCCGACGGTGACCGCGACCACCGGCGGGACGAAGGTCTCGTTGCGCTGGTCGAGCACCGCGCGGCCGGGGGGCGGCGTCTCGAAGGCCGGCTGCGGCGCGGTCTCCAGGTAGACGACGCTCCGGCGGCGGTCGACCGGCTCGCGCGGGCCCGGCATTCCGAGCTCGGCCACGGCGGGCCGCTCGCCGGCGGCGACCGTCCGGCGCAGCTCCACCCGCCCGCGCACCGCGCCGTTCGCCGCGCGCGGCTCCTGTGCGAGCGCCGCCCCAGAAGCGGCCACCAGCAGCGCGAGCGCTGCCCGGGCGGCGTTCAATACCACAGCAGCACCTGTGCCGCCACGAGATCGTTCTCCCGGACCCGGCCGCCGTCCCGCCAGTTGTGCTGCCACGAGGCCTTCAGCAGCACGTGACGCCGGACGTTCCACCCGGCGCCGACCTCGACCCGCGTGACCGGAGCGTCCCAGCCGCGAGCGCCAAAGCTCGTGTCGAGCTCGGCCATGGTCAGCCGTTCGACGCGCGACGCGACGTAGACGCCGGGCCGCAGCTTGTAGCGGCCCTCGACGAAGAGCCCGAGCGCGTCGAGCGGGTCTTCTATGCGGGTGGCCTCGACCGCGGGCAGGTGCCAGCGGCTGAAGACGGCCTCGCCGCGCAGGATCAGGTGGCCGGCCGACCACTCGAGGTCCAGCCCGAGCGCCTGCTGCCGATAGCCTCCCGGTCCTCCGCCGTCGGGCAGGTCGGTGCGTGCGCTGGTGGCCACGAAGTCGCCGCTCGACGCGGAGACTCCGAAGACAAAGCCGGGCCCGGGCGTCCAGGCGAGCCGCGCCGACAGCTGCTTGCCGCCGTTCTCGTCCTCGATCTCGGGGTGGCTGAGCGTGCCCTGCGTCACCGCGAGCGCCAAGGAGAACGGGCGCACCCCCACGCGCGCCTGCACGCCCGCGTCCCAGCGCTCGGCATTGACCAGCGGCCGGCCGGGGCCCGCGGAGGTGTTCCCGATCGGGTAGCTCACGAGCCAGCCCCGGCCTCGCTGGGACACCAGCCGTTCCGCGTTCTCGGGCAGTGCGTCCTCGCGGACCGTGGTCAGGTACTGATAGGCCAGCGGCAGGCTCGGCAGCGGGTTGTCGAGCGCGTAGCGACGACGCGCGAAGGAGCCGAAGACCGGCGGGACGAGGCCCGCCTGCAGGTCGAGCTCGCGCCCCTGCCACGGCCGCACCCGCAGGTAGAGCGCGTAGACGCGCGGCTCGGCCAGGTTGTCCATGCGGCCGTCGAACAGCAGCGACACGGATCGGTGCAGCCGGGCCTCCGCCATCAGGTCGATGCGGAACAGGCGCAGCGTGCTGGTCTCGTAGTCGTTGTAGTTGAAGAAGCCCTCGTCCTCGGGGGCGATCGTCCCGCTCACCTCGCCGCCGAGCCGCAGGCGGCCGCCCCAGAAGGAGAGCGGATCGCCGGCGAGGGCGTGGGGGGCGGCGAGGGAGAAGAACGAGGCTACGGCCGCGGCCAAAGCGCCGCACGAAAACACTCGCTTTCGCACCTCGCGAGTATAGCTACGACGCCGAGCAACGGATCGTCGGGACGGCGCGGGGGGCTCCTATGCCGCCCCCCGCACCGCCTGCATGGCGTCCCCGCATAGCATCAACCGACCAGGCGGGCCTCGCGCGAGCCGCGCAGCGACGAGAGCAGCCACAGGCGCTGGCCGGGTCGAAGCTCGGTGATGCGCACGACGCCTTCGCGGGCACGGCCCTCGGCGAGAGCGCGCGCCCGCTCGACTCCCGGCAGCAGGCCGCACGCGACGGGCGGCGTCAGCCGGTGGCCGGAGATCTCCACCACCACGTTGGCGATCGTCGACTCCGTCAGCTCGCCGCGGTCGTTCCACAGCAGCACGTCGTCGCAGTCGGGCCGCGAGGCCGCGGCCTCGTCGTAGGTCTCGCGGCGCGTCGTCTTGTGATAGAGGAACACGCTCGCGGGATCGACGGGTCGCGCCGCGAGCCCCACAGTCTGGATTCGCGACGGCGGCACCGGCAGCGCCAGCGCCTGCACCTCGACGTGGCCGTCGCCTTCGAGGAGCAGCCGCACGCGCGCCGTGCCGACGATCGAGGCCGCGGCGGCGCGCAGCGCCTCCTCGACGCGGCGCATGTCCAGCGCGAAGCCAAAGTAGCGCGCCGATCCGGCCAGGCGCGCGAGGTGGCCGTCGAGCCGGCGAAAGCCCTCGCCCGGCATCAGCGCGAAGGTCTCGACCAGCGCGAACGGCGCCTCCTCCAGGATGCGCGCCTTGAGCAGGCACTCCGCGTACTCGCTCGCGGCGTTCGAGTCGGCCACCACCCCGCTGCCGGTGCCGAAGCTCGCGCGGCCCCGGTCGCGGTCGGCCACCACGGTGCGGATCGCGACGTTCCAGGCCGTCGTCCCGTCGGGCGCGGCCCAGCCGATTGCCCCGGTGTAGACGCCGCGCGGCGCCATCTCGACCTCGGCCACGATCTCCATCGTGCGCTTCTTGGGGGCGCCGGTAACCGAGGCGCACGGGAACAGCGCCTCGAACAGCGCCGAGAGCGGGGCGCCGCTGCGCGCGCGCACCTCCGACGTCATCTGCAGCAACGTCGGGTAGCGCTCGACGTCGAACAGCGACGCGACCTCCACGCTGCCGAGCTCGGCGACGCGGCCGAGGTCGTTGCGCAGCATGTCCACGATCATCAGGTTCTCGGCGCGTTGCTTCTCCGAGGCGACGAGCGCCGCCACCGCGGCCTCGTCCTGATCCGGCGTCGGACCGCGGGGCGCCGTGCCCTTCATCGGCCGCGTGACCAGCACGCCCTCGGCGTCGCGGTGGAAGAACAGCTCGGGCGAGGCCGAGGCGATCGCGAAGCGACCCAGGTCCAGATACGCGGCGTGCCGCGGCCGCTGCGCCGCGACGAGCCGCGCGAACATCGCGCCCGGCTCCTCCGCGAGCGACGCCCGCAACGGGAAGGTCAGGTTCACCTGGTAGGTGTCGCCGGCCGCGATCCGCTGCTGCACGCGCGCGAGGCGCGCGGCGTGGCCCGCCGCGTCGAGCGCAGGCTCGAAGCACGCGCCGGGCGGCGGGGCCTCGAGCGAGCGCGGGCTCGAGACCTCGCGCGGCGCCTCGAACACGCCGAGCCACGCGAGCGGCGGGCCGTCGGCGTCGGGCGCTTGCGTCGCGAGGCCGAAGGCGCCGGCCGCCTCGTACGCCAGGTAGCCCGCCACGAAGCGGCCCGCGGCGAGCGCCGAGTCCGCCTCGCGCAGCAGCGACCGCACGGACGAGGCGTCGCGGGCCTCCAGGACGGCGAGCGGCGCCTCGAACGCGAGCCAGCGCCCGCCGTCCTGCACGACCACGCAAGGGCCGGTCTGGGGCCAGGACGCCACGTGGGAGGATATCGCACCGCCCAGGGGGCCCGGGGGCGCGGCCGGTAGAGCGCCCCCGGATGGTCGCCGCGCCGGCCAAACATCACGCGATCGAAGCATCTTGCGCCAACCTCGGATGCCGAACGAGCGAGTAACCCCTCGGAGTAGGCGTCTGTTACCATAGAACGCACACATGCCATGAACACCCGGTTCGCGGTCGCCGTTCACGTGCTGACCTTCCTGCAGACCCAGGACGGCCAGCCCGCCACGTCCGAGCTGATTGCCTCGAGCGTCAACACGAATCCTTCGCTGATCCGCCGTCTCCTGTCTCAGCTCGCAGCCGCGGGGTTGAGCCGTTCGCAGATGGGGACAGGAGGCGGGGCGCTCTTGGCACGCCCCGCCGACGAGATCACGCTGCTCGACGTGCATCGCGCCATGAGAGGCGAGGAAGGCCTGATCTCGATTCACGAAGCGCCGAACCCGAAGTGTCCGGTCGGTCGTAACATCCAGGGCCTGCTCGAGGGCCGCGTGTCGGCGGTCCAGCGAGCCGTCGAGACCGAGCTCGCGCGCACCACGATCGCCGATCTGGCGTCCGACGTGGCGACTCGTGAGCGAAGACGGGCCCGGCGGAGCGGCGGCGCGTGAGGTTGACAGCCTATCGAATGTGTGTCTGTATCAGTTACATACTGAGGTCGCGCATGTCCACACCGAAAGAGCAGCTGCTGGGTCTCCTGAAGGCCATCGAGGCAGGTGCCCCCAGAGGTGCCCCTCGCTGAGCGTTTCCTTGTGGAGGCTCCTCGTGAAGCTGGTAAGACCGCTGATCGTCCTCGCGACCGTGATCGTCGGAGCCGCGCCATCAGGCGCCGCCGGGTCGCCGCCGTCGTCCGCGCCCGCTTGTGACCACGCGTGCCTGTCGAGGGCGATGGGCGGTTTCCTCGAGGCGATGACCGGCGGCAAGCCGGGTTCTGTCCCGCTCGCCGAGCACGCCGAGGTGCGGGAGAACACCCGGGTCGTGCCGCTGGATGCGACGAGCTGGAGGCAGGTGAAGACCATCCGATCCGTCATGACCTTCGCCGACCCGTTGACCGGCAACGTCGTGTCGCGAGCCGGCGTGGAGCTCGCCGACGGGAAGCCGGGCTACATCTCCACCCGCCTGAAGGTCGTGAGCGGTGGGCGCATCACCGACGTGGAGCTGAGCGCCGACACGTCGTCCCGTGTCGTCGCCGCCTACGTCTTCAGTCTCGACCCGAGCCTGGGCGCGGTGCTGCCCGTCGAGCAGCGCCTGAGTCGTGTCGAGCTCGAGGCGCTCGGCCGCCGCTACTTCCACAGCCTCTCCAGCCACGTGGCGGTCGCGTCGGACTTCGACGAGCGCTGCGACCGCTTCCACAGCGGTCAGCGCATCACGAACACCGCCTCCAACTCGATCGAGGCGGGTCCGCCCCGTACCTGCGCGGGATCGCTCGAGGGCAGCCCACCCTGGGGGCCGGCGACGGAACATCGTTTCCCCGTGATCGACGCCGAGCGCGGCATCGTGTTCGGTGTGACGCTGCTGCACTACCCGAAGCGAGAGGGTCAGCCCCGGATGTACGTCTCGGAGGTGTTCAAGGTGGTGAGCGGCCGGATCGTGCGCATCGACAACATCGGCCTCATGCTGCAGGGCGTCGACACGCTCGGCTTCGCCCACTGACTCAGCCCCTCGACACGTCCCAGGCGCCCGTGTAGCGCCGCCGGAACAAGGGATGATCACGTCCAGCACGCTGACCTGCGACGCCGGCCTTGACGGGTGTGGCGCCCTGAGTATGATTTGAGTATGAGATCCAATACCAAGTCCAGCATCACCCTGCCTCCCGAGGAGCTGCGGGTCGTGCTGGCGCTTCAGTCGAGACTGAAGGCGAAGAGCAAGGTCGAGGTGGTTCGGCGGGGCCTTCGGCTGCTTCGGGATGCGACGGAACGCGAGGCGCTGCGCGAGGCGTATCGGCGCGCGTCGCGGGCCACGCGCGCATCGGCTTCGCACGAGCTCCTCGAGCTGGATCATCTCACCGCCGAGGGCCTCTCGGAGTCGTGAGGGCGCGGCGCGGCGTGCTCTACCTGGCCGACCTCAATCCCCGCGTGGGAACGGAGCCGGGCAAGGTGCGGCCGGTGCTGGTGGTTCAGACCGATCTGCTCAACGAGGCCGGCCATCCATCAACCTGGGTGCTGCCTTGCACGACCCGGCTCACCGGCGAGAACCTCCTGCGCGTGGTGCTCCCGCGAGGCATCGCCGGGAACCGAGAGGACTGCGAGGTGATGATCGACCAGAGCCGCGCGATCGACAACCGGCGCCTCGTCAAGGCGCTGAAGCCCTTGCCCAGGAGCATCCTGGCCGAGGTCGTGGAGAAGCTGCGCACGCTCGGCGAGCTCTGACGTGCCTGGTGGCGGTGCGCCCAAGGGGCCTAGCCCGATCGGGTTTTTGTGTGATTCGAAGGCAATCGAGGGAGACCCACCATGTCCACGCTGACGACCCCTTCCCACGACCATCCCCGGCCGTCGATCCTCGCCCGCCGCCCGATCCTCACCGCGATCGCCGTCTCAGCCGGCTCGCTGCTGCCGCACGCCTTCCTGCCGCGGGAGGCCTCGCTGGCGTTCGCCGCGGTCGTGATCGCGCTGATCGGCGGGATCTACTTCGGCTTCGCCGTCGTCAACGGCTCGGGTCGCCACCAGCTGGTCGAGTTCAGCGTCGCGGGGCTGTTCGCGGTCGCCGGCCTGCTAGGGCTGCTCTACTGGCCGCTGCTGCTCCCGATCGCCTATCTCGCGCACGCCGGCTGGGACCTGGCGCACCACAACCGCGCTCGCCTGTCCCTGGTCGCCATCCCGCGCTGGTACGTGCCGTGGTGCGCGTGGATCGACGTGATCATCGGAGCGGGCCTGCTCCTCGCCTGGCGCAGCGGCGGGATCCTCTAGGGCGCGCCGTCGACCCCGATCACCGGGCTCTCAGGGATCGATCACAGCGCCGGGTAGGGCTGCGGCGCGAGCACGGTCTCCGGCGGGGGCACGACGCCGCCCGCCTTCCAGCGCAGCGCGATCTCTACCGCGGTGCCGGCGCAGGACGGGATCGCGACCGTGGCGGCCAGGCGACCCGCGTCGACGTCGCGCCGTCCGCTCGCGGGCAGGCCGTCGCAGCCGAGGAAGGGCGCTCTTGCCCACTCGGGCCGCAGCAGCTCGAGCACGCGCCGCGTGCCGCGCGCCATGTTGTCGTTCTGGCACACCACGGCGTCCGGCGCGAACCGCTCGGCCGTCTTGAGCCGCAGCCAGGCGGCGACGGCCTTCTCGGCGCTGGTGTCCGTCCACTCCCCGTTCAGGATCCGCAGCTCCAGGCCTCGCTCACGCACGGCCTGCTCGAAGCCCTCGAGACGGAGCCGGGCCGCGGGCGCGTCGGCGGGGCCCTGCACGTAGAGCACGTGCCGGGCGTCGGGCCGCAGCCGCTCGAGCTGGCGCGCCTGGATCCGGCCGATCTCGACGTGGTCGGTCGTGACCGCTGCGATCGCCAGCCCAGGGTACTCGCGCCGTAGCCCCTCGACGTAGGGGGCCGAGCGATTCAGCAGCAGCCAGCCGATCCCCGCGCGCGCGGCGTTGCGGGCGACGCGCTCGAGCCCGTCGGGGACGCGCGTGTGCAGCAGCAGCGCCGCCGGGCGCTCGGCCTCGGGGGCGTGGACGAAGCGGAACAGCTGCTGGATCTGGAGCACCGCGTTGTCCTCCGCGAAGAGGACCTCGACGTCGGCCGCGAGGCGCCGCCCGGCGCTGCGAGCGTCCTCGCCCTGGAGCGCCTGGTACTCCTGCTCCGCGCTCGTCAGGCAGACCACGATCCGCTCGCCCATTGGCTGGAGCTTACAACGGCGGAGCGAGTCGGGTCGCCGGCCTGGACAACGAAGTGCCGACAAGAGGAACGGACGGACGGAAAAAACGGAGCAACAGAAAGGAACGACCGGACGAACAGAAGCGAGCCGGACCGGCTGGACAGGCTTGAGGGGGGGCACCCCGCCCCCCCTCGCCCCCCGGGGCGGATCCCGCCCCCCTCGGCCCCTAGC
>CAZMRX010000199.1:0-9902 GCA_964568755.1 uncultured Acidobacteriota bacterium | reverse complement strand
CCCCCCCCCCCCCCCCCCCCCCCCCCCCCCAGGTTTCCGTTGCTGTTTTCCGTCCCGTTGCTGTGTCCTATCCCCCGTTGCCCTGTTCTGCCCCTCCGGTATGTCGTCCGTGTCAGCCGATTGAGTCATCGTCTGTTTCCCGCGGTGTGAAGGCCCCTGCATGAGCAACGCCTCGAAAGCCGCCGGCGTCGCGTGGCTGGTCACGGCCGTGTACTACTTCTACCAGTACACCCTCCGCTCGGCGCCGGCCGTCATGATGCCGCAGCTGTCCGAGGCCTTCGGCCTGACCTCGATGGGCGTCGCCTCGATGGTCGGCCTCTTCTACTGGGGCTACTCGCCCTTCAGTCTGGTGGCCGGCGCCGCGATGGACCGGCTGGGGCCGCGCAAGGTCGTTCCACTGGGCGCCGCAGCGGTCGGGGTCGGCGCGCTGCTCTTCGCGACGGGCGACGCGCAGGTCGCGAGCTTCGGACGCCTGCTGCAGGGCGCGGGCGGCGTCTTCGCGCTGATCGGGGCCGTGTATGTCGCGACGAAGAGCTTTCCCGCCTCGATGGCGGCGACGCTCATCGGCGCGACGCAGATGTTCGGGATGGCCGGCGGGTCGGCCGGCCAGTTCGTGGTCGGCCCGGTGATCGGCGCGGGAGTCCCGTGGAGCCGCTTCTGGATCTTCATGGGCGTCGCCGGGCTGGCCATCGGCGCGGCGCTGTACCTGCTGCTGCCGGCCCAGGAGAAGCCCAAGCAGGGCGGCGACTGGCTGAAGGGCGCCCTGCGCGCGATGGGGCTCGTCTTCCGCAACCCGCAGTCCATCCTCTGCGGGATGATCGCGGGACTGCTGTTCATCCCGACCACGATCTTCGACATGATCTGGGGCGTCCGCTTCCTCCAGGAGGCTCACGGCTACGAGTACGCGTCGGCCGTGATGCGCTCGGCTCTCGTTCCGCTCGGCTGGATCATCGGCTGTCCGCTGCTGGGCTTCGTGTCGGACCGCCTCGGCCGCAGGAAGCCAGTGATCCTGGCGGGCGCCTTCGTGCTCCTCGGCTGTCTCGCCTGGATCCTGTACGGGCCCACGGGCGTCCTGCCGCCCTACGTCCTCGGGATCGTGGCGGGTGTCGCCTCGGGCGCGGCGATGCTGCCGTACACCGTCATCAAGGAGGCCAACCCGCCCGAGGTGAGCGGCACCGCCACCGGCGTCGTCAACTTCCTGAACTTCACCTTCAGCGCCCTGCTCGGGCCCGTGTTCGGCGGCATCCTGCGCGCCGTGAGCGGCGGGGCGGACTCGATGACGCTCGAGCACTACCAGACGGCCTTCGAGCCACTCCTGTACGGAGTGGGGCTCGCGATCGTTCTCACCCTGGTGCTGAAGGAGACGGGCTCCGCGGTTCGCACAGCGCGCTAGAAGGGCCCCTCGGGAATCGGCGATGGATGACTACGCGCTCGTTCTGAACGCCGGCTCCTCGAGCCTCAAGTTCTGCGTGTACCGGCGGTCGGAGGCCGAGCCCTGGCGCCTGGAAGCACGCGGCCAGATCGAGGGCATCGGCACGTCGCCGCGACTCTCCGCCAAGGACGGAGCCGGCGAACGGCTCGCGGACGAGGCGCTCGACGCCACGGTCCGCGACGGGAAGGGCGCGCTCGACGCGCTCGCGGCGTGGCTGCGCTCCCGCTACGGCGGCGCGCGCGTACTCGGCGTCGGCCATCGCGTGGTCCATGGCGGCGCGGGATATGCCGGCCCCGTCGTCGTGACGCCTGTGGTGCTGGAGGAGCTGCGCGCGCTCATCCCGCTGGCGCCGCTCCACCAGCCGTACAACCTGGCTGCGATCGAGGCCGTCTCCGAGCGCTTGCCCGGCGTGCCCCAGGTGGCCTGCTTCGACACGAGCTTCCACCGCGGCGGGCCGGCGGTCGCCGAGCTGGTTCCGCTGCCGCGGGAGCTCCGCCGCTCCGGGCTCCAGCGCTACGGGTTCCACGGCCTGTCCTACGAGTACATCGCCTCCGTGCTGCCGGACGTGGCGCCGGAGATCGCGCGCGGGCGCGTGATCGTCGCCCACCTCGGCAGCGGCGCGAGTGTCTGCGCCCTCCGGAACGGGAAGAGCGTGGACCACAGCCTCGGGTTCACCGCGCTCGACGGGCTGTGCATGGGCACGCGGCCCGGTGCGCTCGACCCGGGCGTCGTGCTGTACCTCTTCCAGAGCCTGGGGCTCTCTGCCAAAGAGGTGGAGGCGATCCTCTACAAGAAGTCGGGGCTGCTGGGGATCTCGGGAATCAGCAACGACATGCGCGACCTCATGTCAAGCCAGGCGCCCGACGCCCGACTGGCGGTCGACTACTTCGTGTACCGCGCCGCCCGGGAGATCGGCGGACTCGCCTCCGTATTGGGCGGGATCGACGGGCTCGTCTTCACCGCCGGGATCGGCGAGAACTCGGCCGAGATCCGCCGCCGCATCGGCGAGGCGTGCGCCTGGCTCGGCGTCGAGCTCGACGCCGATTCGAACGAGCGCAAGGGGCCACGCATCTCCACGCCGGCGAGCAAGGCCCAGGCGTGGGTGATCCCGACGAACGAGGAGCTGATGATCGCCCGGCACACCGGGCTGTTGCTGGGGCTCGTCCCGGCCCGCGTCTAACCGATCCCAAGTAGCGAGGAGCAGTCGATGGCCACGGCACAGCAGGCGACGAAGGCGAAGGCGGAAGAGTCCCCCTGGCGCGGGTTCCGATCGGGGCTCTGGCAGAAGCAGATCGACGTCCGGGACTTCATCCAGCAGAACTACGAGCCGTACGAGGGAGACGAGAGCTTCCTGGCGCCCGCCACGCCGCGCACGCTCGCCATCTGGGAAAAGCTCAACAAGCTCTTCCTCGAGGAGCAGAAGAAGGGCGTCCTCGACGTCTCCCAGATCCCGAGCTCGATCACGGCGCACGCTCCCGGCTACATCGACCGTGAGAGCGAGATCGTCGTCGGCCTCCAGACCGAGGCGCCGCTCAAGCGCGCGATCATGCCGCAAGGCGGCTTCCGGATGGTGCTTGGCGCGCTCAAGGCCTATGGCTACACGCCCGACCCGCACGTCGTCGAGGCGTTCACGAAGTACCGCAAGACCCACAACGAGGGAGTGTTCGACGCCTACACGGCGGACATCCGCAAGTGCCGCAGCTCGCACGTCCTGACCGGCCTACCCGACGCCTACGGCCGCGGCCGCATCATTGGGGACTACCGGCGCATCGCGCTCTACGGAGTGGACCGGCTGATCGAGAAGAAGCAGCACGAGAAAGCCGCGCTCGACGCCGCGATGTCCACGGACGCGATCATCCGCGATCGCGAGGAGCTCTCCGAGCAGCTCCGGGCCCTGAAAGAGCTGCAGCAGATGGCCAAGGGCTACGGCTTCGACATCGCCCGCCCGGCCGCGACCGCGAAGGAAGCGGTCCAGTGGCTCTACTTCGGCTACCTGGCGGCGGTGAAGGAGCAGAACGGGGCCGCCATGTCGCTCGGGCGGACCTCGACCTTCCTCGACGTCTACTTCGCGCGCGACCTCGCCGAGGGCGTCCTGAGCGAGGCGCAGGCGCAGGAGATCATCGACGACTTCGTGATCAAGCTCCGCATCGTGCGCTTCCTCCGCACCCCCGAGTACGACGAGCTGTTCGCCGGGGATCCGACCTGGGTCACCGAGTCGATCGGCGGCATGGGCGACGACGGCCGGCCGCTGGTCACCCGGACCAGCTACCGCTTCCTCCAGACGCTCTACAATCTCGGCCCCGCGCCGGAGCCGAACCTCACCATCTGGTACTCACCGCGGCTGCCCGAGGCGTTCCGCCGCTTCTCGGCGAAGGTGGCGATCGACACCAGCTCGATCCAGTTCGAGAGCGACGAGATCATGCGCCGCGCGTGGGGCGACGACGGAGCGATCGCCTGCTGCGTCTCGCCGATGCTGGTGGGCAAGCAGATGCAGTTCTTCGGGGCCCGTGCCAACCTCGCCAAGTGCCTGCTCTACGCGATCAACGGGGGACGCGACGAGGTCACCGGCGACCAGGTGGCCCCCAAGCTCGGCGCGGTCGAGGGCGACACGCTCGACTTCGATGACGTGACCGCCCGCTTCGAGAAGGCGATGGACTGGCTCGCGGGCGTCTACGTCAACGCCATGAACGTGATCCACTACATGCACGACAAGTACGCCTACGAGCGGATCGAGATGGCGCTGCACGACTACGCGCCGCTGCGGACCATGGCCTTCGGCATGGCCGGCCTGTCCGTGGTCGCCGACAGCCTGTCCGCGATCAAGCACGCCAAGGTCAAGGTCGTCCGCGACGAGACTGGACTGGTCACGGACTACAAGACCGAGGGCGAGTTCCCGGTGTTCGGCAACAACGACAACCGGGTCGACCACCTGGCGACCTGGGTCGTGAGCACCTTCATGGGCAAGCTGCGGAAGTACCCGACGTACCGCAACGCGATGCACACGCAGTCGATCCTCACCATCACCTCGAACGTCGTGTACGGCAAGGCGACCGGCAACACCCCGGACGGGCGACGCAAGGGAGAGCCGTTCGCACCCGGCGCCAACCCGATGCACGGCCGCGACACCCACGGCATCCACGCCGCTGCCGCCTCGGTCGCCAAGATCCCGTACCGCGACGCCGCCGACGGCATCTCGCTCACGGCGACGCTCGTGCCCGAGGGCCTGGGCCGGGTGGCCGAGGACCGCGTCAGCAACCTCACCGGCATCCTCGACGCGTACTTCGGCGTCACCGGCTTCCACATGAACGTGAACGTGCTGAACCGCGACACGCTGCTCGACGCCATGGATCACCCGGAGAAGTACCCGAGCCTGACGATCCGGGTGTCCGGGTACGCGGTCAACTTCGTGCGCCTGACGCGCGAGCAGCAGATGGACGTCATCAACCGCACCTTCCACGGATAGCCGCGACGTGTCGGAAGCCCGCCCGCCGGCGCAGGTCCCGCTCGCCGCGAAGAGCCCGTACGAGCTCCGCGTCAACCTCGGCAAGGACGTCCCCGAGGCGGACGTCCGGTCCGCGCTGGCCACCGGCGACATGGGGTTCCTGCACTCCTTCACGACCGGCTCGGCGGTGGATGGTCCCGGCGTGCGCGTGGTCGCGTGGACCGCCGGCTGCATGTGGCGCTGTCTCTACTGCCACAACCCCGACACCTGGACGATGACGAACGGGATCCCGGTCACGATCGACCGCGCCACGGAGGAGCTGAAGAAGTACCGTCACGGCCTCCGGACGATGTCCGGCGGCTTTACGCTCAGCGGGGGAGAGGCGCTGATGCAGCACCGCTTCGCGGTGAAGCTGCTCGGGGCCGCGCGGGCGATGGGAATCCACACCGCGCTCGACACGAACGGCTACTACGGCGACAAGCTGAGCGACGCGGAGCTCGAGGTCGCCGACCTCGTGATCCTCGACATGAAGGCTTGGGACGCGGCGCTGCACAAGGAGCTGACGGGGATGGAGATCGGCCCGACGCTCGCGTTCGCGCGCCGGCTGGCCGAGCGCAAGAGGCCCGTCTGGCTGCGCTTCGTGCTCGTGCCCGGCTGGTCGAGTCGGCCTGGCGAGGCCGAGGGTGTCGCCGGTTTCGTGGCCGAGCTCGGGAACGTGGAGCGCGTGGACGTGCTGCCGTTCCACCAGATGGGCCGCTTCAAGTGGAAGGAGCTGGGCCTCGATTACCGTCTGAACGACGTGCAGCCTCCACCGGCCGAGGCGGTCGAGCGGGCGTGCGCGGCGTTTCGGGCCGCGGGACTGAAGGCGTACTGAGCCGTGTGGCTGAGACTGGGGGAGCGTCCGATGAACAGGAACTGGCTGTTCCTCGTCCTTCTCGCGCCCGCCGTCGCTGGCGCCGACGAGGTCTACCTCAAGGGCGGGGGCAAGGTATCCGGCCGCATCGTGCAGCGCACCGCGACGTCCGTCGAGGTCGACGTGGGAGCCGGAAAGATAACGGTCCCGGCAGACCGCGTGGAGCGGATCGAGCAGCGTCGCTCGCCGCTCGACGACTACTACGATCGCGCGGGGCAGCTGGCCGCAACGGACGCCGCCGGCTGGCAGGCGCTCGGCCGCTGGGCCTCCGACCAGGCCCTCTCGTCACAGGCACGCGAGGCCTACACGCGGGTGCTGGCGGTCCTGCCCAACGACCCGGAGGCGAACGCCGCGCTGGGCCGCGTCTCGGTCGAGGGCCGCTGGGTGACCGAGGAGGAAGGCTACCGGGCGCGCGGCTACGTCGAGCTCGACGGCGAGTGGATGACGCCCGCGGAGCGCGACGCGATCCTGCGCCAGCAGGCGTCGGAGGCGGCGGCCGACCGGCAGAGGGCGGAGTCGGAGGCGCGCGTGCGGGACGCGGAAGCCCGCGCGCGCGAGGCCGAGGCGCGAGCGGCGGAGGCCGAGGCGAAAGCCGCCGAGGAGGCGCAGGAGGGCATCCCGCTGTGGTGGGGGTGGGGCCCCGGGCCCGTGATGTGGCCCACGCAGCCGGTGAGCGGGCCGGCTCGGCCGTCGCGACCCATTGCCCGCCCGAGCCCGAGGAACTGAGCGAGGTGGCTAGTGTGAAGCGAAGGAACACGTCACCGCTCGGTGCGCAGGCGGCGCTCGTCGTCGTCGCCAGCTTCCTGCCCGCGAGCGGCGCAGCGCAGACGCTGGACGAGATCGTGGCCAGGCACCTCCAGGCTCGCGGGGGTGCCGCGAGGATCGAAGCGGTCCAGTCGCTCCGCATGACCGGCAAGGCGCGGGCGTCGGGCGGACGCGAGGCGCTCGTGGTGCGCGAGATCAAGCGGCCCGGCCGCGTCCGCACGGAGTTCACCGTCCAGGGTCTGACCGGCGTCTACGCCAGCGACGGCGAGCGGGGCTGGCAGGTCTCGCCTTTCGACAGCGAGATGGAGCCCCGGCCGATGCCGGCCGAGGCCGCGCGCCTGGCGCTCGAGCAGGCCGACATCGGCGGCCCGCTGCTCGACTGGAAGACCAAGGGCCACGCCGTGGAGCTGGTCGGCCGCACGACCGAAGGCGGGCACGAGACGTGGAAGCTCACGGTGACTCCGAAGGGCGGCAGCGCACGGCACTTGTACCTGGACGCGCAGACGTACCTCCTGGTCCGCCTCGAGTCGCCGCGCCAGCTCGCCGGCCGCACGGTCGAGGCCGAGACGACCTTCGCCGACTACCGCGAGACGGGCGGGCTCCGCTTCGCCCACTCGATCGAGATCGGCGTCAAGGGCCGGCCCCACCGCGTGAAGGTCGTCGTCGAGAAGGTCGAGATCGACCCTGCGCTCGACGACGCCCGCTTCCGGATGCCAGAGCCGTCCCGCTAGCTGGACGGGTCATGTTCGCGGGAGCCTGGAGCTCTTCAAGAAGCTCCGCGGCTGACGAGGCGTCTAGCCTGCGGCCGTCCCCAGGGGATTTGCGTACACTGCGCTCACGTCGAGGCGAGCGCCGATCGAGGCGAGCTCGATCGTCTCCCCGGCGCGAGCCTCGAAGAGCTCGAATCGGCCACCCTCGGTGCGCCGGTACACCTCGATGAGCGGCTCGGCCTGCGAGACGAGCACGTAGTCGCGGAGGGAGCTGATCCGCCGGTAGTGCGCCCACTTGGCGCCGCGGTCGTACGCCTCGGTCGAGTCGGACAGCACCTCGACGATGAGGACCGGGTTGGTGACCGCATCGACGTCGTCGGCCGCGGTCTCGAGCTGGCCGCAGACGACCGAGAGGTCCGGGTAGGTGGTGAGGTCGGTCTCACGGATTCGAACCCGGACGTCGGAGGAGTACGCCCGGCACGGCTTCCCGCGGAGGGCCAGGCCGATCTCCCGCGCCACGGCGGAGGCGAGTCCGCCGTACTCGATCGTTCCACCGGCCATCGCCCAGACGTCCCCGGCCAGATACTCGTGCCGAACGTCGGCCAGCGCCTCCGCCGCGAGGTACTCGGCGTAGCTCATCCGGACGGCGACGGCGGGGCGGCCCACCTGGGCATTATAGGACCCAGTCGCCGAGCGTGAGTGCTCGGCGTGCTGACGGCTGCCCTGCCAGCGCTAACGCACTGCTGGACAGTACCTTGCGGCAGCCTTGGTCGCCCGGCACCTGCTGAAACCGTAACTTACGCGACTGTTACTTCCGCCGGGGCCGGGTTGCGGTCATTGTGCAGCGTGCAGGCCACCATGTCCTCGTGCCTTCAGCTCGTCGGCGAGCAATTCCCCCACCAGCGAGAGCGGGTGGCCTGCCTGTTCGAGCGCGACCCGTTGTTCCGGGAGCTGTGCGAGGACTACGAGACCTGCACGGTCGCGCTCTCCTGCCACGAGAACGCCGAGGGATTGCAGCGCGAGTACCACCTGTTGCGGCTGCGGCTCGAGACCGAGCTGCTGCGTTACTTGAGCGAAGCCCCGGGGCCGCCGGGCGGCCCGAGATGACAGCGGGAGCCTGGGCCGGGTTCTGGCTCCAGCTCGCGATCCTCCTGACCGCCATCGTCCTGGGCGCGCGCCGGGGCGGCATGGCCCTCGGGCCGATGGGTGGCGTCGGCCTCTTCGTGTTCGTGTTCCTGTTCGGGCTGCCTCCCGGGAGCCCCCCCGGCACCGTGCTGGGGATGATTCTCGCCGTCATCACCGCCCTGTCGCTCCTGGAGGCGGCGGGCGGCCTCGATCTCGTCGTCCGCTTCGCCGAAACGATCCTCCGAGGCAATCCGCGCCGGGTCACGCTCCTCGCGCCGCTGGTGACGTACGTGCTGGTCCTGGCCTCGGGCACCCAGCACGTGATCTACGCGCTCCTGCCCGTGATCGCCGAGGTCGCGCGCAAGGCCGGCATCCGCCCGGAGCGGCCGCTCTCGATCAGCGTGATCGCCTCGCAGCAGGGGCTGATCGCGTCCCCGGTGTCCGCGGTGACGGCCGCTCTCGTCGTGACGCTCGCGGGGACGCTCGGGTTGCCGCTGATCCTGCTCGTCGTGATCCCGGCGACACTCGTCGGCCTCGCCGCGGGGACGCTGGCGGTCGCCTTCCGGGGCAAGGAACTCGCCGAGGATCCCGAGTACCAGGAGCGCCTGGCCCAGGGCAAGGTGAACCCTCCGGCCGAGCGGTCCGCTCTCGCCCCGGGTCAGCGCCGGCCAGCCATCGTCTCGTGCGCCGTCTTCGCGGTCGCGATCGCCGCCGTCGTGCTGATCGGGATCTTCCCCGGCCTGCGGCCGATCTACGAGCAGGTCGGGGAAGGCGTCACGGAGACGGGCCAGGTGGAGATGGGGCGGGCGACGATGATCGTGATGCTGGCCGCGGCCGGACTGATCCTGCTGCTGGCGAGGTCCGATCCCGAGAAGGCGATCAAGGGCAGCGTGATGAAGGGCGGGCTCACCGCGGTGATCTCGATCCTGGGCGTGTCGTGGATGGGCTCCTCGTTCTTCGAAGGCAACCGGGCCGCCATCGTGGGAGGGATCTCCGCCACCGTGGAGAGCCACCCCTGGGTCTTCGCAGTGGGCCTCTTCGTGCTCTCGCTGCTGCTCTTCAGCCAGGCCGCGGCGATCGCGATCCTGGGGCCGGTGGCGATCGCGATCGGCCTGCCCGCGCCGCTCATCGTCGGCGCCTACCCGGCCGTGAACGGCAACTTCTTCCTGCCCACCTACGGCACGGTGCTCGCCGCGGTCTCGTTCGACCAGACCGGCACGACCCGGATCGGCCGTTATCTCTTGAATCACAGCTTCATGCGCCCGGGGCTGGTCGCGACGGCGACGAGCACAGTCGTGGCCCTCGGCCTCGCCCGCTGGCTGCTGTGAGAGTCGCTTGGAGGCATTCATGACTCGACGTGTCGCAGCCGTGGCGTTCGTGCTGGCCGTTCTCGCGCCGGGTGTGGCCCGCGCACAGGCCCCGGCCAAGGCCCAGCAGTTCCGCACCGAGCACGACCTGCTCGGAGAGAAGCAGATCCCTGCCGAGGCCTACTACGGCGTCCAGACCGCGCGGGCG
>CAZMRX010000198.1:0-9940 GCA_964568755.1 uncultured Acidobacteriota bacterium | reverse complement strand
TCATCAACCGCATCGACGAGATCATCATCTTCGACGCGCTGACCGACTCGGACCTGGTGCAGATCACCCGGCTGCTGGTCGAGCAGCTCAACACGAACCTGAAGGAGAAGGGGATCGCGATCTCGATCGGCGACGACGCGGTCGAGTGGCTGCTGGCGCGCACGCTCGGCGACCGAAGCTACGGCGCGCGGCCGCTGCGGCGCGCGATCCAGCGTCACATCGAGGACGCGCTTTCGGAGGCGTTCATCCGGGGCCGGATCCGCAGCGGGCAGCCGATCGCGGTGGGGGTAAAGGACGGGGCGCTGTGGTACCAGCAGGGCGACCAGGGCGGAACGCTGTCGTCGTGATGCGCGGTCTCGTCGTCTCACTCCTGGTGGCGAGCGTCGTGGCGGGGCCCGTCGCGGGCCCGCTGCTCGCCCAGGAGGCGCAGGCGCCGGTGATCGAGCGCATCGAGATCGCCAACAACCAGTTCCTGCAGAAGGAGACGCTGCTGTTCTACGTCTCGACCAGGCCGGGCGAGCCCTACGACGAGAGGAAGCTGCGCGACGACTTCAAGCGGCTGTGGGACACCGGCTTCCTCGACGACCTGCGGATCGAGGCGGTCGACGGCCCGCGCGGCAAGGTGGTCACCTTCTTCGTGACCGAGCGCCGCCGGATCCAGATCGTGGACTACCGCGGCAGCAAGGAGCTGACCCAGAGCACGATCGAGGACGAGCTGAAGAAGCGCGACGCCCAGGTCAAGATGGACAGCTTCTACGACCCGGCCAAGGCGCGCAAGGTCGAGGCGATCATCAAGGAGATGCTGGCGGCGAAGGGCTACCCCTTCGGCAGCGTCAAGCACGAGGCCAAGAACATCGGCGCCTCGGGCCAGCAGCTGTCGTTCGTGATCGACCAGGGCCCCAAGGCCAAGGTCAACGAGATCGTGTTCGACGGCAACGAGGTCTACAGCGACGACAAGCTGCGCGGGAAGATGAAGAAGGTGAAGGAGCCCGGCTTCTTCAACCTCAGCTGGCTGGGCGGCAAGACCACCTACACCGAGGACAAGTGGGGCGGCGGCCAGGAGGACCCGCGCGGCGACCGCGGCCGGATCGAGGACTTCTACCTCGACAACGGCTACGTGACGGCGCGCGTGGGCCAGCCGCGCATCAGCTACACCGACGGCAAGTCGGGCTTCTTCAAGAAGAAGCCGGTCAAGCTGATGAAGCTCGAGGTCCCGGTCACCGAGGGCGCGCAGTACAAGATGGGCGCGCTCAAGTTCGAGGGGCTGACGGTGCTGAAGGAGGACTTCGTCCGCGGCTTCTTCAAGACCAAGGAAGACGAGGTCTACAACGACTCGCGCTTCAAGAAGGCGTACGAGAAGCTGCGCGACGTGTACGGCTCGCTCGGCTACTTCCAGTGGACGGGCGGCACCGAGCGCAAGCCGGACGCCGAGCGCAAGGTGGTCGACGTGACGGTGCGGATGGAGGAGGACAAGCAGTACTTCCTGGGCAAGCTCAACTTCATCGGCAACGACTCGACGCGCGACAAGGTGATCCGGCGCGAGATCTACATGAACGAGGGCGACGTGTTCAACACCGAGGCCCTCAAGATGTCGATCAAGCGCATCAACCAGCTCGGCTACTTCAAGGCGATGGAGAGCGCGCCCGACATCCAACCGAGCCCGGACGCGGAGAACAAGGTCGACGTCACGTTCAAGGTCGAGGAGCAGAACCGCAACCAGTTCACCTTCGGCGGCGGCGTCTCGGGCTACGAGGGCGCGTTCATCAACGCGTCCTTCTCCACCACCAACTTCCTCGGCGCGGGCGAGACGTTCCAGGTCTACGTCCAGAGCGGCAGCCGGACCAAGAACTACTCGCTCTCGGTGAGCGAGCCCTACTTCCTCGACCGGCCGATCACGGCGGGCGCCGACATCTTCAAGCGCAAGATCACCTACTACAGCTACGCCAACGTCGCGGGCTACACGCAGGAGAGCACCGGCGCCAGCCTCGTGACCGGGTTCCTGGTGGGGAGGTGGTCGCGCGCCTTCCTGAACTACACCTACGAGGTGATCAAGCTCTCCGAGGCCGACCCGGCCGACCTCACGAACCCGTTCCTCCCGGGCGCGGGCGGCATCACCGGCGGCGGCAGCCCGGCCTACGATCCGCTGCTGTTCGGGGACTACGCGGACCGCACCGAGAGCCGGATCACACCGAGCCTGGTCTACAACACCGTCGACAACCCCTACACGCCGCGCGCCGGCATGCGCCACACCGCCACCGTGATGTTCGCCGGCGGGCCGCTCGGCGGGACCGTGAACTACTACCGCCCCAGCCTGGAGGCGATCGTCTACAAGCCGTTCGGGCGCAAGATGGCGCTCGGGGTGCGCGCCGAGGCGGCTCTCATCCAGCAGTTCGGCGACACCCAGGTGCTGCCTCTCTACCAGCGCTACTTCCTGGGCGGCGAGACCCAGGTGCGCGGCTACGACATCCGCAGCATCGGCCCGGTGGACTCGCAGGGGCGCGTGCTGGGAGGCAACAAGTTCGGCCTGTTCAACGCCGAGTACTACTTCGACGTGTTCGGCCCGCTGCGCGCGCTGCTGTTCTTCGACGCGGGCGGGGCGTTCCTCGAGGGCGACCCGATCGACCTCAGCGAGTTCCGGATCTCCACGGGCGCCGAGCTGCGCTTCATCATGCCGGTGCTGAACGTGCCGTTCCGGCTGATCTACGCCTGGAACCCGAACCGCAAGACCTTCTACGAGAAGCTCTACACGCCCTACTCGACCTTCAAGTTCGCAGTCGGTACCACCTTCTAAGGAGAAGACATGATGAAGACGTTCGTCGCCGTTCTCGCAGGAGCGGCCGTGGCCGCGGCTGCATCCGCCCAGGAGCCCGCCGCCGCCCGCTCCCCGCGCGTGGCCGTGATCGACATGGCCAGGGTCTCGGCCGAGAGCCTGCTCGGCAAGAGCTTCGCGTCGCAGCTCGAGAAGCTGCAGACCGAGATCAACGCCGAGGCGACCAAGAAGCAGACCGAGCTCGGCAAGCTGGACACGGCGCTCAAGACGCTCCAGGAGGAGCTCGAGAAGCAAGGCGCCGTGCTGAGCCCGGAGGCCCGCGACAAGAAGCAGCAGGACATCGTGCGCAAGACGCGCGAGCGCCAGGCGTTCCTCGAGGACGGCCAGGCCGAGATCAACCGCATGCGCGAGCGCGCCCAGCAGCAGGCGCAGGCGATCAACGGCGAGTTCCAGCAGAAGGTGCGCCCGCTCGTCGAGCTGGTGGCCAAGGACAAGGGCCTCGACCTGGTGCTCGACTCGCAGGTCGCCTACACCATCAACCGCGAGTTCGACATCACCCGCGACGTGATCGCCAAGGCCGACGAGGTGGAGAAGGCCAAGCCGGCCGCCGCGGCGGCGCCGCCCGCGCCTCCGCCAGCTCCCAAGCCGTAGCGAGGGCCGCCCGTCCGCATGACCACAGGCGAGATCGGGCGGCTGGTCCGCCAGATCCCGACCCAGTACCCGTTCGTGCTCGTGGACCGGATCCTCGAGCACGACGCGGGCGGAGGCCTGGTCGCCGCGAAGAACGTCACCGGCAGCGAGGACTTCTTCGCCGGCCACTTCCCGGGCCAGCCGGTGATGCCGGGGGTGCTGATCCTGGAGTCGATGGCGCAGGCCGCCGGGATCTGGCTGCTGACCACCGCGGAGGACCCGCGCGCGCTCGAGATCCGGGTGGTCGGCTTCGACGGCGCGAAGTTCCGCCGGCCGGTGGTGCCGGGCGACCAGCTGCGGCTCGAGGTCCGGCTCGAGCAGCGGCGCGGTCAGCTGGCCCGCTTCCGCGGCGACGTGCGCGTGGGCGAGGCGCGCGCCGCGGAGGCGCGCTTGCTGCTGCAGGTGGCGGTGCTGGAGCCGCCCGCGGTCGACCCGCTCGCGCGCGTGGCGCCTTCGGCTCGGCTCGAGCCGGGAGTGCGGGTGGGCCCGTTCTGCATCGTGGGCCCGCGGGTGAGCCTCGGCCGCGGCAGCGTGCTCGACTCGCACGTCGTGATCGAGGGCCGCACGCAGATCGGGGAGCGCAACCGCTTCTTCCCCTTCACGTCCATCGGCCTGGCGCCGCAGGACCTCAAGTACCGCGACGAGGACACGCGGGTTGCGATCGGCGACCGCAACGTGTTCCGCGAGGGCGTCACGGTTCACCGCGGGACCGCGGGCGGAGGCGGGGTGACCCGGGTCGGCTCGGCGAACCTGTTCATGGCCCAGGTGCACGTGGCGCACGACTGCAGCGTCGGCAGCCACACGATCTTCGCCAACGCGGCCGCGCTCTCGGGCCACGTCGAGGTGCAGGACTACGCGACGATCGGGGGGCTCTCGGGCGTGCACCAGTTCTGCCGCGTGGGCGAGCACGCTTTCGTGGGCGGGGCCACCGTCGCCACCCGGGACGTGCTGCCCTACTCGCTGACGGTGGGGAACCGGGCCCGCTTCTTCGGGCTCAACCTGGTCGGGCTGCGGCGCCGCGGCTTCACGGCGGAGCGGATCGGCGCGCTCAAGCAGGCGTGCCGGCTGCTGCAGGCGCGCGAGCTGGCGCTCGCCGAGGCGCTCGCGCGAATCGAGGCGGAGGTCGCGGCCACCGACGAGGTGCGCACGCTGGTCGCGTTCGTCCGCAGCTCGAAGCGCGGGGTGGTGCTCGAGCGGCGTCGCGGGCCCGCGGACGACGAGGCCGGGGAGTAGGGCGCCTGGCTCAGGAGGCCCTCGGCCTGATCGCCGGCAACGGCCGCTTCCCGTTCCTGGCGGCGGCGGGCGCGCGCCGGGCCGGCCGGCGGGTGGTGGCGCTGGCGCTCCGCGAGGAGACCTCGCCGGAGCTGGAGCGCGAGGTGGACGAGCTGCACTGGATCTCGCTCGGCCAGCTCGGCCGGGCGATCGAGATCCTGCACGGCGCCGGCGCGCGCGAGGCGGTGATGGCCGGGCAGGTCCAGCACCGCCAGATCTTCTCGGACGTGGTGCCCGACCTGAAGCTGCTGGGCGTGCTGGCGCGGCTGGCCTTTCGCAACACGGACAGCCTGATCGGAGCGGTGGCGGACGCGCTCGCGCGCGAGGGCATCACGCTGCTGCCGTCGGTGGCGTTCCTGGAGGACCAGCTCGCGCTGCCGGGGCCGATGACGCGGCGGCGGCCGGACGGCGACGAGCAGAGAGACGTCGCCTACGGCGAGACTGTCGCCCGGGTGCTCGCGGGCATGGACCTCGGCCAGACGGCGGTGGTGAAGGGCTGCGCCGCGGTGGCGCTCGAGGCGATGGAGGGCACCGACGAGACGATCCGCCGCGCCGGCCGCATCGCGGGGCCGGGGACGACCGTGGTCAAGGTGTCGAAGCCGAAGCAGGACATGCGCTTCGACGTGCCGGTGGTGGGCCCGGGCACGCTCGACGCGATGGCCGAGGCGGGCGCCCGCGTCCTGGCGATCGACGCCTCTCGCACGCTGCTGATCGACCGTTCGGCGTTCCTGGAGCGGGCCGACTCGGAGCGGCTGGCGGTCGTCGGCCTGGTTCCAACGCCGGGACCCGAGAAGAATGGCTGAGCGGGTCCGGGCAGGGGTGGTGGGCGTGGGCGCGCTGGGGCGGCACCACGCGCGCGTCTGGGCGGCGACACCCGGGGCCGCGCTCGCCGGCGTCTACGACACGGACGCGGGGCGCGCCTCCGCCGTGGCCGCGGAGTACGGCTGTCCCGCGTTTCCGGACCTCGCGGCGTTGCTCGCCGCAACGGAAGCCCTGTCGGTCGCGGTGCCGACCCAGTCGCACCACGCCGTAGCTCGGCAGGCGCTCGAGGCCGGCCGCGACGTGCTGCTCGAGAAGCCGATGACGGCGACGCTCGCGGAAGCCGACGACTTGATCGCGCTCGCCGAGGCTTCGGGCCGGGTGCTGCAGGTCGGGCACATCGAGCGCTTCAACCCGGCGACCGAGGCGCTGCTCCGCGCCGGCCGTGGCGCGCGCTTCGTCGAGGTCCACCGGCTCGGCTCCTTCTCCCCGCGCAGCCTGGACGTGGACGTGGTGCTGGACCTGATGGTCCACGACCTCGACATCGTGCTCGCGCTCGACGGCTCCGCCCCGGTGCAGATCGAGGCGGTTGGCGTGCCCGTGCTCACGCCGCGGGTGGACATCGCGAACGCGCGCCTGCGCTTCGCTTCGGGCCTGATCGCCAACCTGACCGCGAGCCGCGTGTCGCTCGAGAAGGTGCGCAAGTTCCGGGTCTTCGCGCCGCGGACCTACGTCTCGGCCGATTTCGGCGCCCGCGAGGCCCAGGTCTACAAGCTCGAGGTGGGGAGCGAGGGAGGGCCGCGCATCGTGACCACCCGCGAGGGCTCGCCGGACCAGGAGCCGCTCCGCCTCCAGATCGAGGCCTTCGCGACTTGCGTCCGGGATCGGTCCCGGCCCCTGGTCTCGGGGCCGGACGGAAGGCGTGCCCTCGCGCTCGCACTGAGCATCCTCGAGCGCATGGCCGAACACTGAGTTTTGCAGGGCCGCGGAGGCCATACCTTGGGGCTTGCGTCCTCCCAACTGCCACATCTGGTAGGGATTAGTTGATCGGCGGTGGCCGCCCGTGGTAGCCTGTCGGTTCAAGGGCAGGGGTTTACGCGGGGCTTAGTGTGCAGCGCTTCAATCAGCGCCAGGGCTTCCTGGTCTCCGCGATCCTCCACCTCACGATCCTGATGATCCTGTTCCTCAGGCCGCCAACGCCTTCGAAGCCGACGGATTTCGACCCCAGCACCCTGGAGCGCAAGGACATCGTGTTCATGCCGCGGCCCGAGACGCTGCGCCAGCTGCTCCCGCCCGAGAGGCGCCCCGCGGCGCCGCGGCCCGTCCCCGCTCCGGCCCCGACGCCGCCCCCCTCGCAGGCCAAGGACCGGATCAGCGTCGGGCCGCCGTCCGACGTGCGGCAGAAGGGACCGATGATCCTGCGCCGCGAGGACGATCTGACCAAGGCGCCGAAGGGCACCATGGCGGCCACACCCGTCGCACCGGCAACGCCCCCGCCGGCGACTCCGGCCCCTCCGAGCCCTGCGGAAGCGGCACAGAAGGCCCAGGCCGTCGAGGAGCAGGCGGGCCGCCCGGGACTGAGGCTGCCCCCGGGCCTCCTGGGGCAGCAGCCCCGGGGGGACGAGGGGGTGCGGCGGATGCCCGGGCCGATCGGCCCCTCGATCGCGGGAGCCGTCGAGGACGTGACGCGCCGCGCGCAGCGCGAGTCGCGCGCGGGGATTCCCACCGGGACCGGGCAGAACCTGGGGGGGCTCTACTTCGACCCCCAGGGCGCCGACTTCACGCTCTGGATCAGCCGGTTCAAGGACGAGGTCTACAGGAACTGGATCGTCCCGCAGGCGGCGCTGTTCGGCGCCGCCCGGGGCCACGTCGACTTCGAGTTCACGGTCGAGAGGGACGGGACCATGTCGGCGCTGCGGCTGCTGAAGTCGTCGGGCACCGCCTCGCTCGACCGCGCGGCGCAGAACGCGCTGTCGAGCAGCCGGATGCTGCCGCTGCCGGACGACTACGGGCCGCCGCGCGTGACGATGAACGTGAGCTTCTACTACAACGAGGCTCCGCAAGGGTCTTGACGCGCGCACGCGTCGTTCACCACGCCGGCGTGGCCTGGGCCGCGGCGGTCGCGGGAGCCTGGCTCGCCGTGGCGAGCTGCCGCACGACCCGCGAGGCCCCGCTGCCGGCGCTCGGTCCCGGGAGCGTGCTGCTGACGGCCCTCGACGCCAGCGAGCGACCGATTCGCGTCGGGGTGAGGGTCGAGGTCGAGGAGTCCTCGATCCGCGCGGAGGGCGACGTGAGCGTCCGCGGCGTCGCGGCGGGCGAGAACGTGGCGCTGGTGCGGCTGCTCCCGCGCGCGACGTTCCGGGCGTCGGCCCGCGCCGGCCGGATCCGCCTGCTCGAGACGGGCGACGAGCTGGAGCGCGCACTGGTGCAGCCGGCCGAGGGAGCGGGGCTGCTGTCGGTCGACGCGACGCCGCTGCGGGGCGCCCTCGAGGTCCTGCCGGCCGAGGACGCCAGGATCACGGTGGTGAACGTGGTGGCGCTCGAGGAGTACCTGCGCGGCGTGGTGCCGAACGAGCTGGCGCCCGAGGCGGTGCCGCACATCGAGGCGCAGAAGGCGCAGGCAGTCGCCGCGCGCAGCTACGCGCTGGCGCACCTCGGCGACTACTCCGCGCGCGGCTACGACGTGTGCGCGACCGCGGCCTGCCAGGTCTATCGCGGCGTGTCCTCGGAGCACCCGCTCACCGACCGCGCCGTCGCCGAGACGCGCGGGACCGTCGCCACCTGGCGCGGGCGGCCGATCCACGCCTTCTACACCTCGACCTGCGGCGGCCACACCGAGGAGGGGACCGCCGTCTTCGAGGACGGCGCCCCGTACCTGCGCGGCGTGGCGTGCGCGACCGAGCGCACGCGCAGCGGCGAGGAGCGGGCGGGCGCCAGCTGGCAGGTGAGCCTGCGCCCCGCCGACGTGGCGCGCGCGGTGGCACGCTACGGGAGCGTCGGGGAGGTGCGCGACCTCGTCCCGGTTCGCGTCGGGGTTTCCGGGCGCGTCGTGGAGCTGAAGGTCGTGGGCTCCGAGGGCGAGCTGGAGCTGCGCGGCCAGCGCGTGCGGCTCGGGCTCGGGCTGCGCGAGAGCCTGTTCGTGCTGCAGCGCGAGACGGGCGAAGACGGAGGGGTCGAGCGCTTCGTCATCACGGGGAAGGGCTGGGGCCACGGCGTCGGGCTGTGCCAGGCCGGCGCCGCGGGCATGGCGCGCGAGGGCTCGTCGTTCGAGCAGATCCTGAAGCACTACTACACCGGCGTCGCGCTCGCATCGCTCGACACGCGGGCCTCGGGAGCGTCGATCGGCGCGCCTTGAGAGTCCCGCCGCGCCCGTGAGCCGGCTGCTTTTTGACACCTGGACGGGCGCCTCCTAGAATCCTCGAGCCGTCCACTGCGCATGAGCACCCCCGCGAAGCGTCTCGAGCCGTTCGCGGTGCCCGGCGGGTTGCGGGGCACCCTGGCACGGCTTTCCCTGCCCGAGCTGCTGCGCGAGCTGCAGGAGTGGGCAGCCACGGGCATCCTGGCGCTCACCTCGGGCGGCGCCCGGAAGGCGCTCTACCTGAAGGCCGGGCGCGTCGTCTTCGCGACCAGCAACCTGCCGACCGACCGGCTCGGCGAGGTGTTGCTGCGGGGAGGCAAGATCACCCGCGAGCAGAACGAGGCCTCGGTGCGGGCGCTCGCGCAGGGGCGCAGGCAGGGCCGCGCGCTCGTCGAGACGGGCGCGCTCTCGCCGCAGGAGCTGTGGTCCGCGGTGCAGGCGCAGGTGAGCGAGATCGTCTTCAGCGTGTTCCAGTGGGACGAGGGCCAGTTCCACTTCGAGGAGTCCGTGCTGCCCGAGAAGGAGCGCATCACCGTCGACCTGGACGTGACGGCGCTCGTGCTCGAGGGCCTCCGGCGCGCGGACCCGGCATCGGCGATGCGCGGGCGCGAGCTCGACGGCTACCTGGTACTGCGCTGCCGTAATTGAGCCTGCGCCCGCTGCATTGGAGATGTTCTGCATATCCGCGAATTTGGATTTTATCTTGCTGTCATATTGACTGCCCATCGGCATGCGCCACACGGTTTCACCTACTGCCTTGCCTGCTTTATCAATATGCGCTGAAAGCGTGTCATTATTGCTGAACAGGCCGGCATGCACATCGCCCAGCGCAATGGTGATCGCACCGGTCAGGGTCGCCAGATCAATCACGGCGCGCGGTTTATATTTACGCTGCACATAGGTCATGGCGTCGGCCAGCACCAGGCGGCCTTCCGCATCGGTATTGAGCACTTCGATCGTCTGCCCGGACATGGAAGTGATAATATCGCCGGGGCGCTGCGCATCCGGCCCGGGCATATTTTCAACACAGGCCAGAACGCCGATAACATTGGCCCGCGCACGGCGCCCGGCCAGCGCCGCCATGGCCCCGA
>CAZMRX010000197.1:0-9946 GCA_964568755.1 uncultured Acidobacteriota bacterium | reverse complement strand
GCCAAGCGCGATCGCGACCGCCTGGGCATCCAGGCGCAGTTCAGCCCGGGCGGTATCTTCAGCGTCGGCGCGTCCTACTTCTGGAACAAGGACACCTACGACGACTCGGCTGTCTCCTGCAACGCCGACTACCACGCCGGTAGCGTGGGCGACGCGGCCACTTTCTGCCCGAACGGCACCACGGCGCCGCTCGGCCTCATGGAGGCGAAGTACGAGACGTTCAGCCTTGACGCGGACATCACGCCCTCGGACAGGTTCACGCTCTACGCCTTCTACTCGCGCGAGGACATCTTCGACTACCAGACCGGCACGCAGAGCGGCGCCACGATCACGTTCAACCCCGGTTGGGCGTGGACCTCGACGGTGGAGGACACGGTCGACTCGTTCGGAGCGGGCGCGGATTTCACGATCGTCCCGGACAAGTGGTTCCTGAGCGTCTTCTACCGCTATCAGAAAGTGGACGGAAACAACGACTTTGAGGCGGGCGCCCTTGCACGGCCCCCGACGACGGGACCGGTCGAGGACATCGCAGACTTCGACGACACCGAGATCAACCACTTCTCCGGCAAGATCCGCTGGCAGCTCAACCCATCGTGGACCGTCGCCCTGGGCGGTTGGTGGGAGAAGTACGTGTACAGCGACGACCAGACCGGGCAGACGCTCTACTACATGCCTGCTTCGTTCTTCCTGAACCCGGTCAACGGAAGCTACGACGGCTGGACGAGCTACCTCAACCTGACCTACAAGTTCTAACGAGTTCGTCTCGCCGCTCTCGCCGCGCCGGGCCTACGGGCCCGGCGCTTTTTTTGTTGCATCCGGGGCCTCGTCTGTGGCACGGCGCGCGCGGATCGCTATGCGTGCGAAAAGCCTTGACGTGCCGACGCGGGCGGGCGCAAGGTAATCACGAGAGCACTGAGCCATGGCCAGCCGGCGCGCGAAACCGGGTCGAAGCGGCAACGGCAGGCGCGGCGCCCTGCCGCGGCGCCTTCGGCTCGCGCCGCTCGACGACTCGCAGCCCCGCCAGCAGTCGGCCACGGCGGTCGCCGCGGAGGCCTGGCGCACCGGCGTGCTGCCCGCGTTCTCGCGCCGCCGGGAATCGATCCCGCACGAGGACGAGCTGATCCTGGTGGGGGACCCGGACGACGACAGCCTGGCCAACGAGTACGTCGGCGAGAACCTGCCCGGCGGCAGCACGCCGACGCCCGACCAGAGCAACGTGGACGAGATCGGCCGCGCCTACGGCCTGCAGGACGAGGACCACGGCTCGCTGCGCACGAGCAGCGAGGTGCTGGCCGGCCGCGATCGCCGGCGCGTCGAGCTGCAGCCGCCGCGGCGCCCGCGCTCCTGACGCCGCCGACGCGCGTTTGATCGGGCGCTCGCGCCGGAGCAGAATCGCGCGCCATGTCCCGGGATCTCTCGCGCGCGCTCGAGCTGGCGGTCGCGGCGGCGCGCGAGGCCGGCGAGCTGCTGCGCGCCGACCTGCACCGGCCCGGCGGACCGCGCGGAGAGGACGACAAGGCCGAGGCCGACACCGAGGCGGAGCGCCTGATCCGCGAGCGCCTGCTCTCGGGACTGCCCGGCTCGGGATTCCTGGGCGAGGAGACCGGGCGGGCCCCCGGGCGTCCGGGCGAGCCGCTCTGGATCGTGGACCCGAACGACGGGACGCGCGACTACCTGCGCGGACGCCGCGGCAGCGCGGTCTCGATCGCGCTGCTGGTGGACGCGCGGCCGTGCCTCGGCGTCGTGTTCGCGTTTTCCTATCCCGACGACGGCGGCGACCTGTTCGCCTGGGCCGAGGGCTGCGGCCCGGTGCGGCGCAACGGCCGGCCCGTCGCGCCGGTCGCTGAGGGTCCGCTCGGGCCCCACGACGTCGTGCTGGTCTCGAGCGCGGGCGACGCGGACCCCGCCGGCAACTCCGCCTGCGTCACGCCCGCGCGCTTCCGCTGCGTGCCGAGCATCGCGCACCGCCTGGCGCTCGTGGCCGCGGGCGAGGCGGCGGCGGCCGTCTCGCTCAACTCGCCGTGCTCCTGGGACTACGCCGGCGGGCACGCGCTGCTGCGCGGAGCCGGCGCGCTGCTCGTCGACGAGCAGGGCCGCGAGGTGGGCTACTCCAAAGACGGCGACAGCCGCTGCGTCTGCGCGTTCGGCGGGCCGCGCGCGGTCGTGGGCGTGCTGCTCGGCCGGCCGTGGCACACGCTCGGCGGCGGGCCCGGCGAGCCGAAGAGCCGGGTCGCACCCGTGCGGCTGGTCCGCGGTCAGCTGGTGCGCCACGCGGGCCGGCTCGCGCGCGCACAGGGCGCGCTTTTCGGGCAGGTGGCGGGCGACAGCCTGGGCGCGCTCGTGGAGTTCGAGCAGGCGGCGACGATCGCGGCGCGCGATCCGCTCGGGCCGGACCGACTGGAGAACGGCGGCCGCTGGGACCTCCTGGCCGGGCAGCCCACCGACGACTCGGAGCTGGCGCTGACGCTGGCGCGCTCGATCGTCGTGCACGAAGGCTTCGAGCGGGAAGCCGTGCTCGAGGCCTACCGCGAGTGGCTGCGCTCGTCGCCCTTCGACGTGGGCGACACCGTCGGGGCGGCCTTGCGCGATCACCCGAACCCCGCCAGCCAGGCGAACGGCTCGCTGATGCGCGCGAGCCCGCTCGGCGTCTACGCTCACGCCCTCGAGCCGGCGCTCGCGGCCGAGCTCGCCCGGCAGGACGCGAGCCTCACCCACCCGAGCCCGGTGTGCGGCGACGCGACCGCGGCGTTCGTCGTGGCGGTCGCGCACGCGGTGCACGTCGGAGGCGGCGCCGTGGCGGCGTGGCGCGCGGCGGTTGCGTGGGCCGAGGCGGCGCGCGCGGCGCTGCTGCTGCGCGAGGCGCTCGACGCCGCGCGGCGCGAGCCGCCGGTCTGCGACCAGGGCTCGGAGGGCTGGGTGCGCATCGCGCTGCAGAACGCCTTCTACGAGCTGCTGCACGCGGAGAGCCTGGAGCAGGGGGTGGTCGCCACCGTGCGGCGCGGCGGCGACACGGACACGAACGCGGCCGTGGCGGGGGCGCTCCTCGGGGCCGTTCATGGCCGCGACGCCGTGCCGCTGCAGTGGCGGTCGATGGTGCTGAGCTGCCGGCCGCTCGCGCCGCGCGCTCGGCGTCCGCGCCCGCGACAGTTCTGGCCGGTGGACGTGCTGGAGATCGCGGAGCGCCTGCTGATCGCGGGCGACCGCCTCGGAGCTTGAGGGAGGGGAAGATGCGACGAGCGTTGGTCGTGGGGGCGGTGTTCGTGGCCGGCCTGGGCGCCGGCGCAGGCCTGGGGCTGGGCGTCGCGAAGGCGGCGCCGGTGCGCAGGCACATCAACCTGCCGGGCAAGCTGGCGCTGCCGTTCAGCGACGCCGTTCTGGTGGGCGACACGCTGTACCTCGCCGGCCGGATCGGGCTCGACGCTGCGACCGGCAAGCCGCCGGCCACGGCCGAGCAGGAGGCGCGGCTGGTGCTCGACCAGTTCAAGGCCGTGCTCGCGGCGGCGGACATGACGATGGACGATCTGGTCTCGGTGCAGGTGTTCTGCTCGGACGTGTCGCTGTTCGACACCTGGAACAAGGTCTACCCCGGCTACTTCACCAAGGAGCTGCCGGCGCGGGCATTCATCGGCTCCGGGCCGCTGCTGTTCGGCGCCCGCTTCGAGATGCAGGCGATCGCCGTCCGGCGCTGATCGACCCGTCCCGGGAGCCCTCCGGTTCCACCGCTACCCGTGGCCTTCGGCCGTTGGCCTGGCCGTGGGCCATCGTCTCCGCGGCGGACCGGGATCCCGTGACGGGCCCATTCGCCTCGACCGGCGACCCGTCCCGGGAGCCCTCCGGTTCCACCGCTACCCGTGGCCTTCGGCCGTTGGCCTGGCCGTGGGCCATCGTTTCCGCGGCGGACCGGGACGAACGTCCGGCTACCAGCGCGGGGGCTGGGCGAAGCCCGGTTCGGCGTGCTCGCGCTGCCACAGGCGGTCGTGCGAGCCCGTCCGCGGGGGCAGCACGCCGAGCGCGACCAGGGCCGAGCGGTACTCGTAGCGTAGCGTGATGCGCTCGCGCGGCTCGGGCTCGGGGTCGAAGCTCACGAGCACAACGGGATCGTGGGCGCGGTCGCCCCAGCCCGTGCCGGGATAAGAGCGCAGCTTGGCGCTTCCAGCCTCGGCCCGTGCATCGGAGTCGCGTTCGTCCTTGCTCGAAGACGCTTCCGGCGCCGCGGGAGCCTGCGCGCGGTCGCGCTTGGCCTGGTCCTCGACGGGGTAGGGCCGCCGCGGCTCGGAGTAGGGGACGGGCGTCGCCTGGGCAAGGGCGCGGCGCTCGCGGTACACGGCGACCTCGATCCAGCCCATCTTCTCGTTGGCCTTGCCGGAGCGCGCGGCGTACGAGCGCCGCTCGTCCACGAACGTGAACTGGCGGACCTCCTGGAGCGACGAGCGCCAGCCCTGCACGGTCGTGCTCTGCCACGGGTCGAGCACGTACATCCGCCCGCGCCCGCTGTCTCGCTCGCCGCTGATGGCGTTGAGGCCGTCGACTGTGAGAACCACGCCGACCCGCTCGCCCGTGCGGTTGGCGAGAGCCACCGCGTAGCGGCTGCCCGCGCGCGCCTCGAGGTAGTAGCGGCCGGAGCCGTCCGGGGCCGGATAGAGCGACACCTGTCGCCCGTCGAGCTGCACCGAGACGGCGACCAAGGTCGCCGGGGCCTCGGTGAGCCCCTGGGGGCGCGCCTCGGACGCGCCGATCAGGGCAGCAGCGGCCAGCAGGAACCCGATTCGTGTTCGGCTCATCGTCCCACCTCGCTCGTTTCGGCCGGCGGTTGCCGGCCGGTCGAAACCAGTACCGCGCGACCACCGCGCGCATTCCCACGGCAGGGACAGACGGGATTTCGCTTGTCCGGCGAGAGTTAAAGTATTACTTTAGGTTCTGTCTGAAAGTGCGCCAGACGGCGCCGCCACGCCCAGCCTGACCCTCGACAGGTCAATCACTTGGCGTGCGGCGTGGATCTTGCTCCGCTGAGGCGCGGGGGATCGACCGCCTGGGGGCGCTTGGGAAAGCGCCCGCACACGGCGGACGGGCGAGCCCGGGGGGAGGCGCGTCGTGGCGACTGGGGGCCGTGGTTCTGCTGTCCGGAGCAGGTGGCGGCGAGCTCTGCTCGCCCTCCTCGTAGGCACCGGCCTGGCCCTCGCGCCCGGGCCCGCAGCGGCGCTCAACTTCGTCGTCAACAGCACGCTCGACACGGCGGACGCGGGCCTCAACGGCGTGTGTGACGTCGGGGGCGGTGTCTGCACCCTCCGCGCGGCCATCCAGGAGTCGAACTTCGGCGGCGTCGCCAACACGATCAACTTCGCCCTGGGCGCCGGACCCTACTCGATCGCCGTCGGAGCGGCCGGGCTGCCGACCATCACCCGGGCGGTCACGATCGACGGCTACTCGCAGGCCGGATCGGCCGCCAACACGCTTGCCGTGGGCAGCAACGCCGTCCTGCTGATCGAGCTGAACGGGACGGCGACGGGCGCCGGCGTCAACGGGCTGACCATTGCCGCGCCGGCGACCGTTCGAGGCCTGGTGATCAACCGCTTCGCGGGCCACGGCATCCAGGTCAGCGTCGGAGGCGCGGGGTCGGTGATCGCCGGCAACTACGTCGGCACGAACGCCGCCGGCACCGCCGCCCTCGGGAACAACCGGGACGCGGCGGGGGCCGAAGCCGGCATCGAGTTGTTCGCCGGCGGCGTCACCCTCGGCGGGACAGCACCCGCCGATCGGAACCTGGTCTCCGGAAACAACGTGGGTTTCTCCCGCGGCATCGAGCTGTGGGATTCGAGCGGCAACACGATCCAGGGGAACTACGTCGGCACGAACGCCGCCGGCACGTTGCCCCTCGGCAACGCCGGCGCGGGGATCGCACTCGACGGCACCGTCGTCGGAGGCTCCGACAACAACCTGATTGGCGGTGTCGTAGCAGGCGCCGCCAACCTGATCTCAGGCGGCCTGGCCGAGGGAGTCGCCGCATATACCACCTCGGCGGGCAACGCGGTGCTCGGCAATCGCATCTACGGCAACGCTGGCCTGGGTATCGACATGAACGGCGACAACGTGACCGCCAACGACGCGCTGGACGCGGACGCGGGGCCGAACAACCAGCTGAACTTCCCGGTGATCAACAGCGTCTCCATCGCCGGTGCGTCGCTCGTCGTGAGCTACGCGCTCGACGTCCCAGCGGGGTCGTACCGCATCGAGTTCTTCAAGAACCCGTCGGGCGTCGACCCCTCGGGCAACGGCGAGGGCGAGGTCTTCGCCGGCTTCCAGAACGTCACCCACGGCGGGGCGGGATCCCAGTCCTTCTCGGCCGTGATCGGCGGCGCGTCCGGCGACCGCATCACCGCCACCACCACCCTGTGCACCGACGGGGGCGTCTGCGCGGCGTTCTCCGACACCTCGGAGTTCAGCGTGTACCTGATGGCGGCCCCGGTGAACTACCGCTCGATCGGCAGCGCCCCCGACAGCTCCACGGGCTCCATCAACACGATCAACGCCTCGCAGGCCGTGGCCGGCGTGGGCACCTCGTGGCTGGCGATCAACCGGGGTCGCGGCGACGTGATCAGCATCTGCGACCAGGTGTTCCCGACCTGCACGACCTCGACGAACTACACGGTCCTGAGCGTCACGTCAGACTCCCAGATCACTCTCACGACACCGTATGCCGGATCCACCGGCAACCACGGCTACACGATCCGCCGCCAGTTCGCGACCCTCGTCGCCTGGGAGGCCTGTATCGACGGACAGGGCGGGTCCCCGCCGCCCGCCGCTCCCTGCTTCTACTTCCCGGCGCCGACCGCGAGCCTCGTCGCCGACAACCGCAGCGAAGTGGGCATCGCGTACGACGACGCGGGCGGCGCGGACTTCGCTGGCGGCCTGGTGATCGACGGCTCGACCACCGACGCCAGCCACACCATCACGCTCACCGCCGACGGGGGCAACCGCCACTACGGCCTCCCGGGCCAGGGCGTGGTGATCGACAACGGCGCCGCCGTCACGCCGGCCCTCGCGGTGCAGGACGACTTCGTCACGGTGGAGTGGATGGAGGTGACAGGCGGCAGCGGCACGGGCAATCCGGACGGGCTCTTCGTGACAGGGCAGTCCGCGGGAAGCGGGTCCCTGGTCGTGCTCCGCAACAACCTGTGCCGCAACATCTCCGCGAGCGGAATCGAGATCCAGGACGCCGACGGCCGCTTCGACGTGTACAACAACATCAGCTACGGCAACGGTCAGCAGGGCATTCGCCTGGGGCTAGGGACCCTCGATCCGGGCAGCCGCGTCCGCATCCTCAACAACACCGTCTACAACAACGGGGAGAACGGCATCGGCAAGACGGCGGGGGTGGCGGTTGCGACCGTGCTCCTGCGCAACAACATCTCGGTGGGCAACGTCCTCGCCGACTACGCGGTGGACCCCACCGACTCGGTCGACCCGGCGAGCGGAAACAATCTCGACGAGGACAACACCGGCGGCACCGGAGCGGGCACGCACAACCCGGCGGGAGGCCAGGTCACGTCGACGGTGGCGGGTGTGGCCTTCGTCAACGCCGGCGCGGGGGACCTCCACATCCAGGGCGGCAGCACCGCGCGAAACGTGGCTGCGGACCTGAGCAGCGTGTTCGCGACCGACATCGACGCCGTGCGGCGCCAGGCGCCCTGGGACATAGGGGCCGACGAGGCGCCCGTGACGGAGCTCTACCGGTCGGTGGGCACCACGGCTACGGCTCTCGCGAGCGGCGCGGGCAACGCGCTCACGATCGCGGGAGGGACGGCGACCTTCGCCAGCGGGCTGCCCAACAACGTCGGCGTGGGCGACGCGCTCCAGTACGACTCGGACAACAACGGCACGATCGACGCGCTCGCCTTCATCCACGGCCGCACCAGCTCGCAGGCCTACACGGTGCGGGACAAGAACGGCGCCCTGCCCACACCCACCGGGACCCCTGACACGGACTGGGCCGTCTTCCGGGCTTACACCTCGTTGGTCAACTGGGAAGGGCAGGCCGAGAACGCCAGCATCAGCAACGCGCCGGTGGCGCTGCGGAACTTCGACATCTCCACGAATCTCGTGAGCCCCAACACGAGGATGAACGTGGCCTGCTACGGCGACGGAGCCGACACGACGGCCGTCAGCGTCAACGGCTGGGTCACCGGGGTCGACAACTACATCCGCATCTTCACGCCGTACCTGGCTTCCGAGGTGGGGACGAGCCAGAGGCACTCCGGGACGTGGAACACGACCACCGCCTACCGGCTCCAGGCGGCCGTGCCGGGTCCCAACACGGGCGTGCTGTGGCTTCAGACGAACTACGTCCGCGTCGACGGCCTTCAAGTCTGGCACACGGCCGACGTCGACTACTCGGCTGCCATCTACATGAACGGCGCGGCCGGGGTGTCTTCCTACGACGTGTCCAACAACATCGTGCGCGGCATCGGCGGCGCCCCCAGCGCGCCCGGCCGGATGGGCATCAACATCTTCCAAGCCGGCACGGCCGGCAGCGTGGCGAACATCTGGAACAACCTGGTCTACGACTTCACCGGGATCCAATCGGACGTCGTCGGGATCGCGCCCGACGACCCCGAGTTCACGGTCTACCTCTACAACAACACCGTCGTGGACGGCAGCCAGGGGATCGTGCAGTACGCGGGGACCGTCGTCGCAAAGAACAACCTCGCCTACAACAACAGCGACAACTGGAACGGCAGCTTCGCCCCGGCCAGCACCCACAACCTCTCCGGACCTGGCGCCGACCCGCAGACGCCCGCCACGAGCAAGCGCGACGGCGTGACCGTGACGTTCGTGAACGCTGCCGCCGACGACTTCCACCTGGCGGGCGGCGACACGGGAGCGCTCAACTACGGCGCCAACCTGTCGGCCGACGCGAAGCTGGCCATCGGCCTCGACATCGACCATCAGGTCCGCATCCCGGCCTGGGACATCGGAGCGGACGACGCCAGCGGCACCACGGCGGTGAAGCTCATGTCGTTCGAGGCGCGGGCGCTCGATTCCGCCGTCTCGCTCGCGTGGCAGACCGCGTCGGAGCTCGACAACCTGGGCTTCCACGTCTACCGCGCCGCGTCGGAGAGCGGCCCCTGGGCCCGTGTCACGGCGTCCCTGATCCCCGGCCTCGGCTCGTCGGCGGTCGGCCGGGCCTACTCGTTCCGCGACTTTGGCCTCCGGAACGGCGTGCGCTACTTCTACCGCCTCGACGACGTGGACGCGTCGTCGAAGACGACCTCTCACGGGCCGGTTTCGGCGGTGCCGCTGGCGGGGGCCGCGGAGAGTGAGGCAGCGGAGTCGAGCCCGGGCCAGAAGAAGCAGGCGTCCTCGTCGTGTCCGAGCTGGGTGATCGCGGCGCACGGCGCCTCGGCGGGTGAGGATGCTTCGGCTGCGCCCTTGCGCTGCACGCGGCACGGGGACCCGGACGCCGTCTCGCTGGCCGTCGTGGCGCGCGACGCACGCTCGACGACGCTCGAGCTGAAGACGGGCGGCTTCTACGCGCTGCACGAATCCTCCGGCACGGTGCGCGTGTTCGTGCCCGGCTTCGATTTCCCGCAGGACGAGCAGGCCGCGGCGCTGCCGATCCGGCGGGCGCTGGCAGACGCGGTGGTGGGCCGGCGCGTCCAGCTCGGCGGCGTGCGCGCGCTGGACCTGGTCGGTTTCAAGGGCCTGGTGCCCTCGGGTCTCGGCAGGGCCGAGATGCAGGTGGGTCCGGACGGCACGGTGCGCGCGACGCGGCGCGCGCCCCTGCGGCCGCAGCGGCGCTTCCCGAAGAGCGCGATCGCGACGCTCCTGCCGAGCCTGTTCCAGGGCGAGAAGAAGAGCGGCGTCGTCGAGATCGCGCCCTTCCGGTTCGAGCCCCAGCGCCAGCAGCTGGTGCTGGCGAAGCGGGTGCTGGTGCGGCTCCTGTTCACGG
>CAZMRX010000196.1:0-9952 GCA_964568755.1 uncultured Acidobacteriota bacterium | reverse complement strand
GGACGGCATGCAGCCGGTGCCGGATGCGGAGCTGCCGATCGTGCTGCCCGCGGACGCCCCGTTCACCGGCGAGGGCGGCAACCCGCTCGAGAAGGTGGCTGCGTTCGTCGACGCCAGCTGCCCCCGCTGCGGAGGCAAGGCCCGCCGCGAGACGGACACCATGGACACGTTCGTGGACTCGTCCTGGTACTTCTATCGCTACCTGTCGCCCCGCAAGAGCGACGGCCCCTTCGACCCGGCCGCCGTGAAGTACTGGTTTCCGATCGACCTCTACGTCGGCGGCATCGAGCACGCCATCCTGCACCTGCTGTACTCGCGCTTCTGGACCAAGGTCATGCGCGACCTCGGCCTCGTCGCGCTCGACGAGCCGGTGACGCGGCTGTTCCCGCAGGGGATGGTGCACAAGGACGGCGAGGTGATGTCGAAGTCGAAGGGCAACACGGTCGCCCCGGACGCGGTGATCGCCCGCTACGGGGCGGACACGCTGCGGCTCTACATCCTCTTCGCCGGACCGCCGGAGCTCGCCATGGAGTGGAGCGAGAGCGGCATCGAGGGGCCGCACCGCTTCCTGCAGCAGGTCTACCGCCTCGTGGACCGGCACGCGCAGGCGCTCGCGGCCGAGCCTCGCGCGGCCCTGGCCGCCGATCTTCCCAGGCCGGCGCAGGACCTTCGCCGCAAGCTGCACCAGACGATCGACAAGGTCACGCGCGACATCGAGGAGCGCATCCAGCTCAACACCGCGGTCGCCGCGCTGATGGAGCTGAAGAACGAGATCCTGCGGCTCGAGCCCGAGGTGACGAGCGGCCCCGGCCGCGCGGTGCTGCGCGAGGCGCTCGAGACGCTGGTGCTGCTGCTCAACCCCTTCACCCCGCACGTGTGCGAGGAGCTCTGGTCGCGGCTCGGGCACGCCGAGAGCCTGGTGCGGCATCCCTGGCCGGTCTTCGACCCGGCGGCCGCCCACGAGGACGCGGTCGAGCTCGCGGTGCAGGTGAACGGCAAGGTGCGCGGCCGGGTGACGGTGCCGCGCGAGGCCGGCGAGGACCAGATCCGCGCCAGGGCGCTCGCCGAGCCGCGCGTCGCCGAAGCCGTCCTGGGCAAGGAGCTGGTCAAGTTCGTCGTGGTGCCGGGCCGCCTGGTCAGCATGGTGGTCAAGTGAGGCGCCGCGAGCTCCTCGCGGCCGCGGCCGGCGCGCTCGTCACGGGCTGCGGCTACTCGCTGCAGGGCCGCGGCATCACCACCGACGCCTCGGTCAAGCGCATCGGCGTGCCGCTGTTCCGCGACCGCACCGGCAAGCTCGGCCTCGACACCCACGTCACCCAGGCGGTGATGGCCGAGCTGCTCAAGCGCGGCCGCTTCACGGTGGTCAAGGACGCCGCGGGCGTCGACGCGGTGGTGGAGGGCGAGATCACCGCCTTCACCGTGGTGCCCGTCAACTTCTCGAGCGACACCGGCCAGACCCAGGCCACGCGCTACGCGATCTCGCTCACCGCCGCGGTGGTGTACCGCAAGATCGGGCAGGCCGAGCCGCTGTGGTCGCACGACGCCTTCTCGCAGCGCGACGAGTACGACATGGGCGAGCAGTCCGAGACCTACTTCGACCGCGAGGAGCAGTCGATCGAGCGCCTCGCGACCGCCTTCGCGCGCAGCCTGGTGGCCGCGATGCTGGAGGCGTTCTAGCCGCGGATGGCGCCTGCCCGCAGGCCCGCCCCGATCCAGGCCATCGTCGGCGAGGACTCGTATCTCGCCGAGGCCGCCCTGGAGCAGGTGCTGAAGCAGGCCGCCCTGGCCGACACGCAGGAGTCCGTGCGGGTGCTGTACGGCGACGAGGCGAAGTGGGAAGACGTGCTCCACGCCGCGCGGGCGGGCTCGCTGTTCGCCGCGAGCCGCGCCGTGGTGGTGCGCCGGGCGGAGCTGCTCAAGTACGCGACGGCGCAGCAGGAGGAGGAGCCGGCGGCCGAGGCGAAGAGCCGCGGCAAGGCCCGCGCCGACGAGGATCCCGTCGACGCCTACGCGGAGGCGCCCGCGCCCGACGCGACGCTGGTGCTGATCGCCGCCAAGCCCGACAGGCGCAAGCGCCCCTGGAAGAGCCTGCTCGCGAAGGCCGAGGTCCACGACGCCTCGCCGCGCAAGGGCCGCGCCCTGCGCTCCCACGTGGAGCAGGAGCTGCGGCGCCGGGGGCTGCGCTTCACGCGCGACGCGCTCGACCAGCTGATCGAGGAGGTCGGCCAGGACCTGCGGCGGCTGATGGGGGAGGTCGACAAGCTCGAGGCCTGGGCGGAGGGCCGGAGCGAGATCAACGAGGACGACGTGGCCGCGGTGCTGGGCCACGGCCTCGGCCAGCCGCTCTACCTGCTGAGCGACGCTTTCGCGGCGCGCGACGCACCGAGGGCGCTCGAGCTGCTGGAGCGGCTGCTGGGGGACGGGGAGGAGGGCATGCGGGTGCTCGCCACGCTGCACCGCTCGCTGCGGCAGGTGCGCGGTGCGGCGGCGATGCGCGCGGCCGGCGTGCCGAAGCCGCAGATCGGGACGCGGCTGCTGCCGCCGAACATGCAGTTCAAGCTCGACGCGCTGCTCGACGCCTCACGCCGCTGGAGCGAGGCCGACCTGGCGCGGGCGCTCGACGTGATGGGCCGGACCGACCGGGGAATGAAGCGGGGTGCGGACGCGTCCGTGGCGCTCACCAGCGCCGTCGTCGCGGCCTGCGGGGCGGCTACTTCGCCGCGGCGAGCGCCCTGACCTTGCGCGTGAGCCGGCTCTTGTACCGCGCGGCGGCGTTGTCGTGAATCACGCCCTTCTTCGCGGCCTTGTCGATCTGGCCCACGGTGCCCGGCAGGAGCGACTCGGCGGCCTTGGCGTTGCCCTCGGAGATGGCGGCGCGGAGCTTCTTCACATGGGTCTTGAGCTGCGAGACGTTCTGCCGGTTGCGCGCCCGGCGCTTGACGCCCTGCCGCATCTGCTTCTGGGCCGACGCGTGATGTGCCACTCGGATCTCCTATTCGCTCAGTCGGACAAGAGAGTAGTTTAGCGGCCGGGGAGATGCAGGTCAAGGCGCGGGCCGAGACGACGCACATCGCGAAGACGGCGGGGCTCGTGTCGGGGATGACGCTGGTCTCGCGGCTGCTCGGCCTCGTGCGCGAGCAGGTGTTCGCGGCGCTCGTCGGCGCCGGCTACCACTCGGACGCCTTCCGGATCGCCTTCCGCATCCCCAACCTGCTGCGCGACCTGTTCGCCGAGGGCGCGCTCTCGGCGGCCTTCGTGCCCACCTACGCGCGCACCCGCAGGGACCTTGGCCCCGGGGCCGGCTTCGCGCTCGCCAACCGCGTCCTGGGCTTCCTGGCCGTGTCGCTGGGCCTGCTGGTGGTGGTCGGCGTGGTCCTGGCATTCCCGCTCGTCGCGACGATCGCCCCCGGCTTCGACGACGCGCCGGGCAAGGCCGAGCTCACCGTGCGCCTGACACGCGTGATGATGCCGTTCCTGCCGCTCGTCTCCTTTGCGGCGGTCGCGATGGGGATGCTGAACGCCGAGGGCCGCTTCGGGATCCCGGCCTTGTCGCCGGCGCTGTTCAACGTGGTGGCCGTCGCCTGGGCGGGCGCGCTGTGGGCGATGGGGCTGAGCCTGGAGCAGGTGGTGCTGGGCTGGGCCGTGGGCACGCTCGCCGGGGGGCTCGCGCAGTTCCTGGTCCAGGTGCCGTCGCTTCGGCGGCTGGGATTCCGCTTCCGGCCCGAGTGGGCGCCCGGCGACCCGGGCCTGCGTCAGATCGGGCGGCTGATGGCGCCGGCCACGGTGGGGCTCGCCGCCGTGCAGGTGAACATCTTCGTCAGCAGCATCTTCGCCTCGCACGAGCCGGGCGCGGTCTCGTGGCTCGACTATGCCTTCCGGCTGCTGTACCTGCCGATCGGCCTCTTCGGCGTCGCCCTGGGCACGATCGCGACGGCCGGCCTCGCGAACCGGGCGGCCGAGGCCGACATGGAGGGCCTGCGCACCACCTTGCGACAGTCGCTCTCGATGCTCGCCTACCTGACCGTGCCGGCGACCGTGGGCCTGATGGTGCTGGGCGTCCCGGTGGTCCGGCTGCTCTACGAGCGCGGCCTGTTCACGCCGGCCGACACCGAGGCCACCGCGACGGCGCTCTTCCTCTACTCCTTCGGCCTCGTGGGCTACACCGGGGTGAAGGTGCTCGCCCCGGCCTTCTACGCGCTCGGCACCCCGCGCGTGCCGCTCGCGGCGAGCGTGCTGGCCGTGGCCACGAACCTGACGGTGATCCTGCTGGCTCACGCCTCGCTCGGCTTCCGCGCGATCGCGCTGGGGACGGCCCTGGGCTCGCTGCTCAACGCCCTGGTGCTGGTCACCGTCTTCCAGAGGCGGGTGGGCGGGCTGCTCGGCCACGGCCTCGTGCGGCCCCTGGCGCGGATGCTGCTCGCGGCGGGGTTGATGGGCGCCGCAGCGCACGCCCTCGCCGGCTGGCTCGAGCGCGTCTGCGGCACGACCGGCACGGCGGCCCAGCTCGCGACGGGCCTCGTTCCCGTCGCCGCCGGCATCGTGCTCTATCTCGGCCTCACGCGTGCGCTGCGGGTGGGGGAGGCGGAGGTGCTCGTCGGTCTGCTCGCGCGAAGGCGGCGGGCCTAGCGTGCCGCGCGCATCGGTCTCGCCGCCCGGGGGCGGGAAGCGAGCCAGCCGGCAGCGCGAGGATCCGCTCTCGGCCTGGCTCGACCACCTGCGGGTCGAGCGCGGGCTGAGCGACAACACGCTGGTGGCCTACGAGCGCGACCTGAGCGCGCTCGCCGCCTTCGCGTCGGAGCGGGGCAAGGGACTGCTGGAGCTCGCGCCCGCCGACCTCGCCGACTTCGCGGGCGTGCTGCGCGGCCGCGGGCTCAAGGCCCGCTCCCAGGCGCGTCACGTGTTCTCGGTGCGCGGCTTCTTCGGCTTCGCCGTGCGCGAGGGCCTCCTCGGTCGCGACCCGACCGAGAACGTGCGCGCCCCGCGCGCCTTCCGCGCGCTGCCGCGCTACCTCAACCCGGCCCAGGTCGAGGCGCTGCTGAGGGCGCCAGACACCGATACGCCCCTGGGTCTGCGGGATCGGGCGATCCTCGAGGTGCTCTATGCCACGGGCCTGCGGGCGTCCGAGCTGACGGGCCTCGCGCTCGACGGGCTCGACCTGGAGCTGGGCGTCGTGCGCGTGTTCGGCAAGGGCGGCAAGGAGCGCCTGGTGCCGCTCGGGCGCGAGGCGCGCCGGTGGGTGAGCCGCTACCTCGAGGAGACGAGGGGCTCCTTCGCGCGCGAGCGCTCCCCGAGCGTCGTCTTCCTGAGCCAGCGGGGCGGCCGGCTCTCGGCGATGGGGCTCTGGGGGCTGGTGCGGCGGCACGCCGTCACGGCCGGGATCGAGCGGGTGCTGACGCCGCACGTGCTGCGCCATTCGTTCGCGACCCACCTGCTCGAGCGCGGGGCCGACCTGCGCGCGCTGCAGGCGATGCTGGGCCACGCCGACATCTCCACCACCGAGATCTACACCCACGTCAGCCGCGAGCGGCTGCGCCAGATCTACGACAAGCTGCACCCGCGGGCCTGAAGCGCGTCGCGGGCTTCGCGCGAGCGGGCGCGGGCTGGTATACTTTTCCGTTTTCCGGCACTGTCGCGCGCCGCCCAGGGACGGGGGCGCCAAGGACCCAGGAACCAGGACAAGGAATGGCCAAGAACGACCGTCACCTCTTCACCTCGGAATCCGTCACCGAGGGACACCCCGACAAGATCGCCGACCAGATCTCCGACGCCGTGCTCGACGTGCTGCTGGCCGAGGACCCGATGAGCCGGGTCGCCTGCGAGACGATGGTCACGACCGGCCTCGCCTTCATCGCCGGCGAGATCACGACCAAGGCCTACGCCGACCTGCCCACGATCGTGCGCGAGACGATCAAGGAAGTCGGCTACACCCGCGCCAAGTACGGCTTCGACTACGAGACCTGCGCGGTGATCTCGGCGATCCACGAGCAGTCGCCCGACATCGCGATGGGCGTCGACCCGGGCGGGGCCGGCGACCAGGGCCTGATGTTCGGCTACGCCTGCCGCGAGACCGCGGAGCTGATGCCGCTGCCGATCATGCTGGCGCACAAGCTGACGCGCCGCCTGGCGCAGGTGCGCCGCGACGGACTGATCGACTACCTGCGGCCCGACGGCAAGAGCCAGGTGACGGTCGAGTACGAGGGGGACCGCCCGATCCGGGTGGACGCCGTGATCGTCTCGACCCAGCACAGCAACCTGGTCAAGACCGAGACGCTGCGCGAGGACGTGCTCGAGAAGGTGATCCAGGCGGTGGTGCCGGCGGAGCTGCTCGACGCGAAGACCAAGTACTTCATCAACCCGACCGGCCGCTTCGTGGTCGGGGGGCCGCAGGGCGATTGCGGGCTCACCGGGCGCAAGATCATCGTCGACACCTACGGCGGCGTCGGCAGCCACGGCGGCGGGGCGTTCTCGGGCAAGGACCCGACGAAGGTCGACCGCTCGGCGTCCTACATGGCGCGCCACGTGGCCAAGAACCTGGTGGCGGCCGGGCTCGCCGACAAGGTTGAGCTGCAGATCGCCTACGCGATCGGTGTCGCCGACCCGGTCTCGGTGATGGCGGACACGATGGGCACGGCGAAGGTGCCAGAGCCCGAGATCGTGCGCGCGATCCGCGAGGTGTTCCCGCTGACGCCGAAGGGCATCATCGACTACCTCAACCTGCGCCGTCCGATCTACAAGAAGACGGCGGCCTACGGCCACTTCGGGCGCACCGAGCCGGAGTTCACCTGGGAAGGCACGGGCAAGGCGGCCGAGCTCAAGGCGTTCCTGAAGCTCTAGGCGGAGCCCCTTGAAGCCAGGCCGGGGGCGGCTGCGGGGGCTCCTGCTCCTCGCCGCCCTCGGGGCGGGCGCGCTGCTGCTTCGGGTCGCGCTTTATCGGCCCGCGCCCGTCTCGGGCGACGCCCCGCGCGACGGCCTCGTGCGCGTGAGCGCCGTGCTGCACGTCCACACCACGCTCTCGGACGGCGGCGGCACGCCCGAGGAGGTGATCGGCGCGGCGCGCGAGACGGGCGTCGCGGTGCTCGGGATCACCGACCACAACAACCTCGACGCGAAAGGCCTGGAGGGCTACCGCGACGGAGTCCTGGTGCTGGTGGGCTCGGAGCTGTCGACCCCCTCGGGCCACGTGCTCGGCGTGGGCCTCGAGCGCGACCCGGCCTTCCGCTTCAACGGGGACGCCCTGGACGCGCTCGAGGACGTGCGCCATCTCGGCGGCGTGCCCTTCGCCGCGCACCCGTTCTCGTCGCGGCCGGACTTGCGCTTCACCGCGTTCGACCTGCCGGGAAGCTGGGGCCTGGAGCTGCTGAACGGCGACAGCGACGCGCGACGGGCGGGCCCGCGGCTGCTGCTGACGGCCTTCTTCTACAGGCTGAACCCGGACTACGCGCTGCTCTCGGCCGCGTCCGGGGTGGGCGCGGCGTTCGAGCGGTGGGACGCCCTGCTCGCGGAGCGCGACGTCGCGGGGCTCGCGGGCGCCGACGCCCACGGCCGGCTCGCGCTCACGCGCACCCGCTCGCTGCGCTTTCCTTCGTACCAGGCGCTGTTCCGCCAGGGGCGCAACTACCTTCTGCTCGACGAGCCGCTCCGCGGCGACGCCGCGAAAGACCGCGCGGCCGTGCTCGCGGCGCTCCGTGCCGGCCGCTTCTACATCGGCCTCGACGCGCTCGCGCCAGCCGACGGCTTCTCGTTCACGGTCGCGGACGGGTCGGGTCGGCGCTACACGATGGGCGACCAGGTCGAGGCCTCGGCGTCCTTGCGGGCGAGCGTCGGTGGGCGCGTGCCGGAGGGGGTGCGGCTCGTCCTGAAGCGCGACGGACGGGCGGTGGGGGAGTCGCCGTCCCGGCTGGAGCTTCCCCTCCCGGGACCGGGGGTGTATCGCGCGGAGGCCTGGGTGGCGGGCTGGCCGGTGCCGTGGGTCGTGACGAACCCGATCTACGTATTCGATGCCGCGAGGCAGGAGGCGCGGCGGCAGCGGGCGGCGTGGCCGGGGCCGCCCGCGCCGGCGCGGGAGACCGCGCCGCTGACGTTCGCGAGCGAGACGCCGTTCACGGCGGAGCACGATCCCGCCTCGGCCATGGAAGGGGATGTCGTCGAGCCCGGTACCGGGCCCGGCGGCGCGCGGGCATTCAGGCTCGGGTTCCAGCTGGCGCCGCCGGGCCCGGGGCGCTTCACCTGGTGCGCCCTGGTGAACCGCGAGGCGCGCGACCTCGCGGGCTGGACCGGGCTGCGCTTCAAGATCCGCGCCGACGGGGAGTACCGCCTCTGGGTCCAGCTTCGCGACCCGAACCCAGCCTCCTCGGACGAGGGGCTCGAGTGGTGGATGGCGTCGGCGCGCACCTCGACCGAGTGGAGCGAGGTGCAGCTTCCCTTCGGCCGATTCCGCACGCTCAACCCCAGAAGCGACGGCCGCCTCGACCCCGCCGAGACGCGGGCGGTCGTGCTGGTGCTGGATCACGCGACTGTGAAGCCGGGGACGAAAGGGACGATCTGGGTCAGCGATGTGGGGGTGTACCGGTGAGCGGGCCTCAGGTCTCGAGCGTGAAGATCAGGTAGAGGCCCACCGCCCCGAAGATCAGGTTCGGGGCCCAGGCGGCGAGCGAGGCGTGCAGCAGCGCGTTGTTGCCGAGGGCCTCGAAGATGCCGAGCACGGCCCAGTAGACGATCGCGATCACGATCGCGATGCCGATGCCGTAGAGCGCGCCGCGGCGGGCGACCACGAACGAGAAGGGCACCGCCAGCAGCGTCATCACCAGGCCCACCATCGGGAACGCCAGCTTGCGGTGCTGCTGCACGCGCAGCTTCGCCACGTCGAAGCCGCGCGACTCGAGCGAGCGGATGTACGCGCCGAGCTCGGCGTAGCCCATGGTGTCGGACGGCTTCTCCTCGCGCTTGAAGTACGCGGGCGGCTCGATCTCGCCGCCCGGGTCGCGCCCGATCGCGCGCACGCGCTGGCCGAGGAAGGCGTGGAACGTGGGCTTGGCCCCGGTGGTGCGGCGGTAGCCGCTCCCCAGCTCGTAGGCTCCTTCCGGCGCGTTCCACGAGGCGCGCGAGGTGAAGACCCGCTCGTCGAGCTCCCAGCGGACCGGGTCCACGTCGTAGATCGAGAAGCCGTACACGGCGAACTCGCCGCCCGGGGCGCGCTCGGCGACGCCGCGCCGGGGCGGCCGGTCGCGCTCCACGATGTAGTCGAAGTTGTAGAAGCGGTCGTCGCTCGCGAGCATCCAGCGCCTGTCGAACTGGTCGGAGGACTGCGCCGGGCGGCCCTTGATCACGTTGCGCTCGGCCGCCGCCACCTTGTTGGTCTCGGGCAGCACCCACTCCTGCATGCCGTACAGCAGCAGGCTCGAGAGGATCCCCATCGCCAGCACCGGCAGCGTCGCGCGGTAGACGCTGATGCCGCCGGCCTTCATGGCGGTGATCTCCTTGTAGCGCGCCAGCACCCCGAGCGTCACCAGCACCCCCACCAGCACCGCGATCGGCGCCACCGTGAAGCCGATCTGGAACAGGTGGAATGCGTAGTAGCGGACGACCACGCGCCCGGCGACCCGGTTCTGCTGGAAGTCGTCGATCAGGTCCATGAAGTCGGCCAGGAAGTAGATCGCCGCGAACGCCAGCATCACCAGCGCCACGTTGCCGACCCAGGCGCGCGCGATGTAGCGGTCGAGCAGCGACGGGAAGCGCAGGCGGAGCCGCGGGATCCGCACCACCACCACGGGCCGCGGCCCGAGCGGCCGCGTCGGCGGGCCCGCGGCGGCGCGGCCCGGCGCAGGCCGGCGGCGGATCTCGGGGAAGAAGCGCGTGTAGTGCGAGGCGTCGAGCGGGTCGAAGGCGGCCTCGCGGTGGGTGAGGAACAGCAGCACCAGCGCCAGGCCGCCCAGCACCAGGTTCGCGCCCCACA
>CAZMRX010000195.1:0-9983 GCA_964568755.1 uncultured Acidobacteriota bacterium | reverse complement strand
AGTCGAGCGCGCCGATCGCCCAGTGCGCGCGGCGCGCGATCGCGGGCGGCTTCGAGTCGCGAGGCCAGGCCGACACGGCCGGTGCGGCCTACCTCGAGGCGGCGACGCTCGACTCGACCTGGCCCACGCCGCGGCTTGCGTCGCTCGGCGTACAGCTGAAGCAGGGCGACGCGAAAGGAGCGCTCGCGGGCCTGCGCGCGCTTCCCGAGGAGCTGCGCTCGTCGGGCGAAGCCGACCTGCTGCTGGGGCGGCTGCTCGTGCAGGAAGAGGAGTGGAGCCCTGCGCTGCTCGCCCTCGACCGCGCGGTGGTGGCGCTGCCGGGCCTGGCCGAGGCGCACGCGCTGCGCGGCACCGCCGCCTACAACGCCGGCGAGCTGAAGCTCGCGGCCGACGCCTACGGGCGCGCCGTCGAGCTCGATCCAGGGAACATCGCCCACCTCTCGAGGCACGCCCTCTACCTGAGCTACGACGGCCGCCAGGAGCAGGGGCTCGCCGCGATGCTCCAGGCCACGGCCCGGCCCGAGGCGCAGACCGCCGACGCCTTCCTGCAGCTCGGCGGGATCTACCGCGCCTTCAACCCGCCCCGCGTCGCGGAGGCGGTCGCGGCGTACGAGAAGGTGCTGAAGCTCGATCCGAAGAACGGCCGCGCCGCGCTGGCGGTGGCCGAGACCTACCGCGAGGGCCGGCAGTGGACCCGCGCGATCAGCGCCTACGAGCGCGTCGAGCAGGCGCACCCGCGGCTCAAGGGAGAAGCCCTGCTCGGCACCGCCTGGTGCTACTACTGGAGCGGGGACGACACGCGGGCCAAGTTCTACACCGGGCTCGCCGTCCGGGCCGGCGCCGACGTCGACGAGATTCGCGAGGCGTTCTCGCGGCCATCCGGAGCCTCGAGGACCTCCGCCGAGCTGGGCGAGCTCGCGGACCAGCTGCGCAGCAAGAACGCCGGCATCCAGGCCCGCGCGGTCCAGGGCCTGCTCGAGCTGGGCCGGCCCGCGGTCCCCTCGCTCGCCGCCGCGCTCCAGCGCAAGGGCACGAGCATCGCGGCGCGCGAGCGGATCGTCGACGGCCTCGGGAAGCTGGGGCCCTCGGCGCGGGAAGCCCTGCCGCAGCTCGACCGACTGGCCAAGGCGGCGCCGCCGGAGGCGGGAGCCCAGGAAACAGGCGAGGCGAAGGCCCTCCGAGAGCGCGAGGCCAGACTTGCCGCCTTGGCGGAAGCCGCGAGCGCGAAGATCCGCTCCGCGGCGCCCTGAGCGATACGGGCGTCGTTACCAGCGCGAGCGCTAGAGGGCGCCCGCGAACGGGATCTCGCGCAGGCGCTTGCCGGTCAGCGCGTAGATCGCGTTCGCCAGCGCCGGGGCGATCGGCGGGACCCCCGGCTCGCCCGCGCCCGCGTGCGGCGCTCGGCTCAGGACGAGCTCGACGTGGGTGCGGGGCGCTTCCCGCAACCGCAGCAGCGGGTAGTCGGCGAAGTTGGACTGCTCGATGGCACCGGCCTTGGCCGTGATCCTCCCGTAGAGCGCGAGGCTGAGGCCGAACACCACCGCGCCCTCGAACTGCGAGCGCACGCGGTCGGCGTTGGCGAGCTGACCCGCGTCGGCCACCAGCCACACGTCGTCCACGCGCAGGCGCTTGTCCTTGTCGTGCGACACCGCGACCACGGCGGCGACGTACGAGAGGAAGCCGCGATAGCCCGCGATCCCGACCGCGCGCCCGGCGCGTCGCAGCTCGCGCCAGCCGGAGAGCTCCGCGACGCGCTCGATCACGTGGCGCAGGCGGCCGACGTCGACCGGGTGACCCTCGGGAGCGTTCATCAGCTGCTTCATGCCGACCTCCTGCGCCGTCAGCCGGCGGGCAGGGCCGAGCACGTCGAGCAGCGTCGCGAGCGGGTCGCGCCCGGTGGCCGCGGCCAGCTCGCCGACCATGCTCTGCACGCTGAAGCAGTGGTTGATGTCGTAGACGGAGCGCAGCCAGCCGATCCGGACGTGCGCGGGCGCCGCGCAGCTCTCGAGCCGCACGGCCGCGCCGCTGAGCGGCAGGTCGTTGAGGCACTGCAGCTCCCAGCCCGAGAGGCGGTCGGACTTCGTGTCGAAGGTCGAGCCGATCGACGGCGAGGCGACGCGCTGGCGCCAGGCCACGAGCTTGTGGTCGGCGTCGAGGCCGGCCTCGATCCGCTCCGTGGCCACCGCGTGGTAGTAGCCGTGCCGAACGTCGTCCTCGCGCGTCCACTGCACCCGCACGGGCGCGCCGACGGCGCGCGACAAGAGCGCCGCCTCCACCACGAAGTCGCTCTTCGACTTGCGGCCGAAGCCGCCCCCCAGGAACGTGACGTGCACCGTGACGTCGGCGAGCGGCACGCCGAGCGCCTTCGCCACCTCCTCCTGCGCGCTCTGCGGGTTCTGGGTCGGCGCCCACACCTCGCACGTGCGCCCCTTCACGTGCGCGACCGCGGCCGGCGGCTCCATCGGCGCGTGGACGAGGTGCGCGACGTGGTACTCGCCGCTCACCACCCGGCTCGCGCCGGCGAGCGCCGCGTCCACGTCGCCCACCTGCCGGATCACCGTTCCCGGCGCGGAAACCGCCGCGTGGAGCGACGCCTTGTAGGCCGCGGAGTCGTACGCCGCGTTCGGCCCGTGCTCCCACTCGACCACGAGCGCCTCGCGGCCCTGGAGCGCGGCCCAGGTGTGGTCGGCCACCACGGCGACGCCGCCGAGCGGCTGGAAGCCCGCGGGCGCCTTCCACTCCGGCAGGCGCACGACCTTGCGCACCCCCGGCACCGCCAGCGCGCGCGCGTCGTCCACGCGCGTCGCCCGTCCGCCCACGACGGGCGGCCGCAGCACCACGGCCGTGAGCATGCCCGGCAGGCGCACGTCGGCCCCGTAGACGGCCTGGCCGGTCGCGAACGCGGGCGCGTCCACGAAGGGCAGTGGGCCGCGGCTCTTGACGAGCTCGGCGTCGGGCCGCAGCGTGACGGTCTTGGGATCGGGCACGGGCAGCGCGGCGGCGGCCTCGGCCAGCTCGCCGAATCCGGCCTGCTCCCCCGTGGCGGGATCGTGCACGGCGTGGTCGTGCACGATCAGGCGCGCGGCCGGCACGCCCCAGCGCGCCGCGGCGGCCCCGGTCAGCATGCTGCGGGCTGAGGCGCCGGCGACGCGCATCACGGAGTAGAAGTCCTTCACGCTGTGCGAGCCGTCGGTGTTCTGGTCGCCGTAACGCGCGTCCCCGTCGCCCTGGACGATCTTGACGCGCGCGAAGTCCGCGCCGAGCTCGTCGGCCAGCACGAACGGCAGCGACGAGCGGATGCCCTGGCCCATCTCGGAGCGTGCGCAGACGATCGTCACGATGCCGTCGGTGCCGACCTGGACGAATCGGATCGGGACGAGCTGCGACGCCGGCTCTCCCTGGGCCTCGGCCGAAGGCGAGAAACGCAGGCCCAGCACCAGCCCGCTGACGGCGCCGCCGAGCGCCGCGACGAAGCTGCGCCGCCCGATCTCGAGCTCGAAAGGCGTGGTCGCGGTCGTCATCGCGCGCCTCCCTTCTGCCCGGCCGCCAGGTGGATCGCGGCGCGGATGCGCTGGTAGACGCCGCAGCGGCAGAGGTTGCCGGACATGGCCGAGTCGATGTCCGCGTCGGTCGGCTTCGGCGTCGCGGCGAGCAGCGCCGCCGCGCTCATGATCTGGCCGGGCTGGCAGTAGCCGCACTGCGGGACGCCCACCTCGACCCACGCCTTCTGCAGTGGGTGATCGCCGTTTGCCGACAGACCCTCGATCGTCGTGACCTTGCGGCCGACCGCGGCGCTCACGGGCGTCTGGCACGAGCGCACGGCCTCGCCGTCCAGGTGCACCGTGCACGCGCCGCACAACGCGAGGCCGCAGCCGAACTTCGTGCCGGTGAGGCCGAGCAGGTCGCGCAGCGCCCACAGCAGCGGCATGTCCGGGTCGGCCTCGATACGGCGAGGGGCTCCGTTGACGTCCAGGGTCAGGCTGCCCATGGGACCTCCGTCAGACATTGAAGCGGTCGGTGTCGAGCCGGATGTTACCGCGTTCGGCGCGCAGCGTCCTGGGGCTTCGTGCCCGGCCGATCGGCGGGGTAGCATCGAGCCCGCGTCATCAGCCACGGAGGCTAGAAGTGATCAAGGCTCTCGGTCGGATCCTGCCGCTCGGCTTTGTCGTCTCGGCGTCGGCCGTTGCTCTAGCGCAAGCCCCACAAGCGCCGCCGACGATCGCGCCGAGCCCCTCGCTCGCCAAGGACTCGCGCTGCTTCGAGATCCGGACCTACTACACCCAACCCGGCAAGCTCGAGGCGCTGCACGCCCGGTTCCGCGACCACACGCTGGCGCTCTTCAAGAAGCACGGCATGGAGGTCGTCGGGTTCTGGGGGCCGACGGACAAGGAGAAGGGCTCGGAGAACACGCTGGTGTACGTGCTGGCCTTCCCGAGCCGCCAGGCGCGCGACCAGGCGTGGAAGGACTTCGTGGCCGATCCCGCGTGGCTGAAGGCGCGCGACGACAGCGAGAAGAACGGCAAGTTGCTCGAGAAGATCGACTCGGTGATCCTGATGGCGACCGACTACTCGCCGGTCCGGTAGCGAGAGCCGCCAGCCATCAGAAGTCGAAGCGGTCGACGTTGTCCTTCGTGAACGTGAACGGCGTGCCGAGCAGGATGTTGTCGCCCTCGACGCGCAGCGTCTTCAGGCGGCCGGCTTCGAAGGACGTCGCTCCGGCCTGGAGCGTGCCGCGCCCAAGCGCGTTCGCGGCGTAGAGCGTCAGGTAGCCGAGGTCCTGGGTGTTCCACAGGACCACGGAGTCGAGGACGCCGTCCTTGAGGTAGGGCTTCGAGTCGTTCGGCAGACCGAGGCCGGTCACCTTCACGTCGGTCCGGCCCGACTGCTTCACCGCCTCGGCCGCGCCCGGCACGGCGGGGGAGGCGATCGCCATCACGACCTTCACGCTGGGGTAGGCCTTCAGCAGGGACTGGGTCTCGTCGAAGGCGCGCTTCCTGTCGTCGTCGCTCGGGCGGATGTCGACGAGCTCGAGACCCGTGTATTTCGACGCCAGCAGGTCCCGGATCTCCTTGATCCACTCGTTCTGGTTGGCCGCGGTCAGGGACGCGGTGACGATCGCGAAATCGCCCTGTCCGCCCAGGATGCGGCTCGTGTGCTCGAGCAGCGTCTCGGCGATCCCGCGGGGAGTCGCCTGGTTCACGAAGAAGTCGCGCGCATCCGGGAGCGCGTCGGCGTCGAAGGTGAGCACCTTGATCCCGCGGCTGCGCGCCTTGCGCAGAACCGTCGAGAGGCCCTCGCGGTTCTCGACGCTGACGGCGATCACGTTGACGCCGCGCGTGATCCAGGCCTCGACCACCTCGTTCTGCCTGGCGGCGTCGGTCTCGGTCGGCCCGTCCCACAGGAGCTTGACACCCAGCTCCTTCGCGGCCTCCTCGGCTCCCTGCCGGCAGCTCACGAAGTAGGGGTTGCCCTTGTTCTTCGGCATCAGCGCGACGGTGAGGCCGTCCGTGGTCGAGCCGCCTCCGCCGCCACCGCAGGCGGCCGTGGTCAGGAGCAGGAGCAGCGACAGGGCACGACGCGTCATGAGGCATTCCTTTCGCGGGAGAGAGCGAGCGCCACCAGCAAGAGCATACCCGTGAGGATGCCCGCGAGCTCGGCGGGCTGGTCGGCGAGGCGGAGGCCGTTCTGGAGCAGCGCCAGGACGAAGAGTCCGACGAGCGTCCCAGGCACGCTGGCGCGGCCGCCGAAGATCGAAGTGCCGCCGAGCACCACCGCCGTGATCGCCAGCAGCTCGAAGCCCGTGCCGGCGTCGGCCTTGGCTTGCCCCAGGCGGGCGACGTAGACGAGCGAGGCCACACCGGCGAGGGTCCCGGAGAGCAGGTAGACGAGGCGCAGGCGCGCGCCCACCGGCACGCCCGCGTGACGCGCGGCCTCGGGCGCGTAGCCGATCGCCTCGAGCCCGCGTCCGACGACCGAGCGGTGGACGAGCGCCCAGAGGAAGAGGAAGGCCACGGCCAGCAGCGGGAGCTGCACCGGGACGCCGCCCAGGAACGTGCCCTGGCCGAGGCCCAGGAAGCCGTCGGGGAAGCCGGTGTAGTTGGCGACGCCGCCGGTCGCCGCTTCCGCGAGACCGCGGTAGAGCGAGTAGGTCCCGAGCGTGACGATGAGCGGCGGCAGCCGCAGGCTCGTGACCAGCCAGCCGTTCAGGAAGCCGCCGAGGGTTCCCGCGAGGACGGCGAGCGCGGCCGCGACCGGCACCGGGAGGCCGGCCTCGCGCGCGAGCCAGCCGAAGACCACGGCGCACAGGCCGAGCAGCGAGCCGACCGAGAGGTCGATGCCGCCGGTGGCGATCACCGCGGTCAGGGCGAGCGCGAGCAGGCCCACCTCCACGCTCGCCCGCACGACCTCGAAGCCGTTGCCGAGCGTGAGGAAGTTGCGTCCCAGGAACGCGAAGGCCACGACTTCCACCACGAGCAGGAGCAGCAGGGCGCGCGTGGCGCGCGCGCTCGCCGGGTCAGTCATGGCCGGCTCCGCGCCGCCGCGCGGCCTCGCTCGCCACCGCCGCCAGGATGATCGCGCCCTGCAGCGCGCGGTCCCAGTGCGCCTTGCCTCCGAGGAAGACGAGCGCGGGCCCGAGCACGGCGAGGAAGAGAACGCCGAGCAGCACGCCGAGGCTCGAGCCGCGGCCGCCGCTGATCGCGACGCCCCCGACCACCACCGCGGCGATGATCCGCAGCTCGAGGCCGACGCCGGCGTTCGGCTGCACGTCGATGAACTGGACCGTCGTCAGCACGGCCGCGAGACCGGCGAGCGACCCCATCAGCACGAACACCGCGAAGACCACGCGCCGCGGCCGGAGTCCGAGCAGCCGCGCGGCCTCGGCATCCGAGCCGGTGGCGTAGACCGCGCGCCCGGCGCGGAGCGACGCGAGGCCCCAGGCGAAGAGCGCGAACACCGCGGCGGCCGTGGCGACGATCAGCAGCCGTCCGCCGGCTTGCCCGAGGCCCAGCCACTGGAAGCTCTCGGGCAGGCCTCGCACCCACGTGCCTTCCGTGACCCAGCGCAGGCCCTCGCGCCACGCGACCATCGTCGCGAGCGTGACGACGATCGAGGGCAGCCCGAGGCCCGCCACGAGCGCTCCGTTCATCGCGCCGAGGCCGGCGCCGGCCAGGATCGCCGACAGGGCGGCGAGCGGCACGGGCAGCCCGGCCTTGGCCACGAGGCCCATCACGACCCCGCACACCGCGAACTGAGACCCGATCGAGATGTCGATGTGCCGCGCCAGGATCACGAGCGCCATCCCCATCGCCGCCACGAGCGCCGGGGCCATGCTCGTGGCGAGGTCGGCGAGGTTGGCGGCCGAGAAGAAGCGGGGAGCCTGCCAGCCGAGCACGAGCAGGACGGTGCCGAGCGCCACCAGCAGCGACAGCTCTCGCGAGCGTGTCATCGCGCGGCCGCTTCGTGGCCGAGCGCCAGCGCCAGCACGCGCTCCGGCGTCGCCTCGTCACGGCGGAGTGCCCCAGCGACGCGGCCGCCGCGCATGACCACGAGCCGATCGCTGACGCCGAGCACCTCCGGCAGGTCCGACGAGATCACGAGCACGCCGAGGCCGGCAGCGGCCAGCTCCGCCATCAGGGCGTGCACCTCGGCCTTGGCGCCCACGTCGATGCCTTGCGTCGGCTCGTCGAGGATCAGCACGCGCGGCTTGGTGGCGAGGCCGCGCGCGAGCGCCACCTTCTGCTGGTTGCCGCCGGAGAGCGTCGCTACCTTCGCGTGGATCGACGCGGTCTTGATCCCGAGCCGGGAAACGAAAGAGGAGGCGAGCGTTTCCTCGCCGGAGCGGTCCACGAGGCCGAAGCGGCTCAGCTCGCGCAGAACGCTGAGCGACGCGTTCGCGGCGACCGTCATCTCTCCCACCACCCCGAAGCGGCGCCGGTCCTCGGGCACGTAGGCGATGCCCTGGCGGCGCGCGTCTTCCGGTGTGCGGATCGCGACCGCCTGACCCGCGACGCGGATCTCGCCGGAGTCGGCCGGAGTGAGGCCGAACACCGCTCGCGCCAGCTCCGTGCGTCCCGCCCCGACGAGGCCGGCCACACCGACGATCTCGCCCGCCCGCAGCTCGAGGCTCACGTCGGCGACGCCCGAGCCGGCGCAGCCGAGGCCGCTCAGCTCCAGGACCGGCGCGCCGGGCCGGGTGTCCGGCCGGGGAGGGATGAGGCCGGCCTCGCGGCCCACCATCAGCCGGACGAGCCCGTCCCGATCCACCTCGCCCCGCGAGTGCGTGGCGACGAAGCGCCCGTCGCGGAGCACCGTGTAGCGATCGGCCAGCGCCAGCACCTCCTCCAGCCGGTGCGAGACGTAGACGATCCCGACCCCGGCCGCGCGCAGGTCGCGGACGACTCCGAGCAGGTGAGAGGCCTCGCGCTCGCTGAGTGCGGCCGTCGGCTCGTCCATCACCAGGATGCGCGCCTTCGCCCCGAGCGCTCGGGCGATCTCCACGAGCTGCTGCTCGGCCATGCGCAGGCCGCTCACCGGCGCGTCGGGGTCGACCGCCGACCCGAGCCGCGACAGCAGCTCTCGAGCTTCGTCCCGGCGCCTCCGCCTGTCGATCCGGCTCCAGGGCGAGCCGCTCTCGCGCCCGAGCGCGATGTTCTCGGCCACGCTCAGGTCGGGGAAGAGCGCCGGCTGCTGGTAGATGACGGCGATGCCGAGCGCCCGCGCCAGCAGCGGGTCGGCGTGCGCGACGGGCTGGCCGCCGACCACGAAGCGTCCGGAGTCCGGCCGGTGCGCCCCCGCCACGATCCGGATCAGTGTGGACTTGCCGGCGCCGTTCTCGCCCAGCAGCGCGTGCACTTCGCCGGCCGCGAGCTCGAAGGACACTTCGTCGAGCGCGCGCACACCGCCGAAGGATTTCGTGATCCCGCTGAGCTCGAGGAGGGGAGCCAAGGCGTGCGGATCTTAGCAGGACGTCCGGGCCGTCCGACGCCCTCCGGCGACCGCTACCTGTCAGAACTACCGGTTGTGGGCGGCGTGCTGGAGCGGTAGTGTTCGGCTCGCACACAGGAGGAGTCACGCCATGCCCAGGTACGTGTCCGCCGCACTCGCCGCTGCTGCCGCCTGTGTGCTCGGCTCATCACCGGCCGTCGCCCAGGAAGCCGCCCATTCGGAGATCGGCACGCTCGACAAGGCCGCCGCCGAGAAGGTGCAGAAGAAGCCTTCGTACTCGCCGTACGCCGGGCGCAGCTTCCCGGCGCGGCCCTACTTCGGCGACACGCACCTGCACACGTCGTTCTCGATGGACGCCGGCGCCTTCGGCGCACGCCTCGATCCGCGCGCGGCTTACCGCTTCGCGCGCGGCGAGGAAGTCACCGCCTCGAGCGGACAGCAGGTGAGGCTCGGCCGCCCGCTCGACTTCCTGGTCGTGGCCGATCACTCGGACAACATGGGCTTCTTTCCCGACCTCTTCGCGGGCAAGCCCGAGATCCTCGCCGATCCCACCGGCCGCAAGTGGTACGACATGATCCAGTCCGGCAACGGCGCGCAGGCGGCGATGGAGATCATCGTCGCCTTTTCGCACAACACGTTCCCGAAGGACCTGATGTACTTCCCCGGCACGCGCGCCTATCGCGGCGCGTGGCAGGAGACGATCGCCGCGGCGGAGACCTACAACGAGCCGGGCCGCTTCACCGCGTTCATCGGCTACGAGTGGACCTCGAACACCGGCGGCAACAACCTGCACCGCAACGTGATCTTCCGCGACAACGGCGACAAGGCGCGCCAGGTCGAGCCGTTCACCGTGTACCCGCCGATGGGCAGCGACAACCCGGTGAACCTGTGGAAGTGGATGGACGCCTACGAGCAGAAGACCGGCGGCAGCGTGCTCGCGATCGCCCACAACGGCAACCTGAGCAACGGCACGATGTTCCCGATCGTCGAGGCGTTCGGCAAGCCGATCGACCGCGCCTACGCCGAGACCCGCGCGC
>CAZMRX010000194.1:0-9991 GCA_964568755.1 uncultured Acidobacteriota bacterium | reverse complement strand
CCGATCGGCTCGCGGCTGCAGGGCAAGGTGCGCAACCTGACCGAGTTCGGCGCCTTCGTCGAGGTCGAGGACGGCATCGACGGGCTCGTCCACATCTCCGACATGTCGTGGACCAAGCGCATCAAGCACCCCTCCGAGGTGCTGAAGAAGGGCGACACGGTCGACGCCGTGGTGCTCAACATCGACGCCGAGAACCAGCGCCTGTCGCTCGGGCTGAAGCAGCTCTCGACCGACGTCTGGGACGACTACTTCGCGCACCACAAGGTGGGCGAGATCGTCGAGGGCAAGATCGTGCGGCTCACGACCTTCGGCGCCTTCGTTGAGCTCGCGGAGGGCGTCGAGGGCCTGGTGCACGTCTCGGAGCTCGACGAGAAGCGCGTCGACAAGCCCGAGGAGCAGTTCAAGCCCGGCGACGTCTTCCCGATGAAGATCATCAAGGTCCAGGAGGCCGAGAAGAAGATCGGCCTGTCGATCCGGGCCGTGAAGAGCGACGAGTACGCCCAGGACGTGCAGAGCTACCGCCAGTCCGCAGGCAGCGACCGCTCGACGCTCGGCGACGTGTTCCGGGCCGCGCAGCAGGCCGCCCAGAAGGAGTCCGAGGAGGAGTAGCCGGCGATGACCAAGGCCGAGCTGGTGGACGAGGTGGGGCGCGAGGCCACCCTCACCCGCAAGCACTCCGAGGTCATCGTCGACGCCGTCTTCTCGACGATCGTCGAAGCCCTGCAGCGCGGCGACAAGATCGAGCTGCGGGGCTTCGGCAGCTTCCGGGTCAGGCGGCGCGCCAGTCGCACGGGCCGCAACCCCAAGACGGGCCAGGGTGTGGTCGTACCCGCCAAGAAGGTGCCGTACTTCAAGCCGGGCAAGGAGCTTCGCGAGCTGCTGAACCGGGTGTAGCTCCGCCCATGTCCGACGCTCTCTTCCTGAAGGACCCGGCCGCGGCGCGCTTCGCGGCTGGAGGGCTGGCCGAGGCCGAGGAGCTGTTCGGCACGCCGCTGCCGGACCTGCCCGCGCCCGAGCTCGACCAGGGCCGCGAGGTGTTCCTGGTCCACGTCCACTCGCGGCTGCGGCTGCTGCAGCAGCGCTTCCTGGAGGGGCAGCTCGGCCAGATCGGCGCGCTCACGCTGCGAACGGGCGACCCGGCGCGCGACTTCGCCGAGTACGAGGCCGCGCTGGTGCGCGTCGTCTCCTCGGTGCGCCAGTCCGACAGGCGCCAGGGCCTGCTCAACCTGTTCTGGATGGCGCACAGCCTCGACGCGGCCGAGCACCTGCACGTGCTCGAGCAGCGCAGCCAGTCGCTGCGCAAGGGCAAGCAATCGCTCTACCCGCTGCTGCAGTCGTTCTACCGGCGCATCGACCAGGACTGCCGCCGCGCCCGCGAGGCCGAGGGCGTCACCGCCTTCAGCGAGAGCCCGGCGCTCGCGGCCTCGATCATCGACGACGGCTTCGCCTTCACCGAGGTGTCGGCCGCCGAGCTCGACCTCGGGCCGTTCCTGGCGTCGAACAAGCGCTACCGGATAGCACCCGAGGTGTTCTTCGAGGTGCAGCAGGTGCTGGTGCGCGAGGCCGAGCGCCGGCTGCGCGAGGGCGACCGCGGCCTGCTCGCGCGTCTCGCCCGCCACCTGCCGCTCCTGCCCCGCGAGCACTACCTGAAGCCGCCGAGCCTGGTTCGCATCGTGCTGAGCCCGCCCGTGCAGGCCTACCTGCTGGGCGACGCCTGGACCACCGGCCCGCGCCTGGCCGCCTCGCCCGCGGTCAAGGCCGAGCTCGAGCGCCGCCGCGGCGCCGAGATCCTGGACGCGTTCCTCGAGCTGTCGGTGGCGCTGCGCCGCTTCGAGATCGTCTCGCACCTGCGCGACCGCATCGAGTCGCTCGGGGCCGAGCGCTCGCTCGAGCTCGAGGAGAAGACGCGCCAGGGGCTGCGCGTCTACGAGTTCGGCGAGGCGGCGCAGGTGCTGAACAACGCCGTGGCGGCGACGGTGCTGTTCCTCGACCTGCGCGGCTTCACGCGCACCTCCGAGGGCCACATCTCGGAGGGGGACTTGACGCGCGAGCTCTACGCCGTGTTCGACGATTTCGTCCCGATCGTGGAGCGCTTCGGCGGCACCGTCGACAAGTACCTGGGCGACGGCATGATGGTCACCTGGGGCACGAAGCGCGCCGACCCGCTCGACCCGCTCAACGCGCTGCGCACCGCCGTGCTGTGCCAGGAGTCGCTGCGGCGCAAGCGCGAGTCCGGGCGGACCTTCTTCAAGATGGGCGTCGCGATCCACTACGGGCGCGTGTACCTGGCGCGCTTCATCGCGAGCCACGGCGAGCTGCACTCGACGGTGATCGGCCGCAACGTGAACCTGGCCGGGCGGCTGAGCTCCGCGGCCAAGCGCGGGCTCGAGGAGGACGAGGAGCAGGGCATGCCGATGGAGCCCCGGCAGAAGGCGCCGCTCGGGGTGAGCGTGGACGGCGACGGGGCCCTGTTCAACGAGGGCATTGCGCTGTCGCGCGACGCGGTGCTGCAGCTCGAGGCGCACCTGGCGCTCACGCACGCCGAGGGCGGCGTGATGGAGTACGAGGACGAGGCGATCGGCCGCCGGATCCTGATCCGCTACGCGGGCGACGCGCGCTTCAAGGGCGTGAGCGCGAGCCTGCCGGTCTACGACGCGAGCCACGAGGAGCGAGCGTAGAGTGGTGGAGCGGCTCTACACGCCGTGGAGGTTGGCCTACGTGACGAGCCAGGACCAGCAGGCGGGCTGCGCGCTCTGCCGCGCGCGCGACGGGGAGGACGGCGCGGAGCGGCTCGTCGTGACGAGCGGCGAGCTCTGCTTCGTGGTGATGAACCTCTACCCCTACACCGGCGGGCACGTGATGGTGACCCCGAAGCGCCACCTGGGCTCGCTCGGCGAGGCGACGCCCGAGGAGCTGGCGGAGATGATGGCCCTCGCGCGGCGGCTGGAGCAGGCGTTCCGCGAGGAGTACCGCCCCGACGGCATCAACCTGGGCATGAACCTCGGCCGTGCCGCCGGCGCCGGCATCGCCGACCACATCCACCTGCACCTGGTCCCGCGCTGGAGCGGCGACACGAATTTCATGAGCGTGGTGGCGGACACGCGCGTGATCCCCGAGGACCCGGGAGCGGCCTGTCTCCGCCTGCGGAAGCACTTCGCCCGATGAGGAAGCTCGCCGCGGCGCTCTGCCTGCTGGCGGTCCTGGTGGCGGCTCGCGGAGCCACCCAGCAGACCGGCAGCGGCCCCGTCGTCAGCAGCCTGATGCTGTTCGTCGGGACGGAGGAGGGTCTCTGGCGCTCGACCGACTGGAGTCGCACCTGGCGCCGTGTCGAGGGACGCACGACCAGCGTGGGCCTCGAGGGGCTGGGCCCCGCGCGCGCGCTCGTGCTGCTCACCACTCAGGTCTGGGCCGGCGGCGACGGCGTCTTCGTGTCGGACGACTTCGGCGAGTCGTGGGGCCGGCGCGGCAGCACGCGCGGCATCCGGGTGCTGCTCCCGTCGCGCTGGCCGCAGTCGGACGCCACCGTGTTCGCCGGCACCGGCTTCGGACTGTTGCGCTCGCGCGACGGCGCCAGGACCTTCGAGGCCACGGCGTTGAACGACGCGGCCGTGCATCGCGCGGAGTGGCCGGGCCCGGCGCTCGTCGTGGCCTGCGACCGCGGGGTGCTCGTGAGCGTCGACGAGGGCCGCAGCTTCGAGGGTCCCGGCGCGGGCCTGCCGCCCGGGCCGGTGCGGGCGATGGTGCTGTCGAGCTTCTTCGGCGCGGACCCCGTGCTCTTCGCCGCGCCGGACTCGGGCGGCGTCCATCGCTCCTCCGACGGGGGCAGGAGCTACAAGCCTTCGGGGCTCGCCGGCGAGACGATCGGCGACCTCGTCTGGCTCGGGCCGTTCCTCTACGCCGCGGGGGACGGCGGGTTCTTCCGCAGCCAGGACGCGGGAGCCAGCTGGACTCGGCTGTCCGCCAGCCCCGGCCGGCCGCGACGGCTGCTGTTCCCGCTGGCTCCGGCCGCCGGGCTCGAGGCCTTCCTCGCCACCGAGCAGGGGCTGTTCCGCACGCGCGACGCGGGCGAGCACTGGGAGCCGGCGGGCTTCGCGGGCCAGGACGTGCTGAGCATCGGCACCTTCCCGGCGCCTGAGGTGCTGCTCCAGAAGCAGCCGCGCCGATGAGGTTCGCCAAGGCCCACGGCCTAGGCAACGACTTCATCCTGGTGGCGGCCGAATCGGAGCCGGCCGACGCCGCCAGCTGGGCCGTGCGCCTCTGCGATCGCCACCGCGGCATCGGCGGCGACGGCGTGGTGCTGCACGCGCCCACGCCGGACGGCGTGTCGTTCCGGCTGATCAACGCGGACGGCCTGCGCGGCGAGATCTCCGGCAACGGCCTGCGCTGCCTCGCGGCGCTCGCGGTTCGGAACGGCTGGGCGCCGCCGCGCCACGTGGTGAGCACGGTGGTAGGGCCGAAGGCAGTCGAGGTCGCGCCGCTCGCGGGAAGCCGCTACCGCATCCAGACCGACCTCGGCCGGCCCGCACTCGGCAGCCGGGACGTCCCGGTCGCGCTCGAGCCGGCGGCGGAGCGCGTCGTCGACTACCCGCTCGAGGCCGGCGGCCGCCGGGTGCTGGTGACGGCCACCTCGATGGGCAACCCGCACTGCGCCCTGTTCCTGGAGCGCGAGGCGGACGACGCGCTGCTGCGCGAGCTCGGCCCGCTGCTCGAGCACCACGCGTTCTTCCCGAAGCGCACCAACGTCGAGTTCGTGACGGTGCTCGGCCCGAGCGAGATCCGGGTGCGTTTCTGGGAGCGCGGCGTCGGCTACACGATGGCCTCGGGCACGGGCTCGGCCAGCGCGGCCGTCGCCTCGATCGTCACCGGCCGCACCGGCCGCAGCGTGAGGGCCGTCTGCGACGGCGGTGTGCTGGAGATCGACTGGCCCGAGGGCGGATCGGTGAGCCAGACCGGCGAAGTCGAGATCCTGTACGAGGGCGACTGGCTCGTCCCTCGGGCCTAGTCGATGCTGAAGGCGACCCTCCGGGTCGACATCGCGTTGGCGATGCGGTCGGTGACCGTCAGCCGCAGCTCGTAGTCGCCGGGCTCGAAGCGCTGGAGCTTGATTCGCGTGGTGTGGGGCACCGGCGGACCCTGCGGCTCGCCCAGGCTCATCGGCTCCGGCGCGGCCTTGCCGAGTGTGACCCCGCCCTGCAGGATCTCCGCCTGCGACACGACGTTCGTGGCGCCCGACGCATCACGCTTGGGGTTGTACGCATAGACCTGCGCGTAGAGGCTCTCGCCGCGGCGGTAGTGGCGAAGCGCCTGGGCCGGGCTCAGCTCGGGAGCGGCCTGCGGGTCGCCGGCCGCGGCCGGGGCGCTCTCTTTCAGCAGGAACAGGCTGCTGAGGACCAGCCGGCCGGCGGCCAGATCCGGGACCTCGACGCGCTGCCACGCGCTTCCCAGGAGCCCCAGGGCGTCCTCCCGCGCGGCGAGGCGCACCTGGTAGCGCCCGGGTGGTAGCGCCGTCGCCCGCTGGTAGGGGAGGCCGCCCCGCGCCACGACCTCCCGGTACTCCGTCTCGCCGAGGTCCATCACCGTCCGCTCCGTCGGCAGCGTCGCGGCGATGGCTCCCTCCTCGTCCAGCGCGATCGCCACGACCTCGATCGTGGCCTGGTAGCGGTCGCGACGCTTGACGAAGGGCAGCTTCTCGACGTCCACGAGCCCGCTCACCACGACCTGCGTCGCGCCGCCGTCGACGCTCAGGTAGTCGGCGGAGAGGCGCACCGGGATCCCGGCGAGCGGTGCGAGCGAATGCAAGGCCGTGCGCATCTCCGCCTGCCGCTGCTCGGCCTGCCTCGCGGCGGCCTCCGCCGGGGCCGCCGCGGGGGCGGCGCTCAGGCTCGCCCGCCGGTCGTCGGGAGCGAGGTAGCCCGAGCGGGTGCGCACCTTGACGCCGCGCACGCCTGGCAGGCGCACCTCGATCTTGCGGAAGCTTCCGTCGCGCTTGGAGTTGCTCGGCTCGTACGCCAGGACGTAGTAGGTGTCCGAGTCCTTCAGCATCTGCTTGAGGCCGTCGCGAAGATCGTTGGAGTTCTCGACCATGAAGCCGCCCGTGTCGGCGGCCAGCGCGCCCATGGCCTCGCGCGTGGCCCATTCGCCGCGCCTTTGCATCGCGTCGATCATGCCCACGGTCTGGGGCGGCGTTCGCGTCAGGCTCGAGGCGGTGGCCGAGGGCGGCGCCGCGATCAGGCCGCGCGTGTCGAGCGCGTAGATCACGACCCCGGCGCGAGTGCTGGCGTCGGCGATGCGGCGCATGTCGAATCCGCTGCCGCGCGCGACGCCGAGGCCGGTCAGGAACCCATCCGAGACCAGGTACAGCGCCTTGCGGCCCGAGACGCCGGACAGGCCCCGCACCAGGCTCTCGAGCGCCTCGAGCGTGAGGCGCGACGCGTAGACGGCTTCCGAGAAGATGGCGCGCGCCTTGTTCCGGGCCTCCGACTCCGCGGTCGCGGCGTCCTGGAACACGCTGGCGTTCATGATCTCCAGCACCGCGGCCTCGAGCGCCATCGGATCGCCGGCCTCGATCAGCTCCGCCTGGTACTCGCTCATGTACGGAACTCCGCTCCACGCGGAGTGCCGCTCCTGGAGTGACAGGCGGGACAGCGTCTGGCGCAGGACGGCGCGGTCGGAGGTGAACTCCTGGGACAGGGCCTTGGCGCCGCTCGTCGTCACGAGCGCGACCTGGTCCTCTGGCTCGAGGTCCTCGGTGATGAAGCGCTCGAGCGCCTTGCGGACGCGCACGAGGCTGCTGAACTGCAGGTGGAGGTCGTCGATCACGAGCACCACGTAGCGCGCCGGCAGCAGCTCCTCCTGCGCTTGCGCCGTCGCCCCGGCCGGCTTTGCCGCCTCGTCCGGGGCGGTCTCGGGGGGGCGCGCGAAGGCCTGGAACTGGACGATCTCCTGCGGCTTGCCGTCCTCGAGGACGACGAAGTCCTCCCGCTTCAGGCCGTCCTTCGCACGGCCGCGCCGTTCGCTGACCATGACCTCGATCCGGACCACCTCGACGCTCACCGGCTCGAGCACTTGAGCCTTCTCGGTCGCCTTCTCCTGGGCGCGCAGGGCAGGGGCCCCCGTCAGGCAGGCCAGGAGGGATGCGGCAAGGAGGCTGGTTCGAGGCGACAGGCGGCTGGGCTTCATGTTTCCCCCGCGAGCTGGCACGTCAGTTGAGGGCCGTGGGCACGGCCAGGGAGAACGGCGCGATCTCGGCGTCGAACTGGCTGCCCCCGGGCGTGACCATCTGGTAGCTGCCGTGCATCGACCCGATCGGCGTCGGCAGGGGGCAGAAGCTCGAGTACTCGAAGCTCTCCCCGGGCTCGAGCACCGGCTGCTCGCCGACGACACCCGGGCCCTTCACCTCTTCGACCTTCCCGTCCCCGTCGGTGATGACCCAGTGCCGGCTCACGAGCTGTACCGTGTCCTCGCCGACGTTGGAGATCCGGATCCTGTAGGTGAAGAAGTAGTGCGAGTCGCGCGGCGAGCTGCGCTCCGGCAGGTAGCTGCTGCGCACCTGCACCCGCACCCCCCGAGTGGTGGTGTCGCTCATGCCCCCGCCTCGGGGGGCCCGGGGGGCGCGGCGGTAGAGCGCCCCCCGGAAGACAGCCCGCCAGCCTCTGTCGGTTTCTGTTTCTGTTTCTGTTTCTGTTGCGTCCAGCCCCGGCGTTCGTTCACGGCCCCCCCGTCGCCCCGCGGGCGGCGGCCCCGTCCGGCACCGCCGTGGCAGGCTTCCGCTCGGCCGCCGCGCGACTCACCGGAGTGCGCACGATGACCATGGCCGCTCCCAGCAGCAGCAGGTTCCTGGCGACCAGATACCAGCCGACGCCTTTCATCCAGGCCGGCGGCCAGGCCGAGGGCGTGGCACTCTCGCTCACCGAGACGCAGCCGCAGTTCTCCACGTCGATGCCGCGGGCCATCACCGAGCCGGCGGCGGCGAGGAACACCACGAGCAGCAGCGCGATCACGAGCGCCGCCTCGCGCCTCCAGGCGCCGACGATCAGCAGCGCGCCGGCCACGAGCTCGATCCACGGCAGCGTCACCGCCACCAGGTTGGACGCCACCGGCCCCCCCACCTGCCACTGGTAGACGGCCTTCGCGAAGGCGGCCGGGTGCGCGATCTTGTCGAGGCTCGCGTAGACGAAGACGGCGCCGAGCAGCAGCCGCAGCGCCAGCTGGACGCGGGGATGCCGCAGCAGGGCGGTCACGGGCGCGGCTCCTCGTCGAGCGGCAGGCCGGCGTCCTGCCAGGCCGGCAGGCCCTCGTCGAGGATCGCGGCCGCGAAGCCGCGCTCGCGGAGCTTGCGCGCGACCAGGTGGCTCGCCTCGCAGCCGTATCCGCTGCAGTAGACGACGATCGCGCTCGCGCGCCGCAGCCGCGCTTCCGCCTCCTGGAACGCGCGCTCGAAGTCCTCCTCCGGCAGCGACAGCGCCCCGGGAATGCGGCTCATGCGCCAGAAGTCGCGCGGCCGCGCGTCGAGGAAGAGCGCCCCCTGGTCGAGTAGGCGCTTGCCGGCCGGGGCGGCCACGAGCTCGTCACCGGCCTGGACCAGGACGCTCTGGGCGAGGGCGAAGCCGCGCCCGCTCCCGGCGTTCCACGCGAGCCCCAGCGAGACGCCCGCAGCCAGTATCAGGATGAATCGCTTCCAGTCGAGAGCCATATCGAAAAAAGGTAGCACGCGCCATCCTATTGCATCAAGAATTGCCCGGGACGGTGTGCTAACTTAGCCCGGTTTGTCATTCGATGACAGCCTTCCCATGGCCCTTTTCTCCACCGAGGCCCTGGTGCTCCGGGGCCACAAGCTGGGCGAAACCAGCCGAATCGTCGTGCTGCTGACCCGCGAGCGCGGCAAGCTGCGGGCCGTCGCCCGTGGCGCCCGCGGCGGGCGGCCGCGCTACCGGTCCGCGCTCGAGCCGCTCTCCGAGGTGAGGGTCTCGCTCTACGGCCGCCAGGGGGCCGAGCTGCTGCGGCTCGGCGAGGCGGAGCTGCTGCACTCGGCGTTCCGCGCGAGCGAGCGCAGCCTGGACGCGGCGCTGTTCCTGTCGGGCTGTGCCGAGCTGCTCGACGCCTTCTGCTCCGACGGCGAGGCCGAGGACAAGGTCTACCGCCTGGCGCTCGCCGTGGTGCGCGCCGCCGAGGGCGGCGCCAACCCGGAGCTGCTGGGGCGCTATCTCGAGGCCTGGCTGCTCAGGCTGCACGGCCTCTACCCGCCGCTCGACCGCTGTGCGGCCTGCGGGGGAGCGCTCGCCGCTGCGATCCTTCGCTACCACCGGGCGGCGCGCGGGTTCGTCTGCGACGCGTGCCTGCCGGCATCCGGCCCGTTCCTCTCCGGCGAGGCGCGCGCGCTCGTCGCCCGCTTCTTCAAGGAGCCGCCCGACACGCTCGCAGACGGCCTGGCCGTGCCGGCCCGTGAGCTCGAGGCCTTCCACCGCGAGCTGATCGGGGGCCACCTCGAGCGCGATCTGCGCGCCCCGCGCGTGATCCGGGAGATCACGCGGGAGGGGGCGCGGTGACGCTGCAGGAGATCGTCTTCGCGCTCGAGCGCTTCTGGTCGGAGCGCGGGACGCTCATCCACCAGCCGTGGGACGCCGAGGTCGGCGCCGGGACGATGCACCCGGAGACCTTCTTCCGGGTGCTCGGCCCGAAGGCCTGGCGCGTCGGCTACGTGCAGCCCTCGCGGCGCCCCGGCGACGGGCGCTACGGCGAGAACCCGAACCGCCTCTACAAGCACGAGCAGTTCCAGGTGATCCTGAAGCCCCCGCCGGAGGACATCCAGGACCTCTACCTGGCGTCGCTCACCGCGATCGGCATCGATCCTTCGCGGCACGACGTGCGCTTCGAGGAGGCCAACTGGGAGTCGCCGCCGCTCGGGGCATGTGGCATCGGCTGGCTGGTGCTGCTCGACGGGCAGGAGATCACGCAGTTCTCCTACTTCCAGCAGGCGGGCGGCATCGACCTC
>CAZMRX010000193.1:0-10004 GCA_964568755.1 uncultured Acidobacteriota bacterium | reverse complement strand
GACAGATGACTCGGGTCTCACGCGCCGGACGGTGATCGGCGCGGGGGCCGCGGCCCTGGCAACGGTCGCGGTCTCCGATCTTTTCCAAGCCTCTTCTCTCCTCGCAAGCACGGGTCCCACCGAAGGGATCGGGTACTTCGCGCGCTTCGGCGTGACGGAGAAGCTGATCCGCGACACGATCTCGGCGGCGCTGTCGAAGGGCGGTGATTACGCCGACGTCTTCTTCCAGCACCGCGTCTCGAACAACCTCTCGCTCGAAGACGGAGCGGTGAACCGCGCTTCGGCGAACGTCGGTCTTGGCGTCGGGGTGCGGGTGGTCAAGGGCAACCAGACGGGTTACGGTTTCACCGAGGACCTCACGGCTGACGCGCTGCGCCGCGCCGCGCTGACCGCGGCGGCGATCGCGCAGGGTCCGGCGAAGGCGGCCCCGGTGCGCTTCAACGTGACCGAAGGCAAGCCGGATCGCTATCCGGTGAAGGTGCGCTGGGAGGACGTTCGGCCGCAGCAGAAGCTCACCGTCCTCAACGGCCTGAACGAGAAGACGTTCAAGGCCGACCCCCGCGTGAAGAAGGTGAACCTCAACTTCATGGATCAGGGCAGCGTGATCCTCGTCGCGGACTCGAACGGCCGGATTATCGAGGACGCCCAGCCGATGACCAGCCTGTACCTCTCGGTGGTCGCCGAGCAGGACGGCCGCCGCGAGAACAACGCCGCGAACCGCGCGGCGCGTTCCGACTTCGGCTTCTACACGGCGGAACGGCTCGACCGCATGGTCACCGAGGTCATCGACAGGACCATGATCCTCTTCGACGCCGTGCAGCCGCCGGCCGGCGAGATGCCGGTGGTCATGGCCGCGGGCGGCGCCGGAATCCTGCTGCACGAGGCCATCGGCCACGGCATGGAAGCGGACTTCAACCGCAAGAACGTCTCGATCTACTCGGACAAGATCGGCAAGCCGGTGGCCAGGAGCTTCGTCAACATCGTGGACGAGGGCACGCAGGAGCACGCGCGCGGCGCGTTGAACGTGGACGACGAGGGCACGGTGGCCGGCAAGACGATGCTGGTCCAGGACGGCACGCTCACCACCTACCTCCACGACCGCATCTCGGCCAGGCACTATGGCGTGAAGCCCACCGGCAACGGCCGCCGCGAGAGCTACCAGTACGCGCCGCTGCCGCGGATGCGCTCGACCTACATGCTGCCGGGGCCGCACAAGAAGGACGAGATACTGGCCTCCGTCAAGAAAGGCATCTACTGCACGCGCTTCACCAACGGCCAGGTGAACATCGGCGCCGGCGACTTCACCTTCTACGTCAAGAACGGCTTCCTGATCGAGGACGGCAAGCTCACGCGCCCGATCAAGGACGTCAACATCATCGGCAACGGGCCGAAGGTGCTCGAGCTCGTCGACATGGTCTCGGACGACCTCGTGATCGACGAGGGCGGCTGGACCTGCGGCAAGGACGGCCAGGGCGTCCCGGTGTCGCAGGGCATGCCGACGGTCCGCGTCGCCTCCATCACCGTGGGCGGCAGCACCAGCAAGAGCTAGGGAGGGCGACATGAGCACGACCACGACCGACTTCCGCGAGATCGCCCGCGGCGCGATCCAGACAGCCCTCAAGGGCGGCGCGCGCGAGGCGTCCGCCAGCATCAACCGCAGCCGCGACGTGAGCGTCGAATGGCGCGACGGCAAGCTGGAGCGCATCAACGAGGCCACGCGCCGCTCGCTGAGCCTGCAGCTCTACGTGGACGGCCGCTACTCGCAGGTGTCGTCGTCCGACCTGCGGCCCGAGGCGCTCGCGACATTCATCGCGGACTCCATCGTCATGACCCGCGTGCTGACCGAGGACCCGTTGCGCACGCTGCCCGACCCGGTGCTCTACCAGGGCCGCGCGAGCAAGGACCTCCAGCTCGAGGACCCGGCCTACCTCGGCGTGACGCCGGAGCAGCGCCGCCAGGCCGCGCGCGAGATGGAGGAGGCCGCGCGCGCCGTCAAGGGCAGCGAGGCCATCCTGTCGGTGAGCACCGCCTTCCAGGACACCCGCACCGAGAGCTTCCGCGTCAGCTCGAACGGGTTCGAGGGCAACCGCGTCGACACGATCTTCTTCTGCTCGGCCGGCGTCAGCGTCAAGGACCCGGACGGCCGCCGGCCCGAGGAGTTCGACTACGCGGGCGCGCGCTTCGTGGGCGAGATGCCGGCCGTAGCCGGCATCGGCCGCAGCGCCTGCGAGCGGGCGCTGTCGCGGCTCGGGTCGAAGAAGGGCGAATCGGCCGCGATGACGCTGGTGCTCGACAACCGGGCCGCCGGCAACCTGGTGGGCGCGCTCGGCCAGCCGCTCAGCGGGATGGCGCTGCAGCAGAAGCGCTCGTTCCTCGAGGGCAAGCTGGGCCAGGCGATCGGCAGCGCGCTCTTCGACGTCACCGACGACCCGCACATCCCGCGGGCCTTCGGCTCGCGGCTCTACGACAGCGAGGGCCTCGCGGCGAAGCGCATGCCGGTGTTCGAGAAGGGCGTGCTGCGCAACTACTTCGTCGACACCTACTACGCCAAGAAGCTGAAGATGGAGCCCACGACCGCCGGCCGCTCCAACATCGTCTTCACGCTCGGGACGAAGTCGCAGGCCGAGATCCTGAAGGACGTGGGCGAGGCGATCCTGGTCACGGGCTTCCTGGGCGGCAACTCGAACCCGACGACCGGCGACTACTCGTATGGCATCAAGGGCTTCCGCATCCGCGGCGGCCAGCGCGCGGAGCCGGTGGCCGAGATGAACATCGCCGGCAACCTGGGCGAGCTGCTGAAGAAGCTCGCAGCCGTGGGCAACGATCCCTGGCCCTACTCGTCGCTGCGCACGCCCACCCTGGTGTTCGAGGGCGTGCAGTTCGCGGGAGTCTGACCGGCTACTCTCCCACTTCCAAGGCACCCCCGCGCGCGGGGAGGCTCGCGGGAATGCGCAGGAAGCGGATCGGGCGCGGAGCGAAGCGGAGCTCGCCGCGGCCGACCCTGGGGTCCTGGTAGAGCGACAGCGTGGCGTCGGCCAGGCTGGCCGTGGCCTCGAACGGCTCCCAGGAGGCGCCGTCGAGCGACGCCTCGAGGGGGGCGTGCGCCATCCAGGCCGCATCGGACAGCGCGAAGGCAATGCGCCCGATCCGGCGCGCTTCGGGCAGCGACAGCACGATCCCCGAGGGCGACCAGCAGGTGGCAGCAGGCTCAGCCGGGGAAACGACGGCGGCCTTCGGGCCTGGCTCCAGCTCCAGCACGCGCTGCGAGGTCAGGCCCGCCAGCTCGCGCGTGCCGGGCGGAGCGGGCCGCCCCGGAGGCGCAACGACGTGCCTGACGCCGACCGCGCGCAGGAAGCGCAGCGCCTCGTGGTCGAGACCGTGCTCGAGCAGCTCCATGGCGCGGTCGAAGGGGCGCGGGATGAAGCCCGAGTCGCCGTTGACGAGCGGCCGCAGGTGCGCGAGGCCCTCGAGCATCGCGAGCGTGTCGTTCTCGGCGAGCGGCAGGACCAGCACCGCGCCGTCCTTCCCGGCCAGGAAGCGCGCCGCCTCCGAGGGCCCGTCGTAGCGCTCGAGGCGCAGCGGCAGGTTCGCCGACTCGAGCATCATCAGCGCGAGAGCGGCCAGCACGACGATCCGGCGGCGGCCGGCGAGCGCCAGCCCCGCGAGCACCGCGAGCGCGAGCGTGGGCACGAGCGCGAAGCGCGCCAGCGCCCGCACGCCGCGCACGAGCAGCAGGTGCTCGTGGAGGAAGCGGTAGAAGGCGGTCTCGGGGCCGAGCGAGAACAGGACGGCCACGGCCGAGGCGGCCACGGCGACGGCCCGGTAGCGCCGCGGCGCCGAAGCCAGGCCGGCGATGCCGAGGCCGAGCACGCACAGGCCGGGAAACAGCGTGTCGCGGATCGTCGTGGGGTCGAGCAGCCGCTGCGAGAGGGGTCCCCAGAGCTGCGTGCCCGCGGCGACGTACGACGGCAGCGTGGCCGCGTAGATCGAGACCGTCTCGAGCGTGAACTCCTGCCCCTGGAAGGCTCGCATCCGCAGGTAGGGCTCCGTGACCGGCCACAGCACGACGCCGGCCAGCAGGAAGGAGGCGGCGAGACGCCCGAGCTCGCGCGCGCGCAGCCCGCCGAGGAGCGCCACGAGCACCGCGACGCCCAGGGCCGTCGCCGTGATCGCGCCCAGGTACACGGACGACAGACCCTGGAGCGCCAGCATCAGCCCGACGACGAGCGCACGCCGCGAGCTGCGGCTCTCCCAGAAGCGGTCGAGCGCCAGGAGCGCGAGCGGCAGGAACACCGTGACCTGCGCGTGCAGGTGCGAGAGCCGCGTCCAGCGGTGCGGCCCGGCCGCGAAGAAGGCCCCCGCGACGAACGCCGCCAGGCGATCGCCGCTGGCGCGCCGCACGACCAGCTGCACCGCGAGGCCCGAGAGCAGCAGGCTGAGGACGAGCGCCACGTTGTAGGCGAAGACGGGGCCGAAGGCTCGCTGCAGCGGCGCGACTACCACGGCCGGCAGCAGCAGGTTCTCCGAGAACGCGAGGGCGTCCGGGAGCGGATGGAACGCCGGCGCGTCGAAGAGCTTTCCGGGATCGGAGAGAAGCGTCGGCCCGGCCCAGGCCAGGATCCAGGCGTTGAGACGGCCGTCGGGTCGGTCCATCGGGCCGGTGTGCGCGATGTCGCGCACGAGCGGCCAGCTCATCACGGCGAGCAGCGCTGCGTAGCCCAGGACGCTCGCGGCGATCTCCGCGCCCGTCACGCTTCGCGTCGGCGGCAGCTCGCGGCGCACGTCCCACGGGAGCAGGAAGACCAGCAGCGACGCGAGCGCCGCCGCGGCGAGCGCGAGGCCGTCGGTCGCCCGCCACACCCAGGCGGGGCGCGCGGCGCCGAGGTAGCGGGCCGGGATCGGCTCGCGACGCCCGTCCGGGCGCGTCCACCCGAGGCGCAGGCGGGGGCCGGGCCCGGTGTGATCGAAGCGCACGTCGAGCGCCGCGACGCCCGCGCGCAGACCGGTCGCGGCCTCGGCCCGCAGCGGATCGCCTTCGCCTCCGAGGAGCGTGCGACCGTCGAGCGAGACGCTGACGCGCCCGCGACCCTCCACCCACAGCGCGTAGCGGCCCGAGGCCGGCACGCGGAGGTCGCCGGCCCAGCGCAGGGCGAGGCGTCGGCCCAGCGGGAAGGCCGCGAGGTCGCGCCCGGTGATCTCGAGGCTGCCCGCCTCGGTGCGTCCCAGGGTTCGGCCGCCGTCTCCGGCCACCTCCGCGCCGAGCCCCGCGGGCCCGCGCACGCTCACCGTCACCGCGAGCAGGACGAGCGCGACGAGCAGCGCGACCGCGACGGGCGCGGGCCGGATCCGGGCGGCGTGGCGCGGGCGGCCCAGCAGCGCGGCCGCGACCGCGAAACCCACGAGCGGCAGCGCCAGCGGCAGCGCGCGCACGTCCAGGGGCGCCTCGGCCGCGACCGGCGACCAGCGGAGCACGGCGAGAAGGACGAGCCCCAGCGTGGCGGCGAACGCCACGCGCGCGAGGAAGGACAGCAGGCGCAGCAAGCCCGGGCATTCTATTCCGTTGACCCGCGCGGCGGACGGCCGACATAATCAGAGCGTCCCCGGAGGAGCGCGCATGAAGAAGGTGAAGACGCTGTTGGCCGCAGCCGGGGCGGCGTTGTCGTGCGCGTTCTCACCCGCCGCCGAGCTGCAGCCGGGCGACGCGGCCCCGGACTTCTCGCTCGGCGGCTCCGACGGCAAGACCTACAAGCTCTCCGACTACAGGGGCAAGCAGGCGGTGGTGTTGGCCTGGTTCCCGAAGGCGTTCACCGGCGGCTGAACCAAGGAGTGCAAGTCGCTCCGTGAGAGCGGCGAGAAGATCCGTCAGTTCGACGTCGCCTACTTCGCCGCCAGCACCGACACGGTCCAGAAGAACAAGGAGTTCGCGGAGTCGCTCGGGGCCGACTACCCGATGCTGGGCGACCCCGACAAGAAGGCCGCCGAGCCCTACGGCGTGCTGATGCCGGCCGTGGGTCTCGCCAAGCGCTGGACCTTCTACATCGGCAAGGACGGCAGGATCCTGTTCGTCGACAAGGCGGTCAATGTCGACACGGCCGGCGCCGACATCGCGGCCAGGCTGGCGGAGCTCGGAATCCCGAAGCGGAAGTAGGCCGGGTCGGACCGCGAGCTGAGCCTCAGAACTGGACGTCGGTCACCTTGTTGCGATCGAAGACCACCGTCATTCCCGGGTAGGTCCAGCGGGTCTTCTCGCCGAACACGACCTCGGCCTCGGGCTCGCCGAGCGCGCGACGCACCTCGTCGCTGGTCATTCCCGGCTTGATCTCGGCGCGCCTCGAGGCCGAGGTCCCGGGCGGCGCGAGCGCCTGCGCCCCCGCGGGGACCGCGACCGGGGCGATCGCCACCGTCGTGCGGCCCGGCTCGGCGGGCGAGCTCGCCCGGGCGGGCCCGTCGGGCTTGGGCCCGTCGGGGTAGTTGTAGGCGATCTCCTTCTCGAGCTTGGTGGCGCGCGCGGCCGACAGGGAGTGGTCGCTGAAGAAGAAGTTCGCGACCTTGTTGCCTTCGCCGTACTTCCTGGCGAAGCGGTTCCACAGCCGCGGACCCTTCGTGATGTCGTAGCCGGCCTCGTAGGCGTAGCGCAGGCCGACCCGGTCGGCCTGGTCCTCCATGCCGCGGCCGTAGCCGCTCTTCCAGGCCGTGCCCGCGGCGACCACCGCGAGCCCGGCAAGGGCCTGCTGCGTGTCGCTGTCGATCGTGGACGCGGCGCCGAGCGCGCCGAGCATCGCGATCTGGATCCACATGTCCTTCTTGAACTGCTTGCGCGAGTGCTCGTGGCTGGCGTGCACCAGCTCGTGGCCGAGCACGATCGCGACCTCGTCGTCGTCCATGTCTTCGAGCAGCCCCGAGAACACGTAGATCGAGTAGTTGCCCATCGCGAAGGCGTTCCACTCCTTGTTCTCGATCACGTAGACGCGGACGTTCTCGCGCGGGATGTACCCGGGCAGCAGGTTGTCCACGATGCGCCGGACGCGCTCCACTTGCGGCCCGCTCTCGATCAGCTTGCCGACCGGGGCCTTCGCGTCGCCGAAGCGGCCGCTCTGGCGCGCCTGCGCCTCCGCCTGGTCGGTCGCGGCGCGCACCTCGCCCTCGAACATCGCGGAGCCGTTCGGCTTGGCCTCGACCTCGCGCGCCAGCAGCGAGCCGTCCCGCTGCCGCTTCCCCTTGGCCTTGACCTCGTACCCGAGCGGGATCGCGTCGAAGCTGCGGGCCTCGCCTTCGCCCTTGAACTTGAGCTTGGGCCCGGGGCAGACCCGCTGGGCGTCCGCGATCAGGCAGGCGCCGGCGCGCCACTCGGCGTAGCCGTCCACCTTCTCGCCGCGGCCGCCCTCGGCGTCGTCCTGCGCGCGCAGGCCCTGTGCCGCCAGAAGGGACGCCGCCACTGCCAGCAGTGCCGTCCGGACCACGCGCCTCATCGCGACCTCCGCTTCCGTAGGGACGAAGCCCGGGCCGCCGGGTTCCCTGAGAACAGAATACCGCTCCGCGCAGCGGACTTCCTACGGCGTGTGAGTCGGATCACGGCTGCTCGCGGGCGATGCTCTCGAGCGCGCCCTGGGCCTCGCGCGAGACGAGCACGTCCGGGTCCCGGCTGAGCGCCGTCAGTCGCGGGACGGCCGGGCGGGCCGCTTCCCCGAGCCGCCCGAGCGCGCGCGCCGCCTGCGCGCAGACGGTCTTGTCCTTGTCCGAGAGCGCCGCGACCAGCGCCGACAGCGCCGGCTCGGCGCGACGGCCCATCCGCGCGAGCGCCCGGGCGGCTTCGCGCCGCACCGCCACGTCCTTGTGGCCGAGCGCCGAGCCGAGCGCTTCGGCGGCGGGAGCGGCGGCGTCTCCCAGGAGCCCCAGCGCTTTCGCCGCCTCGGCCGGAACGAGCGGGTCGCTGTCGCGCAGCGCGGCGGCGAGCGCGGGCGCCGCGGCCGAGGCCGACGGCCCGATTCGACCCAGCGCCTCGGCCGAGCGGAGGCGCACGTCGGGGCTGCGGTCCGCGAGGGCGGTCACGAGCGCAGGCACCGCCGGCGCCGCGGCCGGCCCGCGCGCCGCAAGCTCCTGCGCTGCCCGCCGCCTTGTGCCCGCGTCGGACTGGGCGAGCTCCGCGGCCAGTCGCTCGACTTCCGCGTCGACCACCGGCGCCGTCGGCACGGCCGCAGCCGGGGGCGCGGCGGCCGGCGCCGTTGAGGGCGGGAGAGCAGGGGCAGGGACCGCGGTGGGGGCCGGCGGGGCCGGCGTGGGGGTCGGCCGGGCCGGCGTGAGGGTCGGCGGGGTCGGCGGGGTCTGCGTGGGCGTCGGCGGTGTCGGCGTGGCGGGCGGAGTGCTCGCGGGTCTCGGCAACGGCGTGGACGCGGGGCGCGCGGGTTCCACGGTTGCGGGAGCCTGCGGGGGCGCGGTCGGGGCCGGCATGCCCCAAAGCCAAAGGCCGAGCGCGCCCGCCGCGACCAGGGCCACGAGCCCGAGCGCGCCGACCGCCAGGACGATGGCACCCGTGCGCGAGGGCGACGGCCGGGCGACACCGTCGCTGCGCGGCGCGGGCGGGCGCATCACGGGCGGGCGCGGCGGCAGCGGGGGCGCCGTCCCCGGCGCGGGCGGCGTGGACCGGGTCGACACGACCGGCGCCTGAGCGGCAAGGCTGATGGTCGGCGCCTCGACGCTGGCGGCAGCAGGCGCGCCCAGCCCGAGGGCCAGCGCGTCCACGAAGGCGCCGGCCGAGGGCCAGCGATCCTCGGGCTTCTTCGTGGTGGCCCGCAGCAGGGCGCGCAGCAGGGGCTCCGGCACGACGTCTGGAGGGGGCAGCGGCAGCGGCTCCTGCACGTGCTTCATCAGCACCGCGACCGGGGTGTCGGCCGCGAACGGGACCTTTCCCGTGAACATCTCGTAGGCCACGATGCCGAGCGCGTAGACGTCGGCGGGCGGGCCGATCTTGAGGCCGGTGGCCTGCTCCGGGGCCATGTACTGCGGGGTGCCGGTGATCATCCCGCTCGCGGTGAGGCCGCCCGAGGACTCGTACATCTTGGCGAGGCCGAAGTCGGCGAGGTAGACGCGACCGGCCTCGTCGAGCAGCACGTTCTGGGGCTTCACGTCGCGGTGCACCATCCCCTGGCGGTGCGCGTAGTCGAGCGCGTCGGCGACCTCGCGCAGGATCGCGACGGCTCGCGGGCGGGCGAGCCGCTCGCGCTTGAGCAGATCGGCGAGCGACCCCGTCTTGACCAGCCGCATCGCCATCCACGGGAGCGCCTCGGCCTCCTCGATGTCGTAGGCGTAGATCGGGATGATGTTCGGGTGCTCGAGCTTCGCGAGCGCCTGGGCTTCCCGCCGGAAGCGCTCCGCGAAGCTCGGGTCGTGGAGGAACTCGCGCGGCAGCACCTTGAGCGCCACGTGGCGGTCGAGCCTGGGCTCGTAGGCCTCGTAGACGGTGGCCATTCCGCCCCGCCCGAGCGGCCCGACGATGCGGTACGGCCCGGCGTTCGAGCCTGGGACGAGTGCCACGCGGCCGACCCTCCTGGGGCGAGAAGCCTACCACCGCGCCCGCGCCCGCCGGGGCGGGTTTGAGCCGCGGCAGGTACTGTGATAACCGTGTCTATTGGCGCGCCCCAGAATGGCCAGGATCCTCCTCGTCGAAGACAACGACATGAACCGCGACATGCTGTCGCGGCGGCTCCAGCGCAAGGGCCACGAGGTGCTGATGGCCGCCGACGGGATGCAGGCGATCCTGATGGCCGAGAGCGAGGCGCCCGACCTGATCCTGCTCGACATGAGCCTGCCCTTGATCGACGGCTGGGAGGCCGCGCGGCGGCTCAAGGCCTCGCCGGCGACTGCGAGCGTCCCGATCGTGGCGCTCACCGCGCATGCGATGGCCGGCGATCGCGAGAAGGCCCTGGCGGCAGGCTGCGACGACTACGACACGAAGCCGGTGGACTTCCCCCAGCTCACCGCGAAGATCGACGCAATTCTCTCAAAGC
>CAZMRX010000192.1:4146-10048 GCA_964568755.1 uncultured Acidobacteriota bacterium | reverse complement strand
CGAGCTGGTCCGAGGGATCCATCTGCGTGATCGAGCAGGGCCAGGTGCAGGCCGAGGCGCTCTTCGAGTAGTAGCCCTCGCAGGCGCGGAACTGCAGCTCGCCGAGGCGGAGCAGGCGGGTCTGCGCGCCGAGCTCCTTCTCCGCGTGGGCGATCGCGTGGGCCAGCAGCTCCTCCGAGCCGGAGTAGCGGGGGTTGGCGCGGTCCATGACGGTGGTCGAGATTCCGGCCACCCGCACGGGCCCGGGCTCGCGCGTGACGGGCCGCGCGAGTGGATGCGGCGGGTGCGGGTTCTTGTGGCGCGGCGTCCTCTGGTTCGCGTCCACCTGGACACGGCCGTTTTCCACCTTGACCGCGTACGAGGGAACACGGTCCTCCTCGAAGCCGGGCTCGCCCTCGCCGGTCTTGTAGTGGAACTTCCAGTTGTGCCAGGGGCAGACGACGTAGTCGCCGTCGAGACGGCCCTCGCCGAGCGGCCCGGCGGCGTGGTTGCAGACGCCGGAGATGGCTGAGAAGGACCCGTCGCGGCAGACGAGGGCGACGGGTGTCGTTCCGAGACGCACCTCGGTGATCGGCTTCTGGCGCAGCTCCTCGACGGGACCGACGTCCACCCACTTCTCTTCGGCCATACGACCTCCTCCGGCTCGAGCCCTACTCGACCTTCGACTCCTGGCTACTCGGCCCTTGCGCTCCTGCTACTCGACCTTCCACTCCTGGATGCCGGCCGACCACTGCGGCTGCAGCGTGACCTCCAGGCGGAGGGCGTTCGCCGTGACCGGCTTGAAGCCGACGCGGTTGAAGCGGTCGAGCTCGACGCCGTACGCTCCCGCGGCCTCGACCGGCTTCCACTCCGCGCCGTCCCGGTAGAGCACGCGCCACGCGGCGGGCGGGCGGATGCCGCCGCCCGTGGGGGAATCGTCGTACCAGTAGACCTCCACGGCGGAGACCGTGGACGTCTCGGCCAGGTCGTACTGAAGCCACTCGGTCGTGCCCTTCTTCGGCCACCAGTGGAAGTAGCCGTTCGTGGGGTCGTTCGATGCGCGCGGCTCGTCCTGGTCGTTGACGGCGCGGGCCAGGACGGCCATCCCCGAGGCCTGGCGGCCTCCCTCCGACGACGTCGCCATGGCCTTCGAGGCGACGGTGGGGAAGGGCCGCACGCGCGTCGCGTCCTCGCGCGCGGGGAGCCAGACCGTCATCTCGCCGGGGCCACGGTTCGCCCAGGCGTAGTAGGGGATCGCGACGAGGTCCTGCTCCCGGCGCTCGATCCGGCCCTCGCGGTCGCGGCTCAGGGCCGCCACCCTGGCCTTCACCACCTGCACGCCGCCGAGGAGGTCGGGCCGGAACTCGCTCGCGAGCGGCGCTCCGTCCGGCAGCACGAGGTTGCGGACGCGGCCGTCGGGGTTGTCGGGCCACTCGGCGGCGAACACGATCGGCCCGCGCTGGAGCGCGACCTTGCCCTGGTCGGCGGCGACTTTCTCGTGCGCCAGGACGCGGCGCACGGGCATCGGAAGCACGATCTCGAGCGTGTCGCCCTTGCGCCATTGCCTCTCGACGCGCGCGAATCCCTTCGCCAGCTCGAGCGGGACCGGCGCTCCGTTGACCTTCAGCGTCACCGGCTCGCTCGAGACGTCGGCGAACCGATAGAGGTCGCCCGGCACGGGCTCGTTCCGCGCCCAGCCCGGGACGCGAACGTTGAGCGCGAAGCGGGCGGGCGTCTTCGGGTCGACGGCGATCCGCACCGTGCCGTCCCACGGGTAGCGCGTCTCCTGGACGACCGCCACCGTGGGGCCGCCGTCGAGCGCCACCTCGGCCCTGGAAGGGACGAACAGATTGACGTAGACGCTGCCGCGCTGCTGCGCGTAGACGTAGCCGGGCAGCGAGGCGAGGAAGCGTGTGATGTTGCCGGGACAGCAGGCGACGCCGAACCAGGGGCTGCGCTGGTGCTGGCCCGACGACTCGAGCGGGTTCGGGTAGAAGAAGAGCTTGCCGTCGAGCGAGACGCCGGAGAGCAGGCCGTTGTAGAGCGTGCGCTCGAGCACGTCGAGGTAGCGGGCGTCGGCGTGGAGCAGGAACAGGCGGTGGTTCCAGAAGTCGTTGCCGACGGCGGCGCAGGTCTCGTTGTAGGCGCTCATGTTCGGCAGCTCGTAGTCCTTGCCGAACGCCTCGCCGCGCGAGGTGGCGCCGATCCCGCCGGTGACGTAGAGCTTCTGGGTCACGACGTCCTCCCAGATCCGGTCGATCGCCTCGACGTACGCCGGCTCGCCGGTGAGCGCCGCGACGTCGGCCATGCCCGAGTACATGTAGGTCGCGCGCACGGCGTGGCCGATCGCCTCGTCCTGGAGGACGACCGGCTTGTGCGACTGGTTGTAGGGGCGGGCGTGGGTGCTGCCGTCCGAGCCACGCGCGTCGAGCATGAAGCGGGCGAGCTTCAGGTAGCGGGCGTCGCCGGTCACGCGGTAGAGCTTGACGAGGCCCATCTCGGTGACCTGGTGGCCCGGCCAGATCGACTGCTTGCCGGGGCCAAAGGTGCGGTCGAGGAGCTCGGCGCTCCTGATCGCCACGTCGAGGAGCGAGCGCTCGCCGGTCGCCTGGTAGTGAGCGACCGCGGCCTCGTACAGGTGGCCGAGGTTGTAGAGCTCGTGGCTGTCTTCCTCTTCGAGCTCCCAGCGCTTCTTGCCGGCCCAGGGGTGCGGGTTCACGGGGTCGATCGTGCGCGTGGTGTAGAGGTAGCCGTCGGGCTCCTGCGCGGCGGCGATCTTGGCGATGAGCCCGTCGAGGTAGGCCTCGAGCTTTGGATCGGGCTTGACGCTCAGGGTGTAGGCCGCGCCCTCGATCACCTTGAACACGTCGCTGTCGTCGAAGGGATAGCCGGGCGGGCTCTTGTCGGCGAGCGGCTCGCCGCGCAGCACCGCGGCCGCGCGCTCGAAGTGGTAGACGCGCTTCGACTCCTCCGACTTCTCGAAGGCGAAGGGGATCGTGACGGCGCGGTTCAGCTCGATCCGCGGCAGCCAGAACGTGTCATTGAGCTGGACCGCCGTGAACGGCACCGGCTTCACGGGGTAGTCGCGCGCGGGCTCCGCAGCCGCCAGGGCCAGGGCCAGGGTAGATGCCGTGAGCTGCATGGGGCGCATTATTGCGCGGCCCGGCCCTCCGATTGGACCTGTTCTGTGGTGCCGATGGCAGGCGAATGGGTTGAGGTTCCAAAGGCCGTTCAGGAGTCCCTGCTGAAGGCCTCGTAGCCCCCTGGTCCGGTCCTCCCCTGGCCATGGGGGGAGGTATCCTTCCCCGCCATGGGCCAGACGCGGGTGGACCTGCAGCACCTGCTGGAGGATCTGCGCGACGCGTATCCTGACGCGATCGAGGAGACGATCCTGTCCGAGATCGTGGCGAACTCGCTCGACTCCGGAGCCACGGGGATCCGGATCTTGACCGACCCCACCGAGCAGACGGTCGTGGTGGTCGACGACGGCTGCGGCATGAGCCGACGCGAGCTGGCGCGCTACCACGACCTCGCCGCGAGCAGCAAGACGCGCGGCGAGGGGATCGGCTTCGCGGGCGTCGGGATCAAGCTGGGGCTGCTGGTGGCCGAAGCCGTGCTCACCGAGACCCGGCGCGGATCGGTGCACGCGGCGTCCCGCTGGCACCTCGCCTCGCGCCAGAAGGCCCCGTGGCAGTGGGTGCCGCCGCCCGGCTGGGTGGGGGAGCGGGGTACGGCCGTGGGCCTCCGGCTGCGCAACCCGCTCTCGCCGCTCCTCGACGCCGGGTACGTCGAGCGCTGCCTCCGCTCGCACTTCGAGCCGCTGTTCGAGCCCGCGTTCGACGGCATTCTCTCGGAGCGATACCCGTCGGGAGTGGCCTTCCATGTGAATGGCCGGCGGATCGAGCGCGGCCCGTCGCCCGCCCCGGGCGAGCGAGCGGCGCTTCTCGTGCGGCTGCCTCGAAAGCGCAGACCGGCGGCCATCGGCTTTCTGGAGCGCTCCAGCGAGGCGCTGCCCGAGGATCGCCAGGGTCTCGCCGTGAGCACGCTCGGCAAGGTGATCCGCCGCGGGTGGGACTGGATCGGCCTTTCCTCCGCGTCGCCGTCGCTCGTGGCCGGTCTCGTCGAGGCTCCGGGACTCTCGGCGGCGCTCACGCTCAACAAGGGAGACTTCCTGCGCGCCGGCCGGCGCGGGGTCACCTACCTGGCGTATCGCAAGGCCATGCAGGAAGCCGTGCAAGCGCAGCTCGCGGCGTGGGGCGAGGCCCGCGACCGCGAGGACGCGGTGCGGCGCCGGTCGACACGGCCGCTCGAGCGGGACCTCGAGACGGTGCTGTTGGACCTGGCCGACGAGTTCCCGGCGCTCGCCGCGCTCGTCGAACGCCGGCCCGGGGGGCAGCGTCGCCTCCCGACCGGCGCCAGCGACGGCGCGATTGCGGCGACGGGCGTGGCTCGCGCCGCACGGGTGGACCCGCGCGGGCCCGATGGCGAGGGTTCGGACGACGGGGTGCTCGCGCGCCCGGAGCCGGAGCCGCCGAGCGAGGCTGCCACCGAGCGTCCCCCGGGCCCTTCCGCCCAGGCGCCTGCCGAGAGCACGCTCCAGGAGGCCGCGGTCGGCGCGCGGCGACCGACCCGCTACGGACTTTCCGTGGACTTCGAGGAGCGCCCCGATTCGCACGAGCTCGGACGACTCGTCGAGTCGACGGTCCTGGTCAACACGGCGCACCCGGCCTACCTCCGCGCCGTCGCCTCCCGCGCCGAGGGCTACCACGCCGCGCTGACGGTTGCGATGGCGCTCGGGGCAGTGGCCGTCGAGCCGGCGGGGCTGCAGGCGTTCGTCACGACCTTCCTCGCGCGCTGGGGCGAGGCGGTCGGCCGCGATCGGAGGCGGCGGCAGCCGCGCCCACGCGCGTGAGGAGCGCGGCTGCCTCGTAGTAGAGTTGTCGCACCGCGGCCGCCCGGCGGGTGGCAGGAGAGCGAGCATGGCTGGCAAGAAGAAGCACAAGAAGGCGGGGAAGAAGGGCAAGAAGGCGAAGAAGGCCGAGAAGAAGGCGGCCCGGAAGGCCCGCAAGGCCGCGCAGACGGCGAAGCAGGCCGTCAAGGGTGCCGCCCGGAAGACCGCGACGAGCGCCGCCCGGAAGGCCCCGCAGCCGGCGAAGGCGGCCCGCAAGCCCGCCTTGCCGGTGAAGAAGGCCCGCCAGCAGCCCGAGAGCCTGAGGCTGCGGTCGGCGGGGCCGAGCTTCACCGTGAGCGACCTCCAGAAGAGCCTGGTCTTCTATCGCGACGTGCTCGGCTTCACGCCCCGGGAGCGCTGGGAGAAGGACGGGCAGCTGCAGGGCGTCGAGCTCGTGGCGGGCAGCGTGGTCTTCTGGATCGGCCAGGACGACTGGCAGAAGGGCCGCGATCGCGTCAAGGGCCTGGGCTTCCGCATGTACTGCGGCACGTCGCAGGACATCGACGCGCTCGCCGCTCGGGTACGGGCGGGCGGCGGAACGATCGTCGAGGAGCCGAGGGACGAACCCTGGGGCGGACGCGCTTTCGGCGTGCGCGACCCCGACGGCTTCACGATCACGTTCGCGAGCGGGATGTAGCTCGCTCAGGTCCCCACTCGACTTTTCGCTTTGACAGCCCGGGGCCCGTCCGGGCAGAATAGCCGGCCTTGGGAGCAGTGAACTCGTGAAGCCCCTTTCCATCAACCCGCCGGCACCCGTGAAGAGCGCGATCGCCATCGCGTCCTTTGCCGATGCCGTCTTCCCCGGGGAGGACGCTGCACCCTAGACCGGCCTGAGCTCGACAGCCATTCAGAGGCCTTCCAGGGTGCCAAGCCCCCCGGAAGGCCTTTTTGTTTGGTCCGAGCGAGGGCCAGGGTTCGTTTGGTCCGAGCGAGGGCCAGGGTTCGTTTGGTCCGAGCGAGGGCCAGGGTTCG
>CAZMRX010000192.1:0-4046 GCA_964568755.1 uncultured Acidobacteriota bacterium | reverse complement strand
TAGCGGAGCGGAGAAGAAGAATGCACGACACACAGCGCACGCAAGTGCGGGAAGCGGCGCGGGAGGCGCCGGGGTTCCAGGCGACAACCGGCGGCTCGCGCCTGCGGTCCGGCTGGACGCTGCTCAAGCAGGCGGTCGCGGGCACGCAGCAGGACTACACCGAAGGCAGCCTGAACCGGGCGGTGTTCCTGCTGTCGGTGCCGATGATCCTCGAGATGGTGATGGAGTCGGTGTTCGGGGTGCTCGACGTGTACTTCGTCGGGCGGCTCGGACCGGACGCCGTGGCCTCGGTCGGACTGACGGAGTCGTTCCTGGCGATCGTCTTCGCCGTGGCCATCGGGCTGTCGATGTCGGTGACGGCGCTCGTGGCGCGGCGCATCGGCGAGAAGGACCCCGAAGCCGCGGCGCACACGGCGGTGCAGGCGATCGCGCTCGGGGTCGCCGCCTCCGTGCCGTTCGCCGTCGCGGCGTTCTGGAGCCGCGAGCTGCTCGGGCTCATGGGCGCGCCTTCGTCCGTTATCGAGACCGGCTGGGGCTACACCGCCTGGATGCTGGGCGGCAACGCCTCGATCATGCTGCTGTTCCTGATCAACGCGGTCTTCCGCGGCGCGGGCGACGCGACGGTCGCGATGCGCTCGCTGTGGCTGGCCAACGCCGTCAACATCGTGCTCGACCCCTGCCTGATCTTCGGCCTCGGGCCGTTCCCGGAGCTCGGCGTGACGGGAGCGGCGATCGGGACGACCGTGGGCCGCTTCGTGGGCGTCGCCTACCAGCTGCGGGCCCTCGGCTCGCCTCACGGGCGGCTCTCGATCGGTCGTCGACACCTGGGGCTCGACCGCGGCGTGATGCTGCACCTGGCGAAGGTGTCGGTGGGCGGCATCGGGCAGTTCCTGATCGGCACCGCCAGCTGGCTCGGTCTCGTGCGGATCCTGACGCCGTTCGGGGCGGCGGCGCTCGCGAGCTACACGATCGCGCTGCGGATCATCATCGTGGCGCTGCTGCCGTCGTGGGGCATGAGCAACGCGGTGGCGACGCTCGTGGGCCAGAACCTCGGGGCCGGCAAGCCCGATCGGGCCGAGCGCAGCGTGTGGCTGGTGGGCCTCTACAACATGGCGTTCCTGCTGGGCGTGATGGTGGTGTTCCTGATCTGGGCCGAGCCCCTGATCGCCGTGTTCAGCTCCGACCCGGCAGTGCAGTCGCTGGGCGCCACGTGCCTGCGGGTGGTGAGCTACGGCTACGCCTTCTACGCCTGGGGCATGGTGCTGGTGCAGGCGTTCAACGGGGCCGGCGACACGGTGACGCCCACCTGGATCAACCTGGGCTGCTACTGGTGCTTCCAGATCCCGCTCGCCCTCTGGCTCGCGCGCGGGATCGACTGGGGCCCGGAGGGCGTCTTCTTCGCGATCACGATCGCGGAGGCGCTCCTGGCGGTGGTCGGGCTCGTGGTCTTCCGGCGCGGCGCGTGGAAGACGCAGGCGGTTTAGCAGGGCTCAGCGGCGGATGAGAAGGACGTGGCTGCCGACGACGAGGTCGGCGACGGCCTTCTCGTCCGCCATCTCGACCGACTCGAAGCCGGACTCGCCTTCGCCGGGAAGCAGCAGCAGCGAGCGGCCGCTCGTGAGCACGCGGCTCAGCAGCAGGCCCGCGCCGCGGCGCACCGCGCAGATGCGATCGGGAGCGAGGCGAGGCTGCCGCTGGAAGACGATGCGGTCGCCGAGCTGGGCCACGCCGCGCAGGTGCTTCATCGCGCGGGGCGTGACGTCGCAGGCGAAGAGCCCCTCCTGGGCCGGACCGAGCAGGCGGCGGTCGAGCAGCAGGCGGTCCACGACCGACGCACCCGGCTGTGCGGCGTCCAGAACGCTCGGATCGGCGCCGTCGGCCAGTAACGGAATCGAGGCCACGGCGGGGGAGCCGGCCTGGGCCCCCGCCACGGGAGGCGGCGAGCTCAAGCGGCCGGCGACCTCGCGCATCCGGGCGGCGAGCTCCTCGGCGGCGTCCGAGTCGGCGAGCTTCGGGAGCGAACGGCCGCTCTCGACGAGGCTGACGTAGGCCGGGGTGCGGCTCGCCGCCTCGAGACGGTTGAGCAGGTCGAGGTTCTGCAGGCCGAGGCGCGCCGCGCGGGTCCACGCGCGATAGAGGCCCTCGTCGTCGTCGAGGGCTCCGGCGAGCTTGGCGGCCACGTCCTCGTCGGGTACCTTGACGCCCTTCTCGATCAGGGAGACATAGGAAGGCGAGATGCCCGCGCGCTCGGCGAGGTCGGCTCCCGTCAGGCCGAGCTGCGACCGTCGGGCCCTTATGCGGGCGCTGATATCGGGCAGCCGGGGCGCCGCCGGTTCGGGGGCCGTGTGATCCGGGGCCTTGACAGGGACTTTACTCATGAGTAAATTGTAGGCCGATGAGGGAGGGAAGTCAAGACGAAGGCGCGATTCGAGGCTGTCCCAGGGCGTACATCAGGGTTGATTCGCTGGTAAATGAGGCTGCCGCCACGAGGGAGGTCGAGCCGTGACCCAGAAGCCCTTTGGAACCGACGACTTCGCGCTCAACCCCGAGCCGCGATGCCCGTGCCTGCTGCTGCTCGACGTGTCCGGGTCGATGTCCGGCGAGCCGATCACCGAGCTGAACGCGGGTCTCAAGGCCTTCCGCGACGAGCTGATCGCCGACGAGCTGGCGTCGAAGCGGGTCGAGGTGGCCTGCATCACCTTCGGCCCCGTGAACGTCGCGACCGAGTTCGAGACGGCGAGTGTCTTCCAGCCTCCCTGGCTGCGCGCTCTCGGCGACACGCCGATGGGCGCCGCGATCACGAGCGGCATCGAGCTCACGCGGCTGCGCAAGGAGACCTACCGCTCGAACGGCATCGCCTTCTACCGGCCCTGGATCTTCCTGATCACCGACGGGGCGCCGACCGACGCCTGGGAAAAAGCCGCGAAGCAGGTGAAGGACGGTGAGGCCGCCAAGGCGTTCGCATTCTTCGCCGTGGGCGTGAAGGGCGCGAACATGGAGGTCCTGAAGCAGATCTCGGTGCGCGAGCCGCTCAAGCTCAAGGGGCTGCACTTCCGCGGCCTGTTCCAGTGGCTGTCGAACTCGATGAAGAGCATCTCGCGCTCGACGCCGGGCGACGAGGTGCCGCTCAAGAACCCGACCCAGGGCCCCGACGGATGGGCCTCGATCTATCGCGCGGCCGCTGGCGCACGCTCAGCGCCTCCGTCGCCGGCACCGCCCACGCTCGCGCCGGCCACCCCTGCGCCGACGCGAGCGCGGTGCGCGTGCTGCCGCGGCCCCGGGGCTCGCTGCTCGTGGCGGTGGCGGCCGACGGGGCCGGCACCTCCGCGCGCGCTCCGGACGGCGCACGCATCGCCTGCGAAGCCATCCAGGAGCAGGCCGCGCTCTGGGCGGCCGGCTCGCCGCGCAAGCCTCGGGGCGGCCGGCGCCCCCGGCCGCGGCGCGGGACCGCTCCTCGGGACCTGGCCGGCTTCGAGCGCGAGGACGTGCTGCGCTTCGTGGCGGCGGCCCAGGCCCGGATCCACGCCGCGTCGCGCCGCGAGGGGCTCGAGCCCCGCGACTTCTCGTGTACGCTCCTCGTCGCGCTCGTGGACGAGCGCACGGCCGTGTTCTTCCAGATCGGCGACGGAGCCATCGTGTACCAGGCCGAGGACGGGAGCTACGTGCCCGCGCTGTGGCCGCAGAGCGGCGAGTACGCCAACTGCACCTGGTTCGTGACGGATGCGGAGGCGGCGAGCCGCGTGCAGGTGACGCGCGCGCGGGGCGTGCACGAGGTGGCGCTGCTGACCGACGGGCTCCAGGGGCTCGCGCTCCGCTACGTGAGCCGCGAGGCGCACGGCCCGTTCTTCGCGCCCATGTTCTCCCGGCTGCGTCGCGAGGCCGCCGCCCGGCCGCGGCGGCTGCTGGGGGAGCTGCGCACGTTCCTCGACTCGCCCGCCGTCAACCAGCGCACGGACGACGACAAGACGCTGGTGCTCGCCACGCGGCTGGCGGCGCCCGCCGCGGCGCGGGCGGGGGCAGCGGGGTAGCGCGGTGCGCACCTTCTG
>CAZMRX010000191.1:0-10088 GCA_964568755.1 uncultured Acidobacteriota bacterium | reverse complement strand
TCGTTTCCGGCGGCCAGGGCACCCGCATCGACGACCAGCCGGGCGGCGCCGCACTGGTCGACTTCACCGACCCCGAGAACGCGCAATTTACCGGCATCATCCCCGGCATCGGCTCCCGGGTTGCAGTCGACGCGAACCGCGTCTTGGTGTCGAGCGATCGCAGCTACCTCAAGGGCACCGGCACCGAGCCTACCGGCGTTCGCACCGCCGCCCTCGGCCGCATCGCCATCGTAGAAGGTACGGACCCGGCGCGCATCGTCGTCGGCCAAGGACCACGGGCCGCGGAGAGCTTCAAGCTGAGGTACCGGGTCATCCCGAGAGATATGGAGATCCGGGCGGCGGAGCTCCAGTACGGGGTCGGAGAGATCATCGAGAATCGGCAATCCGTGAAGCTCGAGGGAGGCCGCGGCGAGGAGCAGCTGCCGTTCGGGTTCACGTTCCCCCGTGTCGCCAGCCAGCTCGCGACCGTGCGTCTCGTCGTGAACGAGGGCGAAGCTGAGGAGATCATGTCGGCCCCGAAGGCGTGGAGCCTCGAGCAGCCTGAAGTCCGGCTGGTCTGGGGCGACAAGGACGCGGACGCGGCGTCGCTCGTCGACCGGGAGCTCGATCCCGAGAGTGTCACGGCAGACTCCCCGGAGATCGAGGCCGAGGTCGTCAGCGAGGAGTGGCTGGGTCGTAGGCAGGACGGCGATCTGTCAGCGCAACCGGCTCAGCTCCGTCAGGTTGACTGGCGAACGGTCAATCCATCGGCATGGGCCAAGGCGAGCCTCGCCGACGATGGGCTCTTCGAGACCCTGCTGGAGACGGGGACCGCGTCCGGACAGGAGTGGGCGCTGCAGGCCGCGGTTCAAGACGTCGTCTTCGGCCGGACGGAGAGCTTCGCCGTCGAACCGGGAGCGCCGCGAAGTGTCGTGGTCACCTCGGAGACGACTGAGCTCCTTGCGGACGGAGCGAGTTCCCTCACCCTGACCGCGACGGTTCATGACGCCTTCGGAAACCCGGTCGCGGACGGGACCCCGGTGACGTGGGAGGTCCTGGACGGGCCGGACGGCGAGGACGGCGAGATCGTCTTCGTGGGTACGGGCACCTACATGGGCAAGGCCATCGCCGTGTACGTCGCCGGCGTCGAATGGCGAGCTGTCGCGGTTCGCGCCTATGCCGGAGACGTCGATGGCGAGATCGAGATCAACCAGAGACAGCCGGGGCTGACCCTCCAGGCGCCGGTCGAGATCTCGTGGCTCGACGCGACCCCGGTAGAGGTCACCGCGACGGTCGATCCGGAGGTGCCCGAGACGGCCGAGATCGGTTGGATGGCGACGATCGGCCGGCTCGTGCAGACGCAGGGGCCGAAGGACGGCGTGGCCAAGGCGCGTTGGGAAGTCGAGCCGTATGCGTATCGCAAGAAGGTCGAGTTCGCGGCGCTGCTGGGGAAGTCGTTGAGCAAGACCACGACGCAGATCACGCGCCAACCGCTCCCGAGCGCTGGCCGAAGCCGGTCGCCAATCGCCGCGGCGACCCCAGGTGGCGTGTTCTCGACGGTCGAACCCCTGGTGATGGCGGGCGACCTCACGGGGGACGCCGAGGTCGACTACGAGCTTCCCGACGGGACCACGGAACGGGTCCTGGTCAAGGCGACGACACGCTACACGCTTGGCGGGCTGACGCCAGGCGAGCACGTCACCCTTCGGCTCGGGACGAGCGCTCGACCCAACATCGCTCCGGTTCTTCAGCTGTCTGAGGAGGTCCGCGGGACGACCCTCTACGACCTCGCCGGCGTCCACCACGCACAAGTCTCGGGCGGTGTCGCCGTGGTGGAGGAGGGGTACGAAGGCGCTGGGCTGCGCTTCGACGGCACCGGCGCCCTCGATATCCCGAGCCACGCGGAGTTCTCCTTTACCGGCGGCTTCCGCGTGGACGTGGCGATGAGGCTGCCCGGGCCCCTGGAGGGTGAGCGCAATCTCGTGCAGAAGGCCGGGGACTACCGGCTCAGCCTGGTTCCGTCGCCGGACGGTCCACGCGTCAGCTTCGCGATCGAGACAGCCGAGGGGCCCGTCGCGGTCAGCTCCGTTGCCGTGGTTCCGATGGGTTCCTGGGTCCTGCTGAGCGGACGCTACGCGAGCGGAGAGATCTCCGTGGTCGTGGGAGGAGCAGTCGCCACGGCGCCAGTTGCCCAGGCGCCGCTGCACCCGGCGTCTCCAATCGAGGTGGGGCGAGGCTACGTCGGCGACCTGGACCACGTCCGCGTGTTCGATCTCGCGCGCGAGCCCCTGTCCGCCTTCGCCAACGGCCAGCAGACTCTCGCCTTCGTCGCCGATGAGACGGGGGCCTTCACTACCTCGATCGTCTCGATGGGGCAGCTCAACCTCCAGCCCACGGGCGACCTCGACCGATCCATGGCGCTCGCCTTCGTGAACAGGGCTGCTCTCGAGGCGGGCGAGCCGACGCTCAGCGAGCAGGCTCTTGGTGTGTGGTTCACGGAGGTCGAGGCGGAGATCGAGGAGCGTGGGGAGCGATCAACGGGTGTGGTCGGCTACACGAGCGCGCGGCTCCTGGCCTTCATGGTCAAGGTTCTTCGCGGGTTCGTGGTCGGCTCAGACAACAGCGACGACCTGGCGGTCATCGCGGGCGACGTGGTCGGGAGCATCATTCCCTTCACGTTCTGGCTGCCGATTCTGCGGGATTTCGTCAACGCCTCCGCCCGGTTGGTCCATGGCGAGAGCGACACGCGGAGCGCCATGGCGCTGGCGGAAGGCCTGGTACTCATCGTCGGCAGCGTCGTCAAGGGAAGAGGGGCGATTCTCGGCGGCGCGGTGAGGCTGTTGCGGGCGGGTGCGAAGGGTCCCGCCGCGCGGGCACTGGCGCGGCTGGTGTCCGCCGAGGCGAGGCTGGCCGCAGGCGCCCCGGTGGTGTCTCGGCTCGACAAGATCGTCCAGGTCTCTCAGGCATCGACGGCCGCCGAGGCCGCCGTGCGGCTGGTGATCGACCGAGTGGCCAACAGCGAGACCGCGATCACCTTCGTGAACAACATCCTCATCGGCTCCCCCGAACCGGACGCAGTCATCGGGGAGTTGGCCGCCCTGGGTGAGGAGATGGAGCCGGCGGAGCTACGGCTGTTGGTCGCGGCACTCGGCCGCGAGCTGCCGCCGGAGACGGGCGGAGACCTGAGCCCATTCGCCTTCGTCCCCGTGGGCGATATCGCCATGAACGCCGTGGCCCGGCTGCCCGCGGCGGCGGCCGCCGACGCCGGAGCGAGGCTCTTGGCGGTGACCAGCGACATCCTCCAGGGATCGAGGACTGGCTTCCGCGCCGCGAAAGCGACGGGTAGGGTTCGCTTCGCCCGGACGCTCGCCGGCAAGATCCGCGACCGGCACGGCAGGCTGACGACGACGGTGAGCGCCGCATTGAGACGCGTGCCGCCGAACGGCCGCAACCTCGAAGTCCTGCTCAAGCAACTGACCAGCGCGAGCGACCGTACCCTCAAGGGCGCCTGGGGGACCCTGAAGACCATAAGGGACGTCTTCCACGAGAACCTGACCGTCCGGCAGGCCGCATTCAAGAACCTGGGTCTCCCCAATGGAACCCCGACCTTGGAGGGCGTCGAGGAAGTCGTTCAGATCGAAGGGTGGCTCACCAAGGTCCTCAGGAAGACGCGTGTGCGTCAGACCGACATCACCCTCAGGATCAATGGCGTCAAGTACCGTCTGGACATCAAGAACTGGTCTGCCTTCCCGCCGCAGGACAGGCAGTTGAAGGCGGCCATCGACGCGATGCGGCGCGACCTCGTCATACACTTGAAGGAGGGTAGCCTCGACCGCCTGCGGTGGGTCTTCCCGAAGGGGCTCGAGAAGCAGCGTGAGCAGATTATCCAGGAGCTGAAGAAGGCAACGTACGGGAGAGAGTTCAGGGAGCGGCTGCGTAACACCAACCAGGCCCTGTACTCGGACAACGACCTCGGAAAGGCCCGCCTGAAGGACGATGTCGACCGAGCAAGGAACGCCCTTGATACAGTTGTGCGCTTCCACGACCTCAGTTTGTCGTGAGCCCTGAGCGTACCGTGCGCGATTGGCATCACGAGTTGCTGCCGCCCCTGAAGCTCATGTGGAGCCTCCCCAACTCGAGGGCCTCCGTTACGGTTTCGGATCGGGGCGTGACGTTTGCACCGCAGTCAGGTCGCCATGATGGACTCGCCGCGATCGGTGCGGACGGTCGAGTGCTCTGGACCAGATCGACCAAAGGACCGGGAGTATACAACCCTCAGCCGCTGCCGGGTGGCAGATGTTTGACTGCCGAAGGTGCGCCGACCTCTGACAGCCTCAGTCTCCTCGATGCCGAAACGGGTTCGGTGCTCCACACGACTCGCCATGTGAATGTCCTCGGCGTGCACGAGGACGGTACCGAGTTTACCGGCGTAGTCTGGAAGATCTCGAGAGGCGAAGCTCGAGTCGTTGTCGCGAGACTGCCTCCCGCGTTGGAGCTAGTGTGGGAGCGGGCGTTCGCGGTGGCAGGGAGAAGACGCCGACACATCGCCGTTGTGCCGGGACCCGGCAACCCCGATGGCATCTTCCTCCTAGACCGAACTCGCCCAGAGGAGCCCGGGGTGCTGTCGCTGGACCCACGAACTGGCCAGGAGCGCTGGCGAACGAGTGGGTCCAGACTCCCATCCCCACCCAGAGCCGATGGCGACTGGCGTGGTGCGCTGGCTGAGTCCAATCGTCTGGTCTACCGAACGGAAGAGGGCCTCGCCTGTGTGGACGCTCGCAACGGACGAGGCCTATGGAAGGCCGAAACCGTCCGCGAGAGCACCGTCTATCGGGACGTCATCGTAGCGACACACGAGCGAACGGTGTGGGTGCTGAGCGCCGAAACCGGCCGTCTGCTACGTAAGAAGGACCTGACGAAGGCGCTTTCCGCGCGTCACCCAGGCAACAGACTGACGATCGGCTGTGCCATCTCGGAGACGCACGTCTTCGTCTGCGACGAGCTGGGGACGCTGTGGGCGCTGGATCGTGAGAGCCTGGAACCTGTCTGGAGTCATTGCCCCGCCGGCACCGTGGGGGGGCTGAACTCGCCGCAGATCATCCGCGGACGGCTGTACGCGAACACGGTTTCGTGGGAGCGGGGCGTGCCGAACCACCTGTATTGCTGGGGGCCGGCGAAAGAGGGGGAGTCGCCCGGACCGAACGATATCGACGTGGCTGAAACGGAAGGCGAGCTTCCATTCGTCATCGTGGAGGTGTATCCCCGCCAGCAGCTGACCAAGCGGGCTCCGTTCCACGAAACGGGCGGGCCGTTCACGGTGTTCCGATGCCGGCTCGAGGCGGGAGGGGCGGAGTTCTTCTTCGCCGACCGCGTGGCGGGCGGCGGGGGCCTGCTGCAAGGGGCGGCTGCCGCCTTGTGGGTGACGACGGTCAAGGAAGGCGACGGGCTCCTGCGTGCCTTCCGGCGTTCGATGCCGGTGAAGAAGCGCCGGATGAAGGGCGTCGGCAAGGGCGTGCGAGTGAAGGCGCCTAAGGCCCTCAGGGGTGTCGACCTTCACGGGCCGGGAGTGAGACAACGACGGAAGTGGAACAGCGAGGACAGCGACGCCGAGCTGATCGTGGAGTGGGACACGAAAGCGAAACGGGGCGTAATCCGCGAAACGGAGGAGCTGTTTCGGGAGGGCGTTCTGGAGTTGATGGCCGGCCTGCTGGTTCGTCCGTCGTGAGGGTGCCGCAAGCGACTGAGCACCGCGATCTCATGCTGGCCTTTCGGGCTCGTGACGGAGCGCTCTCATGGTGGGGCCGGGCCAAGGACTCGATATCGATCACGGTCGCTGCCGATCGGCGAACCCTCGCGCCAAGAGGATCAGGCCATCTTCTTGTTCCTAGTCCACAGGACTCCTAAAAGGACCTGACCTCCGAAAGCCTGCCAGGTGCCGCACTCGCGGCCACTTCAGCATGCCATGGCTGCCCACATTCTCGATCACTCAGCGACGGCCGCCTCGGCTGGCGTCAGGTCGACGCCGACAGCTTCAGCGATCGGTTCCGCTAGGCTCAGAAGGAACTCCAAGGTTGTCTTGACATCCTCGAAGAGTGTGTCGAGGGTGAGTTCCTTGTTAACGATGCGAGAAACGAAGCGAACGGTGTTCGTCCGCTCCTGATGAACTGCCGAGGGAAGCGACACACCGGCAGCCATCCAGGCGCGCCATACGACATCATCCAGGCGGGTGTACCGAGCGGCTGGAACGAGGCTCATCTGCCACGCGAAAGCATTGGCAGTCTCGTCGAAGACAATCCCGAAGGGTACCTCCGCGACGATTACGAACTTGGTTCCCTTCTTGAACCGGAGGTACGGGCGGGCGAGCGCGTACTGGCTTTGAAGGTAGGCCACAGCCTTCGACTCGGTCTCGATCTCGTCGGGAAGATCCATGCGGATGCGACCGCTCGTCCACGGGTCGGATCGCGCCCGTCGCACGCCTTCAAGGACGCTCTCGACAAAGCGGCGGGTCTCCGTTGTGAATACTTCTCGGGCCAGCTCCAAGTGCGCGGCGTTCTCCGCAATCAGCAGGCTGACATCGCTCAACGTGCTCATGGGACCCCTTATCTTCCTCTGAGAGCTCGAATTTGGCCGCCGAGGACGCCGTTAGCCAGAGCCTTGGAGTAGCCAGCGAGAACCGCGAGCTCCGCTGGTGCAAGTGGACCGCGTCGTGATGCCTGTACCAGCATGCCGAGCAGTTGCACGTAGGACAGTGGGCGGAACTCCTTGCAGGCGGCCGTGAGCCCCTTCGGCGTCAAGAAGATGCCGCCTCGCAGGAACCCGGACGGGAGCTTCTCGAGCCAATGCCAGTACGTTCTGGTCTGATCGTCATGCTCGTGCGACCACACCTTGTTCTCGATGGCCAGGCAGAAGTCGGGACCGGAGACGACGATGTCGATTCGATCGGCAGCCGTTGGATCGGCAGTTTCCTTGCCTACGAGCACTTCTCGACGTACGGCCAGGTGGCCCATGCGGATTGCTGCCTCCATCCGATCGACCCAAGCTGCACTCGCCGGCAGCTGGCTGGCGAAGGCACGCAACAACGCGGGACCTACAATCGGCGCCTCACGAGGGTCGAGCAGCCAACGGATCACGTCCGAATGGCAGTTCTCGTTCTCCTCGCTTCCCAGGATGCTGAGGAAGTCGGGCGCTGAATCCTCCAGAAGCGTGACGAGAGCTCTCGCTCCATCATCTCCGAGGTGACGCCACAGGTCTCGAAGTAGGGCGTCTCTCAGGCGATTCAGGGTATCGCCGAGGCGCAGCCCCAGGACGCGCTCGTCCGGACCACGTACTTCGGTCGTCAGAAGGCGGTGAAGGTCCGAGCTTCGTATCACCCGCACCGTTGCCTCGAGTCGTTCGAGCAAGTCCTTGAGGTTTGCTGCTGGGATCTGCGGCGCCCCATAGGACTGGGGCACAGGAGAGCGTGAGAGCGCCTCCCGCATCGAGGCCAGCGCCCGACCGAGTTCAGCCACGTCAGGGGTCAGCCGAACCCGACTTGCAGATGAGCTCATGGCGCACCGACTCTACCTTGGGGCTGGTCTAGATCAAAGGCTGCGGTTGCCATCGGGCGAGGCGGCCCTTCGTTCGCGTGATGCATCAGCGGCAGCCTCGATGACGGTTCGAAGATCAGCGACCTCCGCCCGCAGGAGTTCGATCTCGCCGCGATTGCGGCTTGCTGCCGGCGAGAGGAACCAAGATGCGGCGAGACCCGAGAGCGTGCCCACCAGAACTACGCCCATGACCATGAGCAGCGCCCCCACCAATCGGCCTTCGGAGGTGACAGGGAATCTGTCTCCATATCCGACGGTCGTGAGGGTCACAAGCGACCACCAGACTGCGTCCTCGGCCGTCTTGATGTTCGAGCCTGGATCGTCCTCAAAGTGAAGCACCGACACGCTGGCTCCCATCACGACGAGGATCGTCACCAGTGTTGCCGCCAACACGGCACTCTTTGCGCGGCGATCGAGTACGAACGCTACCAGCAAGCGGGTTGCTCTGAATCCCCTCAGTACCCGCAGTATTCGAAGAATCCGCGCGAGGCGACCGGCTCTGAGCAGGTCGACCATAGGGATGCTGGAGAGAAGATCGATCCAGCCCCAAGTCCTTAGGTACCTCCAGCGATTTGGGGCCCTGACGAGGCTGCTGAGGAAGTCGCCGAAGAAGACAGCGCAGACGGCGAAGTCGGCATATTGGATTACCTGACGGCTGTCGGCTGTCAGAGGCGCCAGCTTCTCGACCGCCAGGAGAAGCAAGGCAACAATGCACAGGGTGAGCATGAACAGCTGATAGCCGTGCGTGCTTCCTGCGTCGGACTTCGTTGCGTTCTGGCGCATCTCGGCTCCTCCGGCCGCATGCTACCCCCAACCAGGGAGTGCCCCACCTCAGCTCGGAATCCGATCCCTCCCGATTCGTCGGGAGCTGGCAGGCGCCTCGCCAGCCTAAGGGCGGGCGGCTTCCTAGGCAGCCCCTGACCTTTCCGCGGGGCCTACGGCGTCCTGCTCGGGGAATGTCGCCTTCGCTCGTCGGGCGTCAAGGCGCCCTGCTGCGCGGTAGCCAGGGCTAGGCTCCGCTCCTGCCTTGACTCCCTCCTCGCTGCGGCGGTGGGTTCCTCGCAGGCCACCTTCGGCCTTGCGGAAAGGAATCTCCAATGTCCCAGTTCTTCACCGCCCGCCCCCGCCCCCAGCCGTCTCCGGCTGCAGCCGTTGCCCTCGACTTTGGCCTTCGCGTCCGTGTCGACGGCCACGTCGATCAGCGCACGCTGTTTTCCGGCGCCGAGAGCCTCTCGCTTCAGGAGCTGTGCTCGGAGCTGGCGCTCATGATCTCAGAGCTGCGTGTGCGCAGCTTCGTGCTGCGGCACGAGCTTGAGCAGGTCACCGATGCGCTGCTCGTCAACGTCCGCTGCGGCTTCTGGCCGCTGGCTCGCCGTGCGGCATTTGATCTCGGCGATCTTCTGGCCCACGCCCGTCGGCGTCGTCTGGCCGATGCAGAGCTATGCGTCCGTGGCTCTCGCTGCGCCTTCCACATCGCGGATCTCATCGCGCGGGAGGTGCGGTAGTGGGCGCCGAGGTTGCAGTCCCCGTGGTCGCCCCATCGGTCTCTGGCGACGGGCTCCCGTCGACTTTGGTCGAGGCAGCCCCGGCCCCACCGCCAGTTCTCGATGCCGAGAAGCTTGTCTGCTACGACCTGGCGCTGGAGCTGCAGGTACTGTGCGGGACTTTGTCTCCTGCGAGCCACCGTGTTCTTCAGGATCAACTCGAACGAGCAAGCCTCTCGATCGTCTGCAACATCGCCGAAGGCGCGGGCCGCCGCTCGCGGAAGGACAAGCGCCGCATGTACTCGATCGCGCGTGGCTCGGCGGCCGAGACGGCAGCGATCATCGAGGTGCTGCGTCTGCGGCACCTGGCGCCTGAAGGCCAGTGCCGTTCGGCCCGCTCGCTCGCTGTGCGCGTGATACAACTCCTCACCAAGCTCGACAAGGCCCTTGCATAGCTCTTGGTCCAACTCGTCCGTCTCGTACCCGGAGCCGGCGGCGACGCCGGCTTCGGCACTACGGGCAGTCTTGGTGGCCGAGCCGATCGACCTGACGCGCAGGCCGAGACTCCTCTTCCGCGATCCGAGCCGGCGGCCGTGGGCGCGGCTCGTGGCGCGTGGGCTGATCCAGCTCCTGCTTGTCGGCTTGCTGCCTGCCGAGTGGCAGGTGCGGGCGGCACTCTGGCCAGCGTTCGCGTACCTGGTGGTTCGAGGGATCGAACGCCGGCTGACCGGCTTGGCTCCTGCTGCGAGCGACCCGGGCACGCCGGACGCTTGGGCCGCGGGGGGGCCGGCCTCGCGAACAAAGTTGAGCCGGCCAGAGGCTTCAGGCGCGTCCGTCGTGCCCGGGGAGTGGCGAAAGGGGAGGGACGAACGACTCTCGGCCGTGGCCCAGCTGCGAAGCGCAACCTCGAAGGGCCAGCTTCAGTCCACGGCGACTCGACGCACGGGGCAGGGGGCTGGCAGAGCCGCGGCTGGCGGTCCATCGGGTCACGGTTGGTCTTCGGTTGAGTCTCGGGGCACGTGCACGTGCACGGCGCCCG
>CAZMRX010000190.1:0-10129 GCA_964568755.1 uncultured Acidobacteriota bacterium | reverse complement strand
CGTCGAGGAGCGCCTTGGCCAGCGCCGGAACCGCCTCGCGCGCCTGGATCAGGCCGAGCGTGCGCGCGGCGGAGGCACGCTCGGCGGGCTGGCCGGCCGCGAGCGCGCGCGTGAGTCCCGGCAGCGCCGCGCGGCGCTCCGAGCCCTGGTGGCCGAGCGCCTCGGCGAACCTGGCCGCGTCGTCGTCGCCGGTCTCGGCCACGAGCCGCAGCAGCTCGCGTGCCGTCGCCTCGTCCGGCGCGCCGAGGCGCTCGACCGCGAACGCCGCGAAGCTGCGCACGTAGCCGTCGGGCGTCGCGAGCGCTTCGCGGAGCGCCGGGACCCAGCCGGGCCGCACCTCGCGCGTGGCGAGCGCGTCGGCGGCGGCCCAGCGCACAGCCGGTGACGGGTGCGAGAGCGCCCCGAGCAGCGCGGCGGTCGTCTCGCCCGTGTGGCTGGGAGGGCGCAAGGCACGGGCGGCGGCGGCGGCCACGGCCTCACTGTCGTCGGCGAGCGCGGCCTGCAGCGCCGCTTCGGCGCTCGATTCCGGGCGCAGCTCACCGAGCGCCCAAGCGGCGCCGGCGCGCGCGCGGGGGAGCGGCGCTTTGAGCGCGGCCAGGAGCGCCCCCCGCACGACGCGCGATTCCGCCGGTGCGAGCCTCGGCCGCGAGGCGGCCAGCCAGCGCCGTGCGGCCTCGCTCGAGGGCCCAGGCGCATCCGCGAGCGCGCTGTCCAGTGCCTCCAGCATCGATCGGCGAGGCAGCAGCGGGCGCAGCGCGGCGGCCACCGCCGCCGACCCGGCGCGGCTCAGGTGGTTCTCGTCGACGAAGGCCAAGGGCCCCAGCGGAGCGAGCGCCGGTCGCAGGTCCAGACAGCGCAGCGACTGGGCCGCGCACCACGCGGCGACCTCCGACTGCACGCTCGGGGGCGGGGCGCCGGGCTCGAGCTGGAAACGGTAGGGGAGCACGGCGAGCGTGAGCTCGGCCCCGTCCGCCTCGACCTCGCGGCGCAGGCGAGTGAGCTCGGCGAAGTAGGCCGTGAGGTCGGGCCGACCTTTGAACAGCTCCTCGACCTGCGCCAGCTCGCGGTGGCCCGCGTCCACCACGCGGCGCACGAGCGCCGAGCGGCGGTGTAGCGCCCGCAGCAGCGGCGGCGGCGGCCGCAGCTGGAGCGCGAGCTCGGTGATGTCGTTGAGACAGGTGGCGACCAGCACCTGGTCGGGCCGGTAGCGCCGCGCGATCCGGTGGTAGGCGATCCGCTGCTGGCGCGTCGACCAGCCGCGCACGGCGACGCTCAGGACCTCGATGCGCTCGCCGTCGGCCTCGAGCTGGCGCTCGAGCTCGCGCGGGAAGGCGTGCTCGGAGGCGAGCCCGAACCCCTCCGTCACGCTGTCCCCGAGGACGGCCACGCGCCACACGTCCTCGGGCCGTGCCTCGCTGTGGGCCCGGTCGCGCAAGCCCTCGGCGTTGATCTCGCTGGCCGGCCACCCATTCGGCCGGGGCTTCAGCGTATAGAAGTGGTCGCCCTTCGCTCCCGGAGCCCACTCGGCGGCCGTCCGCGGCCGCCCATCGGGCCGCTCGAAGAGCCGCGCCGTGCCCTCGGCGATCACCAGCAGTCCGGCGCTGACCCCGAACGCGAGCGAGACGTTCACCAGCAGCCCGCCGCCCCGCGACATCCTGATCCGAATTCGCTGTTCGGATAGGAACATAGGCGAATCTACCTCAAGTAGATTCTACCTTCAGCCCTGAGAAAGAAACAGCAGATTATCCCGCCCGGAGGAGCCCGACTTCCCCGGAGGGCCTGCTCGCCCCGCTGGCCTACCAGTGGATGCTGAGATGACCCTCGCCGCAGCCGCTGCTGGGGCTCGATCGCGCTTGCGCGCTCCGGCGCTTACTCGGTAGCGCCCTCTCGCCCTGTGCCGCGTCGCAGGTGCGCGTCCAGAAACGCCAGCAGCTCGTGCGCGAACGTCTGCCAGGCCGCGGGCGGCGGCTCCGCCGTGGCCGCCCGGCGCCCCGCGCCGTAGGGCAGCGTGAAGTCGGCGTGGCGCATGTCGTCGAGCAGCACGCGACGGCCGGCGCCCTCGGGGTGTGCCCGGAGAAAGGCGTCATCCTTCGGAACGGGCGGAGTTCCCGCCCGGCCCACGTCGAAGTGCAGGAACGGCACCCCGAGGCGCGCCGCACTGACGGCCCCGGCCTGGCGCAGCAGCTCCGCGCCGTAGGCGTAGCCGCTGCCGCTGTCGAGGCTGATCGCGGCCCGGAAGGCGCCAGGCGAGTCGAGACGCAGCACCACTTGTGAGACGCCGCCCACGCTCCAACCCACGAGGCCGACGCGTGCTGGATCCACCTCAGGTCGCTCGCGCAGCCAGCCGAGCGCGAGCTGCATGTCGGCGACCTGCGCCCTGACGCCCGCGAGGTCGAACCCCAGTCGCTCCTTCTCGCTGGCGCCCGCGGTCCCGAGCGCGGCCACCACGTAGCCGTGGCTCGCCAGCAGCTCGGCCACGGGTGCGAGCATGTAGCTGCGCGTGCCGAGGCCGCCCTGCAGCAGGACGAGGGCGCGCCGCCCCGGCAGAGCCGGAACGCCGATGCGCGCCGCGCTTCGTGCCGCGAGCGCCCGCTCCCACTCGGCGTCCGTGAGCGGCCGGTCGCCGCCAGCGTCGAACGCTGTCCTCGCCGCGGCGAGCGCGGCGGAACGGGCCACGCTCCAGGCGCTGTCGTCGACGACGCGCGTCGCATCGGCCAGGATCAGGTCCGCGACCGTCATTCCCTCGGCATCGCCCGCCTCGGCGGGATACCACAGACCGATCTGGATCGGGCGGCCCGCGGCCCCCGACGGGTCGGAGTCGGAGGGCCAGGCGCGGCTCCTGTCGTGCAGGCGTTCAGGCCGGAAGCCTGCCTGGTACGGCCCGGGCCCGAGGTGGGCGGTCTCCTGCAGCTCGACCAGGTGAGGCGCGGCGAGGATTGTGGCAAGAGACAGAAGCAGCGGCCAGTTCATCGCTTCCCGTCCGGTGACAGGCCCGCGCCGTACTCCGAGACGTCCGTCACGAGCAGCGGAACCGGTCGGGCGTTCGCATCCAGGGGAACCAGGAAGAGGTCCAGCCCGGTCTTCGGGTTCATCTCGACGGCCACGATCGTCTTGCCGTCCTTCGAGAGCGTCTCGGTGTACAGGGTTCGCCCGCTCTGTCCCAGCTGCACCGCCTCGCCCTTCCCAGCCACGGGTTGGTGGCGCGGTAGACCTCGCCCATCCCGCCGGCGCCGATCGCGGAGGTGATGCGGTAGTGGGCCAGCGTGCGTCCGATCACGAGGGAGCGATTCTACCCCCCGGCGCCGTCGCGACCCGGGGCAGGGGATGAGGGAGCGCCGGAGGGTGCCTGCGGATCGGCTACACCAGTGCGGCCAGAAACCGGCCCGCGGGCAGGACCCGGACTCCGTCCTCGACGAAATCGCGCGTCCCCTCCAGGACGACCTGGTAGGTCCACGGGATCGCCAGCCGCTCGCGGAAGTGAGCGAGAGCGGGGTGGACTTGCGTCTCGCTCAGCTTGACCTCGACCGCGAACCACGGCTTGCGCGCCACGGTCACCAGGAAGTCGGCCTCACGGCCGTCCCGATCGCGAAGGTAGTGAAGTGCGACGTTATGGCCTTCGGAGTCCTCGAGGTGGTGACAGAGCTTCAGGAGATGAGACGCCACCAGGTTCTCGAAGCGCGCCGCGCGCTCCGGAACCAGGCTCCAGTCCCACAGGTAGGCCTTCGGCATCTTCGTGAGCGAGCGGCCGCGCGGACCGCCGAAGGGCCGCACCCGAAACACGTGGTAGAGCCGCTCCAGCACGTCCATCCAGTGCGTCAGCGCACGGTGGCTCACTTCCAGGTCCTCGCGGAAGGCGTTCAGCGAGAGCAGCGAGCCGACGCGCTCGGGCAGCAGCTCCGCGAGCAGCTGGAACGCCTGTAGCTCGCGGATCGGCTCCAGGTCCCGCACGTCCTCGCGGAAGAAGCGGTCGAGTCGCTCCTTCTGCCAGCGACGCAGCGTGCGCGCCGACTGCGCCAGGAACGGCTCGGGAAAGCCGCCGTGCTCCAGCAGGGTTGCTACGAGGTCAGCCTGGGCCTTCGCCCCGATGGCCAGCTCCTGCCCCGGAACGAGCCCGGCCCGTGGACGTCCTCCCAGTGCTTCGGCGTAGGAGAACGGGTGCAGGCGATGGTGGTGGTATCGGCCCTGAAGCGAGTCGCCGCCGCGCCGGTAGACGTCGAGCCGCGCGCTTCCGGTCACCAGAAACCGCAGGTGCTCGCGGTGGCGGTCGAACTCGCCCTTGAGCCACCCCTTCCACCCGCGCCACTTGTGCAGCTCGTCGAGCACCACGAGCGCCTCTCCGCCCGGCCAGCGGGCCGCCTTGATCTCGCGGCGATCCTCGCGGCTGTCCCAGCTCAGGTAGGCACCTTCGTTCCAGTGCTCGAGCACACGGCGGGCGAGAGTGGTCTTGCCGACCTGGCGCGGCCCCGCCAGGAAGACCATCTTGTCCGCCAGATCCTGGAGAATCACCGGTTCCAGCGAGCGTGCCTGCATCCGGCCAATTTTGCCTCAAAGCAGAATTTGGAGCAACTTTTTCTGCTTTAGGGCAAAATCGGCCGTATTGCTTGAGGGGGTGACCCCTAAACAGGATGGCAACTACAGTCCCGTCGATGCCAGAATCGCGCGCCAACAAACCGCCGGAGGAGGTGACTCATGGAGTGCCTGAGCGCTGGATTGCGTCCTGAGATGCTGCAGCACGTCCTGAAGGCGGCGAAGGTGCCCGCCGCGATGCAGCAACGAATCCTCGCCGAAGCAGACACCTACCGGGACGTCACAGGAATCGTAAGCGTGGTGCGCACCCTGGGCTCGTCAGCCGAAGTCTGGGTTGCCGGGCGGACTCGGCCTGGTGGCGGTGAGGAGGTGAAGATCACGGTCCAGTTCACCTTTCCCCCAAACACCGCTGCCTTCGAGACTGAGCTGAAGCGAGCGCAGAGCGATGGCCGCGTCGTGATGGTGATTTACCAGCAGCCAGCCGGACAGCAGCCGATGATTGCCCTGATCTGGTCGTTTGCCAGTGCGGAGGCACGGGCACTCATCTAAGGGGCTCTTCGCCGCGATCGTCCCCGGGTGATCCACCGCGACAGCGGCTACCCAATTCGGGATCTTCGCCCAGCGGCAAAGACCGCGTCGATCTACCAGCCCTCGCAAGTTGTTGATGGGATGGTGGCCTGGGACGGAATCGAACCGCCGACACGCGGATTTTCAGTCCGCTGCTCTACCAGCTGAGCTACCAGGCCAGCGGGCGAACAGTAATTCAACCACACCGCCGACGGAGCGTCAAAGATCTCGGGGATGACTCTGCTAGCGGATGGCGGGAGCGATCCTGCTCGCACGATCGCGTCAGCGCGGGGGTGCAGGCTTCTCGGGGGTTTCCGACAGCACGATCTCCGCCGTGGCAGGCGCACCGCCGCGGCACTCCACGGTGGCGCGGCCGGTTCGCCCATCGGCCGTGGCGAAGAGGGTGACGAGGCCTTCGGGGGCCACGAGCTCGAGGATGCCCGACTGGTCGGTGATGCCGCCGGTGCGGCCGGGGAACATGGCCTGGGTTCCGCCCAACTTCTCGACTCGTGCGGTCGCCCGGGGCACGGGCTGGCCGTTCGCGTCGACGACGCGGACGCGCAGCGGGGAAGTCGGGTGCAGCGTGAGACGGACGTCCGTGGCACCCACCACGACGCCCGACTGGAAGCCGAAGCCGGCACGATCCGAGCCGGCGGTGACGGTGTAGATGCCCTGCGCGAGGCCCGGCACACGGAAGCTGCCGTCCGGCAGGGCGCGACCGGATCCCATCGAGCTGGCGTCGCCCTCGTTGCGGGCCAGCACCTGAAGGTCGCCCGCGGGGCGACCGGCCGGATCCACGACGCGGCCCGCGATCTCGAGGCCGCGCGTCATCTCGACGCGCAGCTCGTCGATTCCGGCCTCGGTCACCGAGATCTCCCGCTCGTCGGGCGCGAAGCCCTGGGCCATGATTCGCAGCTTGCCGGAGCCCGGCTCGGTCTCGAGGGCGAAGCGACCCTCGGCGTCCGACGTGGCGCTCGCTCGGGTGGCCTTGCCGCTGAAGCTCACGAACGCGCGCACGATCGGCTTGCCCGAGTCCTGCTCCACGACCGTCCCGGCGACACGCGCGCTGCCGACCGTGAAGTCCAGGGTGTGGGTCGGGACGTCGGGAATCTCGACGAACGGCGCCGCCCCGCTCGCGAGCGGGCTCGCGACTCCGTCCGGCGTTTGCCGCATGGCGTGGTAGCGTCCCGGCTCGAGCACCAGCAGCTCGTAGCTGCCGTCCTCACGGGTGACGCCCGTGAGCAGCTGCGGGCCCGACGGGGCGCTCGGCGGGCCGCCGACTCCGCCGGAGAACACGGTGTAGCCGCCGGCTTGCTGCGCCGTCAGCGAGACGACGAGCCCCGGGACGGGCTCGCCGCCGCGCGTCACGCGCCCCGTGACGAGCACCTCGCGCGTCTGCAGCTCGACGAACGACGTCTCGCCGTCCACGACCTCCAGCTCGCGCCGGAGCACGCTCGAGAAGGCGCCGCCGAACGCGCCGCCCCGGACGGCGTCGGCCGAGAGGACCGACAGCCAGGACGGCCCGGGCGCGACGTGCTCGAGGACGAACGAGCCGTCCTCGCGGATCGGCTGCCCGATGCGCGGGTCGAGCCCGCGCAGCTCGCGGCGCGAGACCACCACCACACGGCCGGCCGAGAACGGCTGGCCGCCGCGGCGGCGCACGACGCCCTCGACGCGTCCGCCCTGGGTCATCACCACGGCGGCCTCGGCCGGGCGCCCGCCGGGATCGATCGTCACGCCCGTGAGACGGGCCGGAGCGTACGACGGGTGCTGCGCCACGACGTCCACGCGGCCTGCGCTCAGCCCGGAGATCTGGAAGGCGCCGGCCGCGTCGGTCTGCGTCTGGAGCCCCGGGCCGTAGGAATCGGCCTCCACGCGAACGCTGGCGCCCGCGATCGGCTCGGCTGCGGCGTCCTTCACGGTGCCCTGCAGCACGCCGCCGGAGCGAAGCCGCAGCGTCCCGACGTCGGTCGTCGCTCCCGCGGTCACGCGCACGTCGGACACGTTCCCCGGGGGATGGCCAGCGGCCCGCGCCTCGACGACGTAGAGTCCCGGGCGCACGTCGTACAGCGTGAAGCGGCCGTCGCCGTCGCTCGTCAGGCCCATCGGGGGTGCGTCCATCTCTCGCGCGTCGGCCGCGGCCCGCACCATCGCCCCGCTCACCGGCTGGCCCTTGCCGTCGACGACGGCGCCCGTCACGGTCCCGCCGGCGTCGAGCGCGATCACGAGGTCCTCCGTCCCGACGACGACGGGCTGGCGGGTCGAGGCGTAACCGGGGGCGTGCGCCGAGAGCTCGAGCGTGCCCGGCTTGAGTCCGGCGAGGACGAACGCGCCGGCCTCGTCGCTCTCCGCCTCCGCGGGCAGCGAGGCACTGCGAGTGAAGGCGCGAACCGTCGCGCCCGGGATCGGGGCGCCCTGACGGTCCTGGACCACGCCGCGGATGACGGGCCCCGCCTCGAGCACGACGTCGCCGAGGTCGGTCCCGCGTGCGCGGTTGCCGGCGGCGGTCTCGACCTCGCGCGGGGCGAGGCCGGCGGCGGTGGCCTGGAGCACCAGCTCGCCGGGAGGCGCCGGGCCCAAGCCGAAGCGGCCGTCCGCGCCGGCCTGCGCCACGACGACATCCTGCAGGAACATCGGCAGCGTCGTGCCGTCGAGCGCGGCGAGGCGCACGCGACCGGCAACGGGCTTTCCCTCGCTGTCGACGAGCCGGCCGGTCACGAAGCCGCCCTCGGCGAGCGTGAGATCGGCGGTCGCGTCGCCCGACTCCTCCACCTTGACCGCAGCCACCGCCGGAGCGCGCGTGCCTTCGCGGGCCATGACGACGTAGCCGCCGGCTACGAGGCCGGCCAGGGCGAAGCGGCCTCCGGCGTCGGTCCGCTCGGCCGACGGCAGTGGGAACATCCCCGGCCCCAGGCCTTCGGGCATCGCGCGCACCACGGCGCCCTTCAGCGGCTTCCCAGACTCGTCGCGGACCGTGCCGGAGATCGTGGCTCCGGGCATCAGGATGAGATCCACCGAGGAGCCGGGGCTGACGTTTGGGCGAATGACTCGGCCGATGCCGGGCGCCGCCGCCTGGACGCTCATCGCGCCGGGGGCGAGGCCCTCGAGCTTGAAGCGGCCTCGGGCGTCGGTCCTCGTGGCGACGCGCCCGGCGTCGGGGTCCCAGGGGTCCACGACGGCGACGCCGGAGCGCACGGCGACCCAGACCGAGGCTCCCGCGACCAGCTCGCGCGTCGAGCCGTCGCGCACCGTGCCCGTGACGACGGCGCCCGTCTGCAGGCGGACGCGCAGCGGCTTCGTACCGTCGATGCGCTCCACGCGCTTCGGAGCCAGGCCGCGGGCCTGGATCGCGACGTCCCAGGGTGGGCGCGGGAGCTTCTCGAGGCGCACGCGGCCCTCGGCGTCGGTGCGTCCCGAGATCGGCCGCGGCAGCAGCTCGCGGCCCGTGCCGATCGTCACCAGCGCGCCCGTGACGGGCTGGCCACGGGGATCGTGGACGACGACCTCGAGGGTGGTGGCCGGCTTCGGCGCCACGGTCTTCTTGGGAGCAGGTGCCGCCTTCGCCGCGGCGGGCGCCTGGGCAGACCCCAGGGCAGGAGTCGTGGCGAGGACGACCAGGAGGGGAAGCCGGAGCCGCATGGGACCCTCCGAAACGGGGCGATGGTGTCCCTATCGGGGCGGGATCGTCAAGGGTTCAGCTCAGCGCGAAGCTCTGGCCAAGTAGTTGTCGTGCCGCCGCGAGAGGTCGCGTGGGCCCTTCTTTCCGAGGCATCCGATGGCGCCGACTGCGCGACGGCGCCGCTCCTCCAGCCCGGGTTGCCCGCCAGCAGCCAGCGATTCGGCCACGAGCCGTCGGATGAGGGCTGCCACGGAGCGGCCCTCGGCGCGGGCTCTGGCTCGCAGCGCCTCAAACTGCCGCTCGGTGAGTCGGATCTGTGTGCGCACCATGCCAGAGACGCGTTACAGGACGATCAGACGAAATGCGTGCTGGGGCTGTCAATCACGACGAACCGGAGGACGGAGCCGACGGACTGGCTCAGAGACGCGGGTTCGCGCGCGCAACGACGGGCGCGCGAACCCGCATTGTCAGGCCTGCTTCTTCTTCTCCGGCATGGGGACGACGGAGCCGCCCTTGTCGGACTTGCCGGCGGCGGCGGCGGCCGGGTCGGGGACGGCTTCGAGGACGGGGAGGCCGAGGCCCTGGCGCAGGCGGCTCTCGACTTCCTGGCGGATGTCCTTGTTCTCCTTCAGGAACAGGCGGGCGTTCTCGCGGCCCTGGCCCATGCGCTCGCCGTTGAAGGCGTACCAGGCGCCCGACTTCTCGATGATCTTGTGGTCGACGCCGAGGTCGAGCAGGTCGCCTTCCTTGCTGATGCCCTCGCCATAGAGGATGTCGAACTCGGCCTCGCGGAAGGGGGCGGCGACCTTGTTCTTGACCACCTTCACCTTGGCGCGGCTGCCGATCACCGTCTCGCCTTCCTTGAGCGAGGCGATGCGGCGGATGTCGAGGCGCACCGACGAGTAGAACTTGAGCGCGCGGCCACCGGTGGTGGTCTCCGGGTTGCCGAACATGACGCCGATCTTCTCGCGCAGCTGGTTGATGAAGATCAGGCTCGTCTTGCTCTTCGAGACGATCGCGGTGAGCTTCCGCAGCGCCTGGCTCATCAGCCGGGCCTGCAGGCCCATGTGGGCATCGCCCATCTCGCCCTCGAGCTCGGAGCGGGGCACGAGCGCCGCCACCGAGTCGACCACCAGCACGTCGACGGCGCCGGAGCGGATCAGCACCTCGGCGATCTCGAGCGCCTGCTCGCCGCTGTCGGGCTGCGACACCAGCAGGTTGTCGATGTCGACGCCCAGCTTCTTGGCGTACTCGGCGTCGAGCGCATGTTCGGCGTCGACGAACGCCGCCATGCCGCCGGCGCGCTGCGCTTCGGCGATCACCTGCAGGGTCAGCGTGGTCTTGCCCGACGATTCCGGCCCGAACACCTCGACGACGCGGCCGCGCGGGAAGCCGCCGATGCCCAGGGCGTAGTCG
>CAZMRX010000189.1:6886-10140 GCA_964568755.1 uncultured Acidobacteriota bacterium | reverse complement strand
GGGCCTGGAAAGGCGACTACGTCGACATCCCCGGCGCCGCGGCCTGCAAGGAGCTCTGAGGGGCGCCGTTTTACCGAGAGACTGCGTCAGGCACGGCGGCGACGGGCCCAGAGTGCGGCAAGGCCACCGCCCAGGAGCAGGATCGAGCCCGGTTCCGGAACGGTGGAGATCTGGACGGCCATGTCGTCGTGGTTGTCGTCAGATCCTGCTCCGCCGCCGCCGTCGTCAAGGAAGACGATGAGCGTGTCTCCCGACCTGGCGCTGCCGTCGCCGCTGAAGCTCGTGAAGAAGTTTGGAAGCGGCGACACCGTGTCGTCCGGGTTCGAGCCGTTCAGCGCGCTTCCCGCCGCGCCGAGGACGTCGACCCTGAAGCCGAAGTCGACAATGCCGGCCAAGAGCGACAGAGTGACCGTCGTGCCAACGCTGGGCTCCCCGACACCGTTGTTCTGAAACACGAGGGCCCCATTGACCCAGAACTCGTTGAGAAACCCGGCTTCCTTGCCCAGGTAAGTGAAGGACAAGGTGGCGGCCTCGTTCAGCTGGATGGTGCTTCCGTAGTAGCCCCACCGCGTGGCTGTCCCGTAAATGGGCCCAACGAGCTCGTTGGTTTCCGACCCCCCCGGGATGAAGCCGAAGGTTCCGGTATCGGCCGGGAACGTCTCGATGGAAAGCGTCGGCACGGCCTGCGCCGTGCCACCCAAGCCTACCGAAAGCACCAGCCCGGCAACGAGATACTTGAGTCTCACAAGGCCTCCTGCAGACGTTGAGTGCTTTAGCAAGATCGATGCCCGGCACGTAACTTATTGATTTGGTTCAGAGTCTCTGATGTTGGAGGGCGCCAGGATCGTAAAGTCTAACGACGCCCTGCTGTCGACCACACGCTACTGCTGCATCGGCGCGGAGTCGGTCTCACAGGCCAACTTTGACCCAGTCACGCGGCCGGACGGGGCTGGGGTCCGTAGCAGCCATACACCGCCCAGCGCGTCCGGCGCCTGCTCGTCGTAGCCCTCCCGGAGCCAACGGACGACGGCGGGAGAGCGCCGGCAGAGCAGCGGCTGGTAGAAGCTCGCCACGTAAACCGCTTCCGGTGCAGCCGCGGCGAGTGCCTCCGGCAGCTCCCGCCACTGGCTCTCCAGCATCAGCTCCCAGGCCCATCCGTGCGTGGGGATGGCCTGCCGCCCTCCCGAGGCGAGCAGCAGGCGAGGATCGCCGAACACGTATACGAGGCGCCCCGGGCGGGGCGCGCCCAGGCGCTCCCGCACGGAGGTGTCCACTGCCTCGGTCTCAGCGGCGAGAGTGTCGCGAGCTCCCTTCGATCCGAGACGGTACGCCGCGGAGCCCACGCCGAGAGCCACGAGGAGAAGCGCCACACCGAAGGCCGTCCGGGCGACGGCGCTCGCGTGCTGCCGTGCTCTTACCTCCGCAAGACCGATCGTCGCGAGCACGCCGACCGGCACGAAGAAGACGGCAAAGTGGTATTCCCACCAGGAGAACTTCTGAACCAGGAGCGCGGCCGCGGCCAACACGATCCAGCCGATCATGAACAGGCGAACCTGTTGGCGGCGTGCGCTCGCCGCGGCGGGCTGGGTGGGCAGGATCGAACCCGCGAGAGCCAGTGGCAGGAAGGGCCACAAGGCCCCGAGGAGCCACTTCGCCGAAGAAACCAGACGCCCGAACGGAGCGGCGCGTATCTCCCGCGCTGCGGCGAGCGGGTAACCAAAGTTCGCCCAAAGTGCCTCTTGCCCTCCGCCCTGGATCGCCAGGAACAGTGCCCCGGTCGACACCACGAGCGTGCTGCCGACCGCCACGGGCACCACTACGCCGATGGTCGCTCGGCCGACCGTCGATCGCCGCGAGCGCACGAGCCAGGCTAGATACAGCAGGCACATCCCAGCCGGCACGACACCCAGCACCAGCTTGAATGTGGCGACGATGCCCGTGCCGATGCCCATCGTTGCTGCGTTGCGAACCCGCTGCGCCCTCGTCTCCGACGGCAAGACGGCTGCCGCGGCCACCGCCAGCAGGGGGAGACCCACGAGGCTCTCGACCTGGGTGAGGTGCCAGGCCCCCGCCGCGCAGTAGAACGCCGCAACCGCGGCAATCGGCGCCAGGCAGGATGTCGTTCGGTCGACACCCGCCCTCCTCACGGTCCAGTACGAGAGCAGCGCCAGACCGATCATCCACAGCGCTTCCAGGCCGTGCACGGCTGCGGCGGTCGGTCCAAAGAGCCTCCGGGCGGCCAGATAGAACCAGTAGATGCCGGGCTGCTTGTTGTCCCAGAACTCCACGTAGAGCCGGTCTCCTTCGGTCAGGCGCCCTGCCCCGTAAAGGAAGAGCGCTTGATCGCCGGACAGCGGATACGGCAAGTGGAGGAGGATGGCGAGCAATACCAGCACCCATGCCGAAACGACGAGCGCGAGCGCCCGAGCCCCGTGGCTCACCACGGTCAACCGCTCTGGCGTTGGCGTCGCGCGCGAACGAGCGGGACCGTCGCCAGGAGCGGCGCCTGCAGGATGTGCGCAAGGTCTTCTGGCCCCTTGACCGTGGCGTCTCGCATCTCGGCGAGGAGCGCCGCTGCGAGACCGAGCACCAGGCCGAGCGCGGCGCCCGCGAGCGCGAACAGCCACAATCCGGCCGACTCCGGTCGGTCGGGGACGACCGCGCTTCGGAGCAGCTCGAAGCGCACGGCCTGGGCACGACCGAGCCGCGCAGCCGTCTCGGCGGCCTGCCACTGCGCGAGCAGCGCCTCGTAAGCGCGTCGAGCCTCAGCGAGCTCGTCCGCGAGGCGCTGGACATCCCTCTGCGGCGGGGAGGACGGCTGGGATGTCGGCCTCACCGGCTGCGCCGGACGGCGCGCGGCCGCCTCGAGCTCGGCGAGCCTGAGTGTGAGCGCGGCGATCTCGGCCTCGACCTCCCGCAGCTCGCGGCGCGCCGATGGCGCTCCCTGGAGGGCCACCGCGTCCTCCAGCCGCCGGATCCGGCTGGCCAGGCGTTCGACGTCCGGGTGCTCTTCCGTGTAGCGCTTGCGGAGATCCGCGAGCTCGCGGCGCGCCCGCTCCAGCTCCGCCTCCGGGCCCACCGCTGCCGAGCCTGGGGTGCGGCCGTCGGACGCGATCGTCTCTTCCAGGCGGCTGGCCCGCGCACGGGCCGTTGCGAGCACGGCCGCCACGGCTCGTCGCTCCGCCTCGATCTGCTCCGTCGGCTGCAGGACGTCCTCGGTCTCCTCCGGGCGCGGCACGACCGGTACCGGCTGG
>CAZMRX010000189.1:5252-6786 GCA_964568755.1 uncultured Acidobacteriota bacterium | reverse complement strand
CGGTGTCCTCCGGCGCGGGAAGCCGAGCGCGGGCGCCGAGTTCCGGCTGCCGCACGAGCCGCTCCAGCGTCGGCCGGGCGAGAAGGCGTTCGCGCACGTCCTGGCTGCGCCTCATCGCGACGTCGATACCCCGGCTCCGCAGGGCTGCGTCGCCCGCCGTGTCCCATTCCCCGAGCACGAGCGCGGCCGCCCGGTAGCGCGGCGGGATCCGCAGCCCCAGCGCGACCGCGCCGACGAGCACGAGCGCCGCGGGCAGCAGAACGTGCCAGGGCCGCCGTAATGGCGCTTCGATCCAGTAGCGAAGCTTGCGGCGGCGGGAGAAGCCGCGGTCGAGCCAGGAGGCCACGTCGTCAGCCGGCGCGAACCGCCTCGAGGCGGCCGCTCCCCAGGAGCTGGCGGGCGTGCTCGCTCAGGCTGACGACGCGAAACTCGTCCGCGAGCCGTTCGAGCAGCCGCTCGACGAGCGCCAGCTTGCGCGCGCGGGCCATTCCCATGGCCGGGAAGAAGGCGAGCTCCGGGACGTCTTCCTTCCCCAGGAAGTCGAGCGGGTGAAGCAGGATCGACGGCTGCACTCCGGCGGCGCGGCAGGCCACGAGCGCGCCCGCGAAGTAGGCCCGGGCGAGCAGCGGCGAGACGAGGCTCAGGTACAGCACGTAGCTCACGTGGAAGGGCACTCTCAGGAGCGGCAGCGTCGTCACCGGGATCTCGAGCAGCGAGGCGTCGCCGACCGTCCAAGTATAGGGCCGCAACGGACGCAGGCCGTCGCGCCAGCTGCCGTAGAGGTCCTTGCGCTCCTCGCGCGCCGCGCGGCTCAGGCGGCTGGTCATGAAGTAGTAGCCGCGCGCGAGCGGCCCGATCGAGGTCGGGAAGCTGGAGGCATCGTACAGATAGCCCCGGCGGGCCAGCACTGAAACGACCGTTGATGACAGCACGTACCCCGGCCCCCGGTAGCCGCGCGGACGGCGGCCGGTCGCGCGCTCGACGTGCTCCTCGGCGAGCGCGATCTCGTCCTCCAGCTCCTGCTCGCTGCGCCGGAGCATCCACTGCTCGTGGTGGAAGGAGTGGTTCCCCACCTCGTGGGGCGAGCGACCGAGCTCCGCCAGGGCCGGTTGATTCGGCGCGAGGGCCGCGTCCTGCCCCACAACCATGAACGTGATCTCGAGCTTTCGCCGCGCGAGGATCTCGAGCACCCGTGGCACCACCACGTCCAGGTAGGAAGGGAAGCTTTCCCAGCCCGGGTCGCCGTGGGTCTTCATGTACGACCACTGGTTGTCGAGGTCGAGCGACAGGCTGGCGAGCGGTTTCAAGGCTGCAGCTCCATCAGGGCGGGGTCAGTGCGGCGGCAGTGTAGCCCGGCGCTCGGGCGAGAGGAGTCCGCGCGCCGCGCACTCGGCGAGCCGCAGGGTGGCGTCCACGTTCAACGTGCCGTTCAGCACGTGCGCGGACGAGACCAGGTGCAGGCCCGGCACCGAGGTGGTGAGCGGAGGCAGGCGGTCGGAGTAGTGGAGCGTCGTGAGCGCGAACACTTGCCGGA
>CAZMRX010000189.1:0-5242 GCA_964568755.1 uncultured Acidobacteriota bacterium | reverse complement strand
CCGCTTCCTGAAGGTCCGGGTACATCCGGCGCAGCCCCTCGAGGAAGCTCGTGCGCACGTCGTCGTCCGAGGCGTCCAGCAGAGGGTCGTCGTGAGCGACGTACTTCGGCAGGTACACGAGGCTGCGGCCGCCGAAATGCCGCGGGTCCACGAGCGCCGACATCTCGATGACACCGGTGAAGGGAAGGCCCGCATCGGTGATGTTGGTGACGTAGTAGCCGGCGAGCGGCCGGCGCAGCAGGAGAGAAGCGCACACGATGCCGAGGTAGCGCACGCCCTCGAGCCGGGTGCGCTCGTCGGCCGAGAGCCCGGCGGCCATGCGCGCCGCGAGCGGCGCGGCGACGGTCAGGACGACCTGGTCGAAGCTGTCGACGCGCCCGTCGGCTTGCTCCAGGTCCAGGCCTCCACCTGGGCGCGGAGCGACCCGTGCGACCGGCGAGCCGAGCCGAACCGTGACGCCCGCCTCCCCGAGCCGGCGGGCGAACGTCTCGAGCACGCGCGCGTACCCCCCGCTCACACAGCCGAACATCTCCTTCTTGAGCCCGCTGCGGCGCGCCTCGTACAGCCGGGCGATCGTGGCCCAGATGAAGGCAGCCGCCGTCTCGCGGTACGCCTCGCCGAGCTTCGAGCGCAGCAGGGGCAGCCAGACCCGCTCGAAGGTGGTGCCCCCCGACCAGCGGCGCAGCCAGGCTTCGACGCCGATGCGCTCGAGCCGCTTCCAGGCCCGGATCCGCGAGGCGTACAGGATGGTGAGCGCCAGGCGGGCCTTGTCGAGCGGCCCGATCAGCGGAAAGCGCAGGAAGTCGAGGCTGGTCGAGAGCGGGATGAGACGCCCCTCGGAGAAGAAGCCGGTGCGCGTCTCGTTCCATTCGATCTCGCCCTCGAGCCCGAGCTCGCGCAGCAGCCCGCGCGTGTGGCGATCGGAGAGCAGCGTCACGTGGTAGTGTCGGTCCCAGGTCACGTCGCCCAGCTGCCACGCGGAGGCGAGCCCGCCGAGCGTCGTTGCCCCCTCGAGAAGCGTCACCGCGTGGCCGGCTTGCCGAAGGCGCAGCGCCAGCGTCATCCCCAGGATTCCACCGCCCACGATGCCCCAGCTGAGCGGGCCCGGCGTGCTCACGAGGGCGGCGCGAGCTCGCGCACCGCGCGACGCTCGATCGCGTACGGGAGCCGACACGCGGGGCACTCGATGCGTGCTTTGCTCTCGCCCTCCGCCCACCGCATCAGGATCTCGCCGCAGCGGCAAACGCAGCCGACCGAGGCCGCGGGGTGCCCGAACGCGAGGTGGAAGTCGGCGACGCTCTTCGTCACCAACGATCCCATGCCGATCATCGCGAAGCGGCCGATCGTGAGGTCGCAGCCGATCGTCGACCCGGCGCCGATCGTGGCTCCCTCGCGCACCAGCGTCGGCCGCGTGTGCTCGTCGGGCGCGGAGGAGCGAAGGCGGCGCAGGTCCGGGGTGGTGGCGCGCGGCAGCCGGTCGTTCGTGAACGTCGTCCCGGCGCTGATCATGACGCCGTCCTCGAGCGTGACCGCGGCGCAGATGTAGACCATCGCGTTGATCTTCACGCGGCTGCCGATCCGCACGTCGTAGGCGACGTAGCTCTTCTCGCCGATGATCGAGTCCGACCCGATCCGCGCATTCCGGCGGATGTGGACCGAGTCCCAGACGGCCGAGCCCTCGCCGATCTCGACGCCGTCCTCGACGAGCGCCGTGGGATGGACGAAGGCGCCGGCCGCGATCCGGGTTCCGCCGCTCATCGCGCCGGGGCCGAGCGGTAGATCCGCGGCACCGGCTGCCAGCGGCTCTCGGCCAGCGTGGCGTAGGCGGTCTCGATCACCTCGACGGACGCGAGCGCGTCCTGCGGAGTGGTGACGGGCTCCTGCTCACCCCGGATCACGCCGCAGAAGTTGTCGAGTTGCGCGCACAGCGCCTGCAGCTTGTCGTAGCCGGTTCCGAGCGCGATCCAGTCGCCGCCGCCGAGGCGATAGCGAGAGGCGCGCCAGCCGACGCACACCGTTCCCTGGGAGCCGTAGATGTTGAAGTAGCAGCCGAGCTCCTTGTGGATCGTCCACGACAGGTCGATCGTGCCCATCACCCCGCTCGCGCTGCGCACGAGCATGGTGACCGTCTCCTCGACCGGGAGGCCCTGGCTGCGCGGCCCCTCGAAAACCTGCAGGTCCGCCACCGGGCCGATGAAGAACTGCATCAAGTCCACGGAGTGGGTCCCGTTATCGATCATCACACCGCCGCCGCTCACGCGCGGGTCCGCGTTCCAGCGGCCGCGCATGTCGACGCGCGAGGTGAACGCGTTCTCGAAGAGCGCGAGCTCCCCGAGCGCCCCGGAAGCGATGATCTCCTTCGCGCGTACGACGTCCGCGACGTAGCGGAACTTCGAGGCCATCATCAGCCGGGCGCCTGAGCGCGCCGCCGTCTCCAGCATCCGGCGTGCGCTCTTGACGTCGATCGCGAGCGGCTTCTCACACAGCACCGAGACGCCGCGCTCGAGGAAGTGGATCGAGACAGGGGGATGGCTCAGCGGCGGCGTGCAGACGATGACGCCGTCGAGCGCCAGCGCGTCGCCGAGCGCCTCGTGCGACTCGAAGCTCGGGACGCCCAGCTCGCCTGCGAGCTCGCGCGCCGCCTCGGGCCGCACGTCGGCCACACCCACGATCTCCGCGCAGGTCGCCTTGGCCACCGCCTGCACGTGCGTGCGGGCGATGGCACCGGCGCCGACGAGGCCCAGACGGAGCTTGGCGGCCATCACGCCCTCCGCAGCGCGAGCCGCGTGGCGGCGTCGCGAATCGCACCGGCCAGGAAGTCGACGTGCTCCTCGGTGTAGCGCTCGTTCCACGGCAGCACCAGCACGTGATCGAGCGCGCGTAGCGTGCCGGGGAAGCGGGCGGCCGAGTAGTCGACGGCTTCCGGGCTCGCCAGCGTGAACGGCCAGCGGCTCGCGCCGAAGGTGCGCTGCTGCTCGAAGACTTCGCAGCGGAAGGCCGGCTTCTGGATGTAGCGCGGCGCCGAGGCGATCTCGCCCTCCTTCAGCACCCGCGCGAGCCCCTGGGGTCCTCCCTCGATACGCTCGGGGTCGACCCGCAGCGCATACTTCCAGTACGAGTGCGATGCCCCCTCGCACACGTGGGGCGGCTCGACCCCGGCGAGTCCGCCGAGCTGCTTCGTGAGCCGGGCGGCGAGCGCCTTCCGGCGCTCGACCACCGCGTCGAGCTTCGGCAGCTGCGCCTGGGCGACCGCCCCCTGCAGCTCGCTCATGCGATAGTTCAGCGCGAGGAAGTAGTGATCGGGCCGTGTGTCTCCGTAGCCCCACGCCTTGTTGATGCCCAGGAACAGACGCCGCGCCAGCGCCTCGTCGTCCGTCGTGACGAGCCCGCCCTCGCCCGACGTGATGTGCTTGCCCTGCTGCAGGCTGAAGGTGCCGATGGCACCGAGGGTCCCGGTGCGCCGCCCCTTGTACTCCGCCCCGAAGCTTTGGGCGCAGTCCTCGATCACCGGCACGCCCCGGTCGCGCGCCAGCTCGAGGATGTCGTCCATGTCACAGGGGTTGCCGAAGAGGTGCGTCACGATCACGGCCTTCGTCTTCGGGGACAGGCGCGCCGCGACCGTCTCAGCCGTGACGTTACCGGTGCGCGCGTCCACGTCGGCGAAGACGGGAATCGCACCCTGGTAGAGGATCGGGGCGAGCGCCCCCATGTCGGTGATCGGCGTCGTGACGATCTCGTCCCCGGGCTCCGGGTCGACGGCCTGGACGGCGAGGTGCACGGCGGCCGTGCCGGAGGCGCAAGCGTACGCGTGCTTCGCTCCGAGCCACGCCGCGAAGTCGGTCTCGAGCTTGCGGACGAAGCTCCCCTTCGTCGAAGTGAGCGTTCCAGAGCGGATCGCCGCGCTGACGGCGTCGATTTCCTCCACGCCGAGCGTGCGGCCCGAGGCGTCCTGGTCGGAGGGCAGCGTCACGCGCACGCCGTCGACGGTTTCCGGTGATGTCATGGCACAACCTCCGCACTCGGAGAAAGATGATGTCTGGAGCGACCACCCAGGAGCTCCCCCAGGATGCCGGCGATCCTCTCGCCGGCGTCGCCACGGCCGAACGGATTCTCGATGCGACTCACGCTTTCCACCCACGAGCCGGGCTGCGCCGCCTCTTCGAGCAGAAGGGCGAGACGCTCGGGACGGCCGCCCACGAGCCGTGCGAGGCCCGACTGCACGGCCTCCGGGCGCTCGGTGTTCTCCCGCAGGACGAGCAGCGGGCGCCCGAGACTCGGCGCCTCCTCCTGCACGCCTCCGGAGTCCGAGACAACGAGCCAGCACTCCGCCATCAGCGCGACGAAGTCCTCGTAGCCGAGCGGCTCGAGCAGGTGGATGCGCGGGTGACCGCTGAGAGCCGCCCGGGTCTCGGCCACCACGGCCGGGTTCGGATGGACGGGGAAGATGAGGGCGACGTCGGCACGAGCCTCGACGAAGCGACGGAGCACCTCGAGGTTTCCTCGCATCGTCTCGCCGAAGCTCTCGCGACGGTGCGTGGTGAGCGCAATGCGCCGTAGTCCCGCCGTTGCAGCGAGCGCGGCTGCGAGCGCCGGCCCCGCAACAACCCGCTCGCGCACGCCGAGCACCGCGTCCACCACGGGATTGCCAGTGAGGAACACCCGGTCGTCCTCGATGCCCTCGCGGAGCAGGGCCTCACGGTTGGATTCCGTCGCCGCGAAGTGCCAGCTGGCGAGTCGGGTAATCAGCCGGCGGTTCATTTCCTCGGGAAACGGGCTCGTGACGTCGCCGGAGCGCAGCCCGGCCTCAACGTGGCCGACAGGGATCCGCCGATGGAATGCTGCGAGCGCGCCTGCGAGGGCGGTCGAGGTGTCGCCCTGCACCAGCAGCGCGTCGGGAGCCGTGCGCTTCAGCAGCGGGTCGAGCGCGGCGAGCACGCGCGAGCACACGAGGCTCGGCGTCTGGCCCGGCTCCATCACCGCGAGGTCGTGGTCGACGCGGATCGCGAAGGACTCGAGAAACGACTTCACGAGATCGGCGTGCTGTCCGGACAGCACGTTGATGGTGTCGAAGCCGCGACCAGGGCGTTCGAGCGCCCGGATCACGGGCGCCAGCTTGATCACCTCGGGCCGGGTGCCGAAGAGCGTCAGGACCTTCACGACCGTGCTCACCCCTGCGCCGCCGTTCGGCCTGAGGCCGGCCGACTCGCGCTCGAATCGCCGCATGTTATGTGTGCGATGTGGC
>CAZMRX010000188.1:0-10272 GCA_964568755.1 uncultured Acidobacteriota bacterium | reverse complement strand
CGGCCGAAGTCGGAGAACGAGGTGACCCGGACCAGACGGAAGCGTGGCGAGTCGAGCACCGGCGCGAGCTGCGCGGGCGCGTCCTTGCCGGGCAGGGCGAGAAGCGCCACCAGCAGCTGCGACTTGTCGATGCCGAAGCGCAGCGCGTCCATCGCTCCCTCGGTCTGCACGTTGTAGAGGAAGTCGGAGTCCGAGACGATCACGCGGATCACGTCGCTGCGTTCGCGGGCCGACGCCTTCAGCACCTCGAAGGGATAGTCGGTCCCGCCGCCCGCGTAGTGGAGCAGGAAACGCCGCGCGCGCTCCTCGTCGTACATCCAGTCCGAGATCAGCGGCTTGCCCGACGAGTACACGATGCCGCGCACGACGCCCTGCTTGCGCAGCGCCGAGGCGGCCAGGATCTGCGCCGCGAGCGTCATGGCGTTGAGCGCCTTGGCGGGGTCCGGCATCGAGCCGCTGGTGTCTAGGTAGATCTCGACCGCGGGGAAGGTGCGGGATGCAGGCGTGGGCTCCTCGGGGTCGAGCTCGCGGCGCAGCGGGCTCGCCGGGCCGAGGGCGCCGTGCGCGACGAGCGTCGCGGTCCAGTCGATCGCGCGCGGGTTGTCGCCCCACTCCCACGGCTCGGTGACCGTGGGCAGCGACGGCTCGGGCGCGGCCGTGGCCGGCGGGGGCTTGATGATGTGCTCGTCCACCAGGCGCTTGTAGTGACGGCTCACGAGCGTCAGCTTGAACGCCGCCGCATCGTGCCCCGGCCGGTGCTTGGTGATCGCGTCGATCGACTCGAGCGGGTCGCCCGCGCGCTCCTCGAGGCCCGCCTCCGCGAGCATCCCGCGCTCCCGGGCTTCGCGCAGCGCCGCCTCCGCCTCCTCCGCGCCGAGGCCGCGCACCGCGGCGTCGAGCGCGTCCTCGTCCGGCTCCGGCACGTCGTGCCCGAGCGGGATCACGTACGCGAGCTTTTCCGGGTCCGGGATGTAGCGCAGGAAGCGCGAGCAGAAGTAGACGAACTGCAGGTGCACGCCGGGCAGCGAATAGAAGGCCTGGACGAACAGGCGCGCCTCGGCCCGGAAGCCGGGGTACGCCTTCTCGGCGTTCGCAAGCGCCTTCTTCGGCACCAGGTGGCCGGCGGGCTTGCCCCACAGCTCCTCGTAGACCGCGAGGTAGAAGCAGAAGAGCGGTGCCGGGGGTCCGCCGTCCTTGACGAAGCCCTGGTAGACGCGGCACAGCTCGTCCGCTCTCGTGCGGCCGACGAACTCGTTGACGAGCAGGTCGAAGAACAGGTTCGTGAGCGACTGCCGCAGCCCCGGGATCAGCCGCTTCTCGAGCAGCTGAAGCGACGCCGCGAGCGCCAGGCTGTGGGGGAAGCGGACGTGGTGCCCGATCTCGTGCGCGAGCACCGCCGTCAGGCTCGAGAGCGCGCCGAGCTTGACGAGCAGCGGCAGGTTCACGACCACCTGGCGCGTCGTCAGGTCGATGTAGGCGAGCGGCTCGTTGCCGTTCCAGTGCGAGGCGCCCTTGCCGTCGAAGGGCTCGGGCGGGCTCAGGTTCACCGCGACGTCCCAGACGGCCAGCGCGTCCTTCCAGGCCCGGCCGATCAGGGCCGCGTCGGCGCTGCTGGCGTAGTCGTCCCTCATGCGGGGTACACGCCCACCAGGAACTGCGAGGTCTCGAGCGTGAGGGCAGCGCGCCAGTCGTTCGCGGCGGAGTTGAGCACGTCGCTCGCGCGCGGGTCCAGCTTCACCACCTGGTCGACGACGTCCAGGCGATCCGAGCTCGGGCCCACGCTGGCGTCGCAACCCATCGGGCCCAGCACGAGCGGCGGGTCCACCAGCCAGACGCCGAGCGTGCGGGCGCTCGAGGCCTCGTGCCGATCGTGGACGCACACGACCGTGGGTGCGACGAAGTGGAGCGCCCCCGGCAGGAACTGCCGATCTTCGGCGCCGAGGTCGATCAGCAGGTGGAGCGTGCGGCCCGACAGCCGCGCGCCCGGCTCGCCGAGCGCGTCCCGGGACGCGCGCACGACGAGCGCGTGAAGCGCGTCGAGCGAGGCGCCGTCCGAGAGCCGCACGAACATGCGCCGCCACCAGGCGGGCGCGTGCTCGAGGTTCTCGCCGAGGTTCCAGGCGTCGGCGAGCGCGGGCGCCCGCTTCTCGGGGGGCAGCGCGGCGAGTCCTGTCGGGATCAGGCGGAAGAAGGCGTGCGTGAAGAAGCCCTCGCCCAGCTCCGGCGGGTAGAAGTAGCCGAGCCCGATCCCCTCGCACGCGAGCCGCAGGTAGCTCTCCAGGACCTGCTGCGCGGCTTTCTCGTCGGCGCCTCTCGCGCGCAGCGACTGGGCGAGATCGCGCGCCGGGCCGTCCACGACGCGCCTCCAGAACGCCGGGTCCCAGCGGACGTAGCGCTTGCGCGCCCGCTCCTCGAGCTCCGCGATCAGGTCGGCCAGGGGCTCTACCCCTTCGCGGACTGCTTCAGCCAGTGCGCGTAGTTCTGGTAGCGGCTGTACATCGACTTGAGGTGGATGATGTCCTCGTAGACCGGCCCCGACAGCTCGTGCTTCTTGACCAGCTCCTCGAGCAGCTTCGAGACCTGCGCGTGCCGCTGCGCGACGGTCTTCGCCGGCACGCCCTGCAGCCCCTGGTCGAGCTCGTCGCGCAGCGCCCGCACCTTCTTGCGGATCGGCTCGTGCCGGCCGTGCTGCTCCAGCGCCGTGTCGAACATGCGGCGGATCCAGGCGACGCGGTCCTGCAGCAGGCCGTGGCTGGTCTTCGACTCGAAGAACGGGCTCCTCGCGTTCGGCACCAGCTTCTCGTGCAGCACCCACGGCACCAGCTGACGCAGGTCCTCGACCTCGACCGCCCCGTGCCCGCGGAAGTACGCGAGCGCCTTCGCGAAGTGCAGGCAGGTCTGGTAGGCGCGCGCCGAGACGCCGTTCTCGGTCTGGGTGCAGATGTGGAGCTTCTTGTCGAGCGGGCACTGCTCGTTGCAGACCTGGCTCACGCTCTGGCCGGCGAGCTTCAGGGTGTCCTTGCTCTTGGCCTCGAAGTGCGGAGAAGCCATGCGGCAGAAATCGAGCTGGCCGAGGAAGAAGCCGAGCTGGTCCTGCACCGGCGTCGGGATCTCGACGGCCAGGATCGCGGCGTAGATCCGCTCCAGCTCCTCGGCGGTGAAGACGACCTCGCCGGGCACGAGCTCCTCGGGGCTCTTGTCGGCCTCGAGCCGCTTCAGCAGCGCGCCGAGGAAGCCGGAGTTGAACGGCACCGCGCGCACCACCACGTCGATGCGGTCCTTCAGCGCCTCGATCACCTGGAAGGTGCCCCCGCCCGCGTCGTCGTTGGCGGTCAGGAACCAGCTCGAGCGGCCCGCGTACACGTACTGGTCGAACATCTCGGCGTAGCCCTCGGCCATCAGCGACAGCAGCGCCGACTGCGTCTTGGTCGGGATCCGGTTGTACTCGTCGATGATCTTGACGCGCTCCCCGATCCACTTGCGCCAGCCGATCTTGACCGCCGAGAGGTCCTCCGCCTTCATCAGGTCGGACGGCAGCGGCGCGCCGAGGAGGTCCGCGATCGTCAGCTGCGGGTGGCCGCGCTGGATCGAGCGCCGCACCTCGTCCCGGCTCATCCCGGACAAGAGCGCCATCAGGATCGCGGAGGTTGTCTTGCCGCGGCCGGGGCCGCCCACCAGCAGCGCCCGCCGGCAGCTGAACAGCGTCAGCATCGGGATCAGCACGAACGAGCTGTAGCTCATCTCGTCGTGCAGCCGGATCTCGTCGCCCGACTGCCCCACCAGGCGCGTGCCCGCGCCGTACTCGATGTCGTAGTAGGGGCAGATCACGGCGTTGTTGGTGATCCACCAGTAGGCCTGGCGCATCTTGTCGTGCAGGCTCGGCCCGTCGCGGTCGGAGAGGTGGACCTGGAGGTCGGGCCCGGCCTGCGCTCTTCCCTGGAGCAGGCGGCTCAGCAGGCTGTCCTGGTCCTGGGACATGGCGGCAATGCTAACACCCGGCACGCGACGGCCCCCGGAGGCGGCTAGGTCGCGGCGCCGGCCGGCGGCGGTGCCGCAACGGCGGCGAACGCGAGCTTGGCCTCGAACTCCCGGTGCAGCAGCCACAGGTTGACGACGAGCTGGAGCGCGACCGAGGCCACGGACAGGTACCACACGTGCCGCATCTCGAAACCGGGCCGGTGCGAGAGCGCGTACGCGGGCACGGCGAAGAGCAGCAGCCGCAGCGCCGAGCTCCCGAGGGCGGGAAGCGTGTGGCCCATGCCCTGGAACATGCTGGAAGTCACGAGCACCAGCCCCGAGGCGACGAAGTTCCAGCTCACGATCCGCAGGTACTCGGAGCCGAACGCGACCACGGCCGGGTCCGGGCTGAAGAACCCCACCATCGGGGCCGACGCCACGCGGCACAGCAGGGTGAACACCAGCATCACGGCGACGCTCATGGCGGCGGCCGCGCGGAAGGACTCCCGCACGCGCTCGCCGAGCCGGGCCCCGTAGTTCTGGCCGGCCACGGGCGCCGTCGCGAACGCGATCGCCACCGCCGGCAGGAACAGCGCCTGCATCAGTCGGACGCCGATGCCGAAGCCCGCCTGGGCCGGGGACCCGAAGTGGCGCGTGATGTCGTAGACGAGCACCATGTAGACGGAGATGAGCGCGAACTCGCCTCCCGCCGGCAGCCCGATCCGCAGCATCTCGCCCCACAGTCGCGGCAGCGGGATCCAGTCGCTCGGCCGGAAGCGGAACGGGCTCGCCTCGCGCCGGAAGTAGGCGACGAAGGCCAGCCCGCCCGCGGCGATCGCGACGAGCGAGGCGACCGCCGCGCCTTTGACGCCCAGCGGCCGCCCGCTCAGCCAGCCAAAGATCAAGGTCGGGGCGAGAGCGATGTTCAGCAGCACGGTCGCGACCTGGATCGCGGTCGGGATCTTCATGTCGCCCATCCCGCGCAGCGCCGCCCCCAGGGCCACGAGCGGAAACTGCAGCGCCAGCGCCGGCACGAACCAGGTGAGGTACTCGATGCCGCGCGCGGCCGTCACCGCGTCGGCGGCGAGCCAGCGGCAGTAGGCGCCGCGCAAGGCGAAAGCCAGCAGGCCGAACGCGAGCCCCGTCAGGCAGGACAGGACCAGGGCCTGGTTGAACACCAGCTCCGCCTGCTCGCGCTGCCTGCGCCCGAGCGCCTGCGCGATCAGCGACGTGGCACCCACGCCGAGCGACTGGGTGAGCGCGAGCACGAGAAAGGCGAGGTTGCCCGAGAGCGACACGCCCGCGACCGCCTCCTTGCCGAGCGTGCCGACGAAGTAGAGGTCGGCGAGGAAGTAGAGGGTCTGGAAGGTCGTGGTGAGGGCTATGAAGCTCGCGAGCTGCAGCACGTGTCCGCCCACCGGGCCGCGGGTCAGGTCTTTCATTTGCGGGTGTGCCTGCGGCCGCTATCCTACACGCGCTTCTGGCGAAGTCCCATGACCACCGGCCTGATCATCGGCAAGTTCCTGCCGCCGCACCGCGGCCACGCGTTCCTGATCGAGACGGCGCTCGCGCAGGTCGACCGGCTGATCGTGCTCGTGTGCAGCCTGGAGCGCGAGGAGATCCCGGGCGAGCAGCGCGTGGCGTGGCTGTGCGAGATGTTCCCCTCCGCCGACGTGCGCCACCACGCCGACGAGAACCCCTCCGAGCCTCACGAGCACCCTCGCTTCTGGGAGCTGTGGACCGACAGCATCCGGAGGCTGGTTCCGACCGGTCCCGATCTCGTCTTCAGCTCCGAGGACTACGGCGAGGAGCTGGCGCGGCGCCTCGGCGCCCGGCACGCGCTCGTCGACCGCGAACGCCGCAGCGTGCCCATCTCCGGCGAGCGCGTGCGCGCCGACCCGATCGGGTCCTGGGAGTTCCTGCCGGAATGCGTGAGGCCGCTGTACGTGCGGCGCGTCGTGGTGAGCGGGCCCGAGTCCACCGGCAAGACGACGCTGGCGCACCGCCTGGCCGGGCACTTCGCGACCTCGTGGGCTCCGGAGTACGCGCGCGCCTTCCTCGACGACAAGCACGCGGGCGGGACGATTCCCTCGCCGCCGTGCGAGGCTGTGGACATCGAAGCGATCGCGCGCGGCCAGCTCGCGGGCGAGGAACGCGCCGCGCGCGCCGCGAACCGCCTGTTGATCTGCGACACCGACCTCTACGTCACGCGCCTCTACGCCGAGGAGTACTTCGGGGCGTGCCCGCAGTGGATCCGCGACGCCGCGGCCGCGCGCCGTTACGAGCTCCACCTGCTGCTGGACGTGGACGTCCCCTGGGCCCCGGACCCGCAGCGCGACCGGCCCGGGCTCCGCCAGGAGCTCCTGTCGCGGCTGCGGCGGATGCTCGAGCAGGACCGCCGGCCGTACGTCCTGGTGTCGGGAGGCTGGGACGAGCGCTTCAGGTGCGCGAGCGCGGCCGTTTCCGAGTGCTGCGAGCGCTGGAAGGAGAGCGCGCGTTCTCCGCGATCCGGGCTTTGACCAGCTTCCTCACGAGCATGGCCGGCAAGGGCTCGTCCGCTCGGAAGCGGATGGTGCCCGGGCTCGTGTCGTAGCCCGCGAGCTCGGCGGCGTAGGCCGCGACGGTCGTGGCGCTCATGGGGTAGAAGGCGCAGTGGCTCGCCCTCGCGCCGAAGGCCACGAGCATCTTCCCGTCGAGCCGGAATGCGGGCAGCCGGTAGCTGATGCACTCCTCGGCCTTCGGCGCACTCGCCCGAATCGTCTTTCGAAGCCGCTCGAGTGCTTTCCGCTGGTCGTCGCTCAAGGCCGCGAGGTAGCCGTCGATCGTCTGGGACTTGCCGGCCATGGGTTCAACCTCCTTCGGAAGCGGTCCCGAGCCAGCGCCGCGCCACGAGTGCGATCGGAAGCCCGACCAGGAGGGCGTGGCCGACGAGCCCGGCCCAGGTGAACGCGATCGGACGCGCCGCCGACAACGGGACCACGATCTCCTTCATGAAGAAGTAGACGGCCACGCCGAACGCGAGGCCGCACGGCACGGCCTGCGCGAGCAGCAGCTTGAGCCTCGAGCTCGCGGCGACGTACGCCGCGGCCGCCGTGGTCGCGATCAAGAAGTGCAGCAGCATGCCGAGCGCCGCCGTCACCAGGCCGCCCTGGACCGCGGCCTCGCGCCCGATGAGACCGCTCGCCACCGACCGATAGATGGGGCCCGGGCCCACGCGGTACATCCCCATCGCGAGCAGCGTGTCCCCCACGCCCGCCGCCAGGCCCGCCTGCAGTATCGCCGTCCACGCGCCGCGCCCGATCACGAGTGCCGCCCGTCCTCAGGCGACGGCCGGTCGGCGCGCGGCCTTCTTCGTGATCCACATCGCGAGCGACCCGACGGCCCACAGCACGAGCGGGGCCGCCACCATCCCGATCGTCAAGTGGGACAGCGCGTGCAGCGACTGGTTCTGCGGCGTCGCGGGTCCGCTGTACTCCGGAGCCGCGAAGATGTTCGGGAAGCCGGCCATCGAAAGCAGGATCCCCGCGACGGCGATCACGTGCAGGATCATTACCTGGAAGAACACCAGCGGCAGGATCTGCTTGTAGCTGCCGAAGCCGCGCGTGTACACCACGACGCCGTAGTAGACGGCCCCCGTCCACAGCACGAGGTTCATCGACAGGAAGCGGACGCCGTCGTCGGGCACCCCCGCGAGCGACAACGCCAGCCGCGCCAGACCGACCGCCGCGGTCAGGACGAGCCACACTTTCTGGAAACCGAGATACTCCGACAGCCTCTTGCCGAGCATCGCCTTCTCCTTCTGGGCCCCCGAGCTTTTCCCCATTCTGGGCGAGGCGGCGCGCCGGCGGGAGGTCCAGTTGGACGCGCGCCGATCAGACCAGTTGCCAGGATCTCCCTGGCCCCGGGCTCCCACCAGAGTGGTAGGATCGACCGCGTCGAATCCACTCCCTGTGATCGGACCACTTGGCGCCACGATGGATCCGCGTCCGACCCCCAGCCTGCTGATACGGATCGACCCCGCTGCTCGAGGCGGGCTGCAGCAGCAGATCTACGCCGGGATGCGCCGGGCGATCCTGGAGCGCGTGCTGCCGCCCGGGACGCGGGTGCCCTCGTCCCGGGCGCTCGCGGCGGACCTGCGGGTCTCGCGCACCACCAGCCTGCTCGCGCTCGAGCAGCTCGCCTCCGAGGGCTACCTCACGGCTCGGGCCGGCTCGGGTACGTTCGTGGCGCACGAGCTCCCCGACGACCTGCCCGGAGCGCGCGGATCGCGGCCCGACCACGCGCCGCGGCACCCACCGCTCTCGAAGCGCGGCAGGGCGCTCGCGGCCGCGCGGCCGCCGAGCCAGCGCCTGCCGGGCCCCCCGCGGCCCTTCCGCCTGGGCGTTCCCGCGCTCGACCTGTTCCCGGTGCGCCTCTGGTCGCAGCTGTGGACGCGCCGCCTGCGCTCCGCCACCACGTCGCAGCTCGACTACGGCGAGACGGCCGGTCTCCCCGCGCTCCGGCAGGCGATCGCCAACCACGTTCGAGCGGCGCGCGGGACGGAGTGCGACCCCGACCAGGTGTTCGTGGTGTCCGGCGCGCAGCGCGCGATGGACCTGCTGTGCCAGGTCCTGCTCGATCCCGGCGACGAGGCCTGGATGGAGGAGCCCGGCTACCCCGGCGCACGCAGCGCGCTCGTCGGGGCGGGCGCGCGGATTCACCCGGTGCGGGTCGACGCCCTCGGCCTGGACGTGGCGGCGGGAGCGCGGCGCAGCCCGCGGGCGCGGCTCGTCTACGTGACGCCGTCGCACCAGTTCCCGCTGGGTGTGCCCATGAGCCTGCCGCGGCGGCTCGCCCTGCTGCAGTGGGCAGGCGCCGCAGGGGCGTGGGTGATCGAGGACGACTACGACAGCGAGTTCCGCTACGGCGCGCGGCCGATCCCATGCCTGCACGGCCTCGACGTCGACGGCCGGGTCATCTACCTCGGCAGCTTCAGCAAGACACTGTTCCCGGCGCTGCGGCTGGGGTTCATGATCGTGCCGCAGGACCTGCACGACGAGCTGCTGGCCGAGCGCCGCGCGGGCGAGGTGCACCCCCCGCGGCTCGACCAGGCCGTGCTCGCGGACTTCATGGTCGGCGGCCACTACGAACGGCACCTGCGGCGCGTGCGCGGCGCCTATCGGGAGCGGCTCGAGGCGCTCGAGGACGCGGCAAAGCGCCACTGTGGCGGCGCGCTGCGGCTGCGGCCGGCGCGCACCGGCCTGCACGCGGTGGCCGACCTGGTAGACACAGATGGGTCGGGCTCGAGATTGATAGCGCCGGGCTCAACTCGGGGCGCCCCGAGTGGCAGTGCGGACCGCGTCTTCGAGACGGCGGCGGCGCGGGGAGTCGAGGTGATGCCGCTATCGGCCTACTACTCTGGCCGATCGCAGCCACAAAACGCGCTGGTACTGGGTTTCGGCGGGGTTCGGGCCGACTCGATCGAGGACGGCATGAAGCGACTGGCGGCGGCGATCGAGGACGCCCGCCGCCGGAGCCGCGACTAGCGCCCCAGCAGCGCCTCGAAGGCTTCCACCAGGCGCGCGGCGGCGGCGGGGCCAACCGAGTTGATCTCGCCGTACTGGTCCTCGGCGCGGCCGTACGCGAACGGCTTCTTCGCGTCCCACTGCGAGCGCGGGATCACGTAGCCGATCTCGTCGCCCGCCAGGCCGAACACGAGCTTGTGCTCGGAGCGCAGCAGCGAGAACAGCGCCCGCTCGGGCGGCGCGCCCGGAAAGTCAGCGCCCGGGTCCTGCGGCTGCTGGATCCCGCCCAGCACCAGCTCCGGGTAGATCTCGGCCGGCACCAGCAGCACCTCGGCGTCGCCCAGGCGCAGGTAGCCGATCTCGGTCATGAGGTCGTCGCCGAAGAGCGCCGTGGCGCGCTGGCCGTGGCTGTAGACCTCGCGGTCGAGCACGCCCAGGAACGTGGCTAGTCGAAACAGGCGGTTCTCGAGCGGGACGAACAGCGTGGCGCGGCGGTGCTCGAGCGCGGCGGAGGCGGAAGCGCGCCCCGCCCGGAGTGCCGTGAGCGCAATGTCGGCGGCGCGCTCACCCACCGCCTGCGCCAGCTCGAAGCTGTCCTGTGCGACCTCCCGACCGTCCGGGCCGGTGAGCTTCAAGCCGAGCGGCGTCATCAGCCCGCCGATCGAGCCCACGACGAAGACGCAGGATCCGCCGAGCCGCTGCTCCATTCGCGTCCGCAGGAAGTGCGGGAAATCGGAGCTGACGAGCGTGTTCGAGCGCCCGAGCGCCTCGGGGTGGCTGCTCCAGTTGACGAGGGTGCCGAGCGTCGCCC
>CAZMRX010000187.1:0-10313 GCA_964568755.1 uncultured Acidobacteriota bacterium | reverse complement strand
GCCCGACGCGCTGGCGGTAGCCCTTCGACAGCTTGGCGATCAGCTTGTGCCGCACGTCGCCGACCCGGCACTTCTCGATCGCGTCCGCGACTCGCTGACGGCGCTCCTTGCCCGGGACGCCCTTGATCCGGGCGCAGAACTCGAGGTACTCGGAGACGGTCATGTCGGGGTAGAGCGGCGGCGTCTCGGGCAGGTAGCCGACGCGCTTCTTGACCTCCATCGGCTGCGCGAAGACGTCGAATCCGGCCACCCGCGCGGCGCCCTCGGTGGGCGGCAGGTAGCAGGTCAGGATGCGCATGGTGGTGGTCTTGCCGGCACCGTTCGGGCCCAGGAAGCCGAGGATCTCGCCCTTCTCGACGCGGAACGACACGCCGTCCACCGCCGTCGCACGGCCGTACCTCTTCGTGAGGCCTTCGACCTCGATCATGCCGACATCTCCTTGGGTCCGAGGGCGGGTCCCGCCTCGGTGCGTCCGGCGCGGAGCCTCTCGAAGGCGCCGCCCGGCGTCCCGCCGGATCGGTCCTTCTTCCCGGTGCAAGTATCATAGCGACGGCTTTTTTCGCGTGTCAAACCTGGACGCAATGTGCCCGTCTTCTCGCTGACCTCGAGGCGCAGGGCCTCGCTCGCGGCGCTCGCCGAGCGCGTGCTCGAGGCCCCCGACCTCACGGGGCTCACGCGGCTGCTGACCGTCGAGCTGCGCGACGCGCTCGCGGCCGAGGGCGCGAGCCTGCTGCTGTGGGACCGCAAGCTCGAGACGTTCGAGAGCCTGGAGCTCGACGCGTCCTCGCGCCTGCGCCGGCAGCGGCCCTCCGAAGCCAGCCCCGCTTCGCCGCGCACGCGCTTCCTGCTGTCGGAGGGGCAGCTCGTCGAGACCTCCCCCGACGCCGCGAACGAGATGCTGGTGCCGCTGCTCGCCCGCAGCGGCCTCGCCGGCATGCTGGTGCTCGGCCCGGTCAAGCAGAAGCGGCGGCCGGTCACTGACAAAGACGCGCGGCTCGTCTCGCTGATCGCGGGCCGCGCGGCGCTCGCGCTCGAGAACCTCGCCTACCAGAAGGAGCTGATCGAGACGGAGCGGCTCGCCGCGCTCGGCACCATGGCCGGGATGCTGGTGCACGACTTCCGCGGGCCGATGACGCTGATCCGGGGCTGGGCGGAGACGCTCGTCGAGGGCGGGGTCGAGCCTGGCGAGGTGCAGACCCGCGCGCAGGCGATCGTGGACGCGGTGGACCGGCTCGAGCGCATGACCGGCGAGACGCTCGACTTCGTGCGCGGGGCCGAGAAGCTGGTGGTGCGCTCGGTGCCGCTCGGGGTGCTGGTGGCCGAGCTCGCGGCCGGGATCGAAGCCGAGCTGCCGGGCCTCACGGTCGAGCGCGACGTCGAGCTGCCCGGGGGCCGCCGCGGCCCGGTCGACGTCGACAAGATCCGGCGCGCGGTCTCGAACATCGCGGCCAACGCGCGCGACGCGATGGGCGGCGCCGGGCGGCTGCGGCTCCAGGCGAGGGTCGCGCCGGTCGCGGGCCCGGACGGGCCGCGCGAGCACCTGGTGCTGGTTCTCGCAGACGACGGCCCGGGCATCGCGCCCGCCATCCGCGAGCGCGTGTTCGATCCTTTCGTGACCCACGGCAAGAAGCGCGGCACCGGCCTGGGGCTCGCGGTGGCGCGGCGATTCGTCGAGGACCACGGCGGCCAGCTGGAGCTCGAGGCGGGCGGCGCGGAGGCGGAGCGCGGCGCGCGCTTCCGCATCTCGCTGCCGCTCGACGCGCCCGCCGAAGGGCGGCCACGCTAGAATCCCGGGATGGGTGGTGCGCGCGTGCGGGCCGGCCTTTCGCTCGCTCTCGCCGTGGCCGTCGCCGGCTGCGCCCGGCACGACCCGGCGCGTGAGCTGGAGCTGCTCGGGCTCGAGACCTACTGGATCGTCGACAGCCCGCGCCAGGGCCAGAACTACATCGCGCCGGTGGTGCGCTTCCGGCTGAAGAACGTGTCGAGCCAGCCGCTCGGCTCGGTCCAGGCCCGGGCGAAGTTCCCCGCGGCCGACCAGGAGGAGACCTGGGGCTCGATCCAGGAGCAGGTGTGCACCTGGCGCCGGCCGCTCGAGCCCGGCAAGGACACGCTCGTCACGGTGCGCTCGGCGGGCCGCTACCAGTCGCCCGCCGACCCCGAGGACATCCTGCGCTCGCCGGGGTTCAAGGACCCGCGGGTGGAGGTGTTCGTCCGCATCGGCGCCTCGGAGTGGGCGCTCGTCGCCCAGGCCAGCGTGGAGCGCCGCATCGGCGCCCCGGGGCTGCTGCCGCTCGACACTCCCTGACCGGAGCGCGATGAGCGTCCGCGTCCGCTTCCGCCACCTCGACGGCCACGACCAGGACCGGCTCGACGAGGTGCGGCTGCCGGCGCTCGTCGGCTCCGCCGCCGAGGCCGACGTCCGCTCGCCGCGCGCCGCACTGCACCACGCCCGCGTCTTCGAGCGCGAGGGCGAGATCGTGGTGCAGGTGGTCGAGGCCGGGCTGGGCCTGCGCCTCTCGGGCGAGGACGTGCGCGAGGCGGTGCTGCGCACCGGCGACGTGATCGAGCTCGGCGCGGGCGGCCCGCGGCTGCGGCTCGAGGCCGGCGACGACGCCGGCGAGGAGATGCTCGAGGCGGCGCCCTGGGAACGCGAGGGCTCGCTCGCCTCGACGCGGGCGCTCGTCGCCCGCAGCTTCGCCCAGCTCTCGCCGCCGCTGCGCGCGCTCTCGGCGGTCGGCCTGGCGCTCGCGCTGGCGACGGTCGGCTACAGCCAGCTCCAGGACCGCAAGCTGCGGCTCGAGATCGAGCGGCTGCGCGAGGCGCTCGGGGAGTCCGAGCGCGCGCGCGCGGGGTTCGCCGCGCGCATCGAGGACGAGCGCGACCGCTCCGAGTCGGACCGGGCGGCGCTGTCCGCCAGGCTCGAGGAGCTGCGCCAGCGCGAGGAGGCGCTCTACGCGCAGCTGCGCGCGGCGGCGGCGGCCGAGGCGGGAACGCTGCGCGAGGAGCTGCAGGCGACGCGCGCGCGGCTCGCCACGCTCGAGACCGAGCGCGCGGCGGGCGAGCGCATCGTGCGCGAGTACGGCGCGGGCGTGTGCCTGATCCAGGGCGCCTACCTCTTCCGCGACGCCGAGGGCCGGCCGCTGCGCTACAAGCTCGACGAGCACGGCAACGCGCTCAAGGACGCCGACGACAACCCGCTGCTCGACGCGGAGGGGCAGGGCCCGGTGCACGAGGTCGAGTACGTGGGCACCGGCTTCCTGGTCGACCGGCGCGGGCTGCTGCTGACCAACCGCCACATCGCCGAGCCCTGGTGGAACGACGAGTTCGCCCAGTCGCTCGCGGAGCGCGGCTTCAGCGCGAGGCAGACGGTGCTGCGCGCCTTCTTCCCGAGCCAGAAGCGGCCGTTCGACCTGCGCGTGGAGAGCCACGCCGAGCGCGCGGACGTGTCGCTCGTGCGCTGCGACCTGGGCGGCGTGCGGCTCCCGTCGCTGCCGCTCGACCGCAGCGGCAAGGGAGCCGTGACGGGGCAGGCGGTGGTGCTCGTCGGGTTCCCGGCGGGGATCGAGGCCATGCTCGCGAAGATCGACGCGGCCGAAGCCCGCGAGATCGTCTCCGGCGCGGGCATGGGCACCGGCCGCATCAGCGAGGCGCTCGCGGCGCGCGGCCTGGTGCGGCCCTCGACGACGCAGGGCCACATCGCCGACATCACCGACACCGACGTGGTGTTCGACGCCCCGACCACGCAGGGCGGCAGCGGCGGGCCGCTGCTCAATCGCAACGGGCAGGTGATCGGCGTCGCCTACGCGGTGCTGTCGCGCTTCGGCGGCAACTCCTTCGCCGTGCCGGTGCGGCGGGCGCTGCCGCTGCTGACGCCGAAGCCGGCGCCCAGCGTGGCCCGCAGGCGGATCCCGTGAGCCGCGCGACGCGCCTGCTGCTGCTGGTGGCGCTCGCCGCCGCCGTTTTCCGCCTGCCGGGGCTCGGCTACCCGAAGGAGGAGTACTTCGACGAGGTCTATCACGCGAAGACCGCGCTGCAGTACCTGAACGGCCAGGACCCGACCGAGTGGGTGCACCCGCCGACCGCGAAGCTGCTGATCGCGGTGGGTGTCTTCGTCTTCGGCTACGAGTCCTGGGCCTGGCGGCTGATGCCGGCGCTCGCCGGCATCCTGCTGGCGCCGGTGTTCCTGCTGCTGGCGCGGCAGGTGCTCGCGACCGAGCGGGCGGCGCTGTTCGCCACGCTGCTGCTGCTGCTCGACGGCGTCTACCTGGTGCAGAGCCGGGTCGCGATGACCAACGTGTTCGCCGTGCTGTTCCAGCTGCTCTCGGCGCTGCTGCTGCTGCGCGCCGTGCTCGAGGAGCGGCTCGCCCTGCGGGCGATGACGCTCGCGGGGCTTGCGCTCGGGCTCGCGCTGTCGACACGCTGGACCAGCCTGTGGGCCTGGGGCTTCCTGGGCCTCGTGTTCCTGGCGGTGCGCGGCGCGCGCGCGTTCCGGCCGCGCGAGCTCGCGCTCGGCGCGCTTACGTTCGTGGCGCTGCCCGTCGCGGTCTACCTGCTGAGCTACGTGCCGTGGATGCGGCAGGGGAACTGCCTGGAGGGCGAGCTTCTCGGCGGCTGCGTCCAGGCGGTCGCCCGCAAGCAGCGCGAGATCTGGGAGTACCACGCCAATCTCAACGCGACCCACACCTACTTCAGCCCGTGGTGGACCTGGCCGTGGCTCTACCGGCCCACCTGGTACTTCTGGTTCTCGGGCGAGGGCTTCGTGCGCGGGATCGTGGCGCTCGGCAACCCGGCGCTGTGGTGGGCTTCGGTGCCGGTGTCGCTGTGGGCGCTCGGGAGCGGGATCCGCTGGCGCGACGCGCGGCGCGTCTTCTGCGGCGCCGGCTTCCTGCTGCTGTACCTGCCCTGGGGCCTCTCGCCGCGCACGCTCAACTTCTCGCACTACCTGCTCGAGGCGATCCCGTACGCCTGCCTCTCGCTCGGGATCCTGCTCGACCGCTACTGGGATCGCGGCCAAGCGGTCGTCGCGCGCGGCTACGTGGCGCTGGCGGCGGCGCTGTTCCTGCTGTTCCTGCCGTTCCTCACCGCGATGCCGGTGCCGGCCTGGATCTGGGGCTTCCGCTTCCCCACCGGCGGCGGGATCTGGACCTGGTTCCCGAGCTGGATCTAGCGGAGCGCGTGGCATACTTCCCGCATGCCGCTGCTCACCGACGAGGTCACGGCCGAGCTGCGTGAGGCGTTCGCCGGGCTCGTGAACCCGGTGCGGCTCGCGGTCTTCTCCCAGGCGCTCGCCGAGCCGATCTCGGAGGAGGTGCGGCGGCTGGTCGAGGAGCTGGCCGGGCTCGACGAGCGGCTCGTCGTCGAGTCGCGCAACTTCGTCCTCGACCAGGAGCGCGTGCGGGAGCTCGGGATCGAGCGCATTCCCGCGATCGCGGTGCTGGGCGAGAGCGTCGACCACGGCGTGCGCTTCTACGGCCTTCCGACCGGCTACGAGTTCGGCAGCCTGGTCGAAGCGATCGTGGACGTCTCGCGCGGGTCGAGCCAACTCTCCGACGAGACGCGCGCCGGCCTCGCGGCGCTCGACCGCGACGTTCGGCTGCGGGTGTTCTCGACCCCCACGTGACCCTACTGCCCCCGGGCGGTCCGCCTGGCCATCCAGTTCGCGATCGAGTGCCCGCGCATCCGGACGGACGCCGTCGAGGTGAGCGGCTACATGGACCTGGCGCGCCAGTACCGCGTGTCCTCGGTGCCCAAGACGGTGGTGGGTGACGACGGGGTCGAGTTCGTCGGGGCGGGCCCCGAGGCGATGCTGCTGCAGCACGTGCAAGAGGCCGCGCGCCGGGGAGGCGGGCTCGTCGGCGCCTGATCGGGTCAGGTCTTGAATCGTGCACAGGCCGACGCCGAAAACGCCAAGATTCAAGACCTGACCCCTCCGCGCGAGCGAGCCCTCTACCTCGACGCGTTCCGGGGCCTGATGGCGCTGGCGATGGTCCAGGGCCACGTGATGGACACGCTGCTGACGCGGGCAGCGCTCGCCGAGCCCTGGTACGTCTGGCAGCAGATGCTGCACGGCTCGACGGCCCCCGGGTTCCTGTTCGCCTCCGGCTTCGTGGCCGGCCTGCCGCGAGCGCCCCTGTCGCTGCGCGCGGGTCTGCGGCGCGCGCGGCGGCTGCTGTTCGTGCTCGGCGTGGGCTACTACCTGCACCTGCCCTACTTCTCGCTGTGGAAGACGCTCGGGGGCTCCACCAGCGCCGAGCGCGCGCTGCTCTTCGCCTGCGACGCGCTGCAGGTGATCGCGGCCACGCAGCTGTTCGTGTTGGCGCTGCAGGCGCTGGCCGGCCGGCACTGGACGCGCTGGGCCGGCGCGCTCTCGCTCGTGGTCGTCGCCGCCACGCCCTTCGTATGGGCTTCGGGCTTCGCCGCGAGCCTGCCGGAGACGGTCGCTCCCTGGCTCGACGAGGCGACCGGCTCGCGCTTCCCGGTGTTTCCGTTCTCGGCCTTCGTCCTGGCCGGCACGCTCGCGGGCGCGCTGCTCGGCCACGAGCACGCGCCCAGGCGCCACCGGCTCGAGCTCGTCGCCGGCGCCGGCCTGCTGGTCCTCGGCGCTGTCCTGGCGCTCGTCCTGCGGGGCCGCGTGGACTTCTGGGGCCCCTCGCCGGCCTACGTCTTCGTTCGGCTGGGCGCTCTGCTGCTGCTGCTGCGCGTGGTCGAGGCGGCGGCGACCCGGCCGGTGCCCGGCATGCGCGGGCTCGCGCTGCTCGGCCACGAGACGCTGCTCGTCTACGTGCTGCACCTCACGCTGCTGTTCGGCGGCGTCTTCGGCCCCTCACCGCTCGGCGCCTGGCACGGCACGCTCGGCTTCGCGGGCGCCTCGGGTGTCGTGGTCTTGATGCTCCCGGTGCTGCTCGCGGCGGCCTGGCTCTGGCGCAGCGCCAAGCACCGACACCCGCACGAGGCGCAGCTCGCGCTCGTGTTCGTGACGCTCGCGTTCCTCTACGAGTTCGGGGTCCGGCCCTGGTGAGCGCTCACTCGAGCGTCATCATCCAGATGTCGCCGTCGGTGGCGGTCTCGGTGTAGGTGATCCAGCGGTTGTCGCGCGTGACATCCAGGCTGTACCCGACGAAGTAGCCGAAGACCTCGACCAGCGGCTTCCTCGCCCCCGTCGCCGCATCGACCACGGCGATCCCACGCCTGTCGCGCACCAGCAGGCGCCGGCCGTCCTGCAGCCATACCGGGATCAGCCAGCTCGTAGGGGGGCTCTCCAGGATCCGCGCGAAGCGGCCGCTCGCGAGCTCGAATTGCCCGACACCGTCGGTGAGCCCGTTGTTTCGATAGATGAGTCCGGCGAGGCGCTGCCCGTCGGCCGTCCACGTCATCGGCCAGAACCTGTGGGCGGCGTCTGGTTCCGGCTGGCGGACGACGGCCGACTCGCCCGCTCCGCCCGACAGGTCGTAGAGCGACCAGCCCTGGGGGATCACCGCGGAGGCGATGCGCCCGCCGTCCGGGGACCAGACCGGGAAATTCGAGCTGCCTTCCTGCCGCCGCGTCAGCTGCTCGAGGCCGCTGCCGTCGGGTCGGATCACCCAGTGCTCGTACGCCCCGCCGCGGTCGGAGTAGAAGGCGATCCGCCGGCCGTCGGGAGACCACGACGGCCCGCGATCGCGGAACGCGTCGTCGGTGAGGCGCCGGTACTGGCTTCCGTCGATGCGCGTCAGGAACAGGTCCTCCTGGACGCCCGAGCGGCTGAACACGATCCACTGCCCGTCGGGGGATACGCGGTGGTCGCGGATCGGCCGACCGGTGCTCTGGAAGACCGCGAGCGGAGCGGCGCTCGTTCTTTCGGCCGCGGCGTCGAAGGCCACGCGGTGCAGCGTCGAGCGCCAGTCGAGGCTCTCGAAAGCGATCCTCTGCCCGTCGCTCGCGAGGCTGTAGCGGCCGCTCCAGAGCGTGGGCAAGGTGAGTGCCTCGGGCGCTCCGAGGGTGCGGCCGGACGCCTCGTCGATGGCGACCCGCCACAGGCTCATGGTGCCGCCGCGGTTGCTGCCGAAGTAGAGGTGTCGCCCGTCGGGCGCCCAGACCGGGCTCCAGTCGAGCGCCGCGTCGTCCGTCACCGCGACGCCGCCGCTTTCGAGCTCGGACCCGTCCGCGGCCGCGGTGAAGATGTCACGCTGCCCTGCGTCCTTGCGCAGGCCCCAGTACGCGATCCGCGTCCCGTGCGGCGACCAGGCCGGCTGCACCGCGTCGCTGGGCCGGGCAATCTCGCGCTTCTGGCCGCTGCGGACGTCGATCGCCCACAGCGTCCCGCGGCCGGAGCGCTCCATCGGGAACTGGAAGCCCACCGTGCCGACCGCGATCTCGCGGCCGTCGGGTGAGAAGCTCGGGTCGAAGCCGAAGTCCGAGACCCGACGCACCGACTCCCCGGTCGGGTCCATCAGGAAGATCCCGCCGCCTTCCCGCTCCGAGCGGAACGCGATCCGCTCGCCGTCGGGCGAGAACGTGGGCTGCGAGTCGTCGACGGGCGAGTCGGCCGTGAGCGGCACGGGGTTGCGGCCGCCGATCCGGAGCAGGAACAGGTCGTACTGGCCGTTCACCTCGGCGACGTAGACGACGCTCTTGCCGTCTGCGGCGAGCGCCGGGTCCGACTCGACCCCCGGTTGATCGGTGACGAGCGTGAAGCTGACGCGTTCGAGCGTCGCGGCACCCGGCTTCGCGCCCGAGAAGCGCCCGGCGACGAACCCGAGGGCCGCCACGAGAAACGCGAGCGCGGAGATGGGCAGCCAGGTCCTCGCGCCGCGGCGGACAGCGCGGGCGGGCTGCGCCGCCGCCGACAGGTTCGAGAGGCTCTGCAGGTCGAAGGCCAGGTCGCGCGCCGACTGGAAGCGCTCGTCCGGGCTCTTCTCGAGACAGTGCGTGACGACGCGCTCGAGCGCAGGCGGCAGCTCGGGGAGCGTCGCCGGGAGCGGCTCCGGCTCCTCGCGGATGATCGCCGCGAGCGTCTCGGCCGCCGAGGCGCGCTCGAAGGCGCGCTTGCCGGTCAGCATCTCGCGCAGCAGGCAGCCGAAGGCGAAGATGTCCGAGCGCGAGTCGGCCTCGCCTCCCTTCGCCTGCTCCGGCGACATGTAGCCGACAGTGCCCAGGAGCGCCCCGGGCTCGGTCGCGCGGTGCATCGTGGGCGAGCTCGTCTGGCTCCCGCTCGCCAGGACCTCTGCCACGTGGCGCGCGAGGCCGAAGTCCAGGATCTTGACGCGGCCGTCCTTCGTGACGAACACGTTGTCGGGCTTGAGGTCGCGGTGGACGATGCCCTGGGCGTGGGCGGCGGCGAGGCCGAGCGCAACCTGCGTCGCGTAGTCGGTGGCCTTGCGCAGCGGCAGCGGGCCGTCGCGCAGGCGCTCGCGAAGCGTCTCGCCCTCGAGCAGCTCCGTCACGACGTAGGCGACGTCGCCGTCGCGGCCGACGTCGTGGAGCGCCAGGATGTTCGGATGGCTGAGCGCCGCGACCGCCCTCGCCTCGCGCTCGAAGCGCTCGCGCCGGTCGGCGCTCTCGCCGAGGTGCGCCGGCAGCACCTTGACGGCGACCTCGCGCCCGAGCCGCGTGTCGCGCGCCCGGTAGACCTCCCCCATCCCTCCCGCTCCGATAGGCGCGGTGATCTCGTAGGGCCCGAGGCGGGTCCCGGTCGGGAGGGGCATCGACGCTTTGGTCTACCGGAACATCTTCTTGAGGCTGGTGAGCGCGGAGTCCTTGGGCGAGAGCGCCTCGAGCTCGGCGCGGGCCGCCTTGTGCCTCGGGCTCAGGCGCACGGCCGTGCGCATCTCGGCCACCGCGCGGCTCTTGATCTTCATCACCTTGTAGTAGAGGCCCCACTGGTAGTGGATCTCGGCGTTGTCGGGCTCGAGCCGCGACGCCTCGTAGAACTCGCGCTCGGCGAGCTTGGCGGTGCGCGGGTAGCAGGCCATCGCGACCGCGAGCCGCAGCCGGAACGCGGCGACCTTGGGCGCCACCTTCACCAGCTTCTCGTAGACCTTGACCGCGTTGGCGTAGTCCGCCACGGTCATGCGCACCTCGCCCTCCATCAGCAGGTGCTCGATCTGGGCGCGGCCCTCGAATGCGCTCGCGCCCGGCGCGGCCGTCCGCATCGAGTCGTCAGGCCTGCCCGGCGGGTGCGTCTGCTCCGGCACGGGCACCGGCTTCAGCGGGGGGCTGGTCTTCTCGGACGGCAGCTCGATCGGGATGTCGAGCTCGAGCGAGGGCTCCGGGGCGGGCGTGAGCGTCGGCGCCGGGGGCGGCGGCGTTGCCGCCGCGGGCGGCGCGGCGCGCGG
>CAZMRX010000186.1:0-10343 GCA_964568755.1 uncultured Acidobacteriota bacterium | reverse complement strand
TCTTGAACTCACCGATGATCCAGTCCATCACACGGTGATCGAGGTTGTCGCCACCAAGGTGCGTATCGCCGTTGGTCGCCTTGACTTCAACGACGCCCTCGCCGACTTCGAGAATCGAGATGTCGAAGGTGCCGCCGCCGAAATCGTAGACCGCGATCGTCTCGTCCTTCTTCTTGTCGAGACCGTAGGCGAGCGCCGCCGCGGTCGGCTCGTTGACGATGCGCAGCACCTCGAGGCCCGCGATCTGGCCCGCGTCCTTCGTCGCCTGGCGCTGCGAGTCGTTGAAGTAAGCGGGCACCGTGATGACGGCCTTGGTCACCTTCTCGCCGAGGTAGTCCTCAGCCGCCTGCTTCAGCTTCTGGAGGATCTGCGCCGAGATCTCGGGCGGCGAGTGCATCTTTCCGCCCACGGAGACGCGGGCGTCGCCGTTCGGCGCCTCGACCACCTTGTACGGGACCATTTTCTGCTCTTCGGAAACCTCGCCGTACTTGCGGCCCATGAAGCGCTTGATGGAGAAGACGGTGTTCTCCGGGTTCGTCACCGCCTGGCGCTTCGCCACCTGACCGACGAGACGTTCTCCGTCCTTGCTGAACGCCACCACGGACGGGGTCGTGCGTCCGCCTTCGGCGTTGGCGATGACCTTGGGGTCACCACCTTCGAGGACGGCGACAACGGAGTTCGTCGTCCCGAGGTCGATCCCGATCACCTTGCTCATGGCCTGCTGCGCCTCCTTGGCTCGTACGCTGGGCAATATAGACCCTTGATTAGCTTCTGTCAAGCATATAACATGAGCGTAATAGACTCATGCTGTAACAGACAGATTATAGGACAGTTAATTGGCAGGCCTTTGCGGCCTCGCGGTCTTGCTGTGGGAGTGCGCCGCCCCAAGTCCCTGCCCGGCAGACGCTGCAGGGTTCTGGGACGGGAGCGCACGAGGAGCCCGGGCCAGGTTGCCAGCCCCAGCGACCTCTGCTAAAGTACGACACTAGAGGGATTTGGGAGGAGTGGCGCCGATCGACGACAAGGCATCCGGCGACGGCTCGCTGTTGCCGCGTCACCTGTGCAGGGTGATGGGGTTCAACCTGAACCACTCCTCCCGCACGGGCACTCCCTACCATCTGCAGGTCGAAGACCGTGGCCCGGTCTTCGACGAGGCCACCGAGGAATGGGTGAGGCGCGTCAACGTGATCGCCTACGCCAACTACGGCGAGCCCACCGCTCGGATCGTGTACGGCAAGGACCACGACCTGCCGGACGTGCGGACGCACGAGCACAACCGCGTGGTCGCGCAGCGAATCCAGGAGCTCGGCGCCGAGGTGCGCGAGCTGCTCGAAGAGAAGGAGCAGCGCCAGATCGGGCGCGTGAAGAGCCTGCTCGAGCGCTACTACCGCACGCGCGACGAAGCCGCCAAGCTCGAGTTCGAGGAGGCGAATCGGCTGTTCCCTCTCGTGTTCGCGCGCGCCTTCCAGGAGCTGAAGGCGGGCCGGGTGCCGACAGCCGAGGTCGCCGCCGCGGAGCCGGCCGCGGCAGACCCGTTCGCGGTTCCACCCGACATCGAAGAGGTGGTCTACCCGCTCGACCAGGTGCAGCGCGACCTGGTGCTCGACATCGAGCGCGTGAGCGAGGAGCTGCTGCGCGACCTCCAAGAGCTCAAGGCGCGCGGGGCGGCCGACGACATCCTGCAGGCGACCTGCGCCAAGCTGCTGGCGCGGGCGAAGGACAGCCTGACGCGGCAGGACAGCTCGGCCGACTTCGCGGCGCGCTACCTCGAGATGACGCGCAACAGCCTGGTGACCGCCTACCGCCAGGTGCGGGCGCGGCTCACTCGGGCGGGCGGCTAGCGGGATCGCTCGCGGGCGCCTCGTCCTCGCGCGGGGCGCGCGAGAGGGCGTCGCTCATGTTGTAGCGCACCTCCGGGGCGAGCTTGGTGAGGCGCATGCCGTCGAAGCCGCGCAGGCGGCAGGCGAGGCCCGTGTGCTCGGTGTCGTCGTCGGGGCGCGTGTAGGACACCTCGCAGTAGCGACACTCGGCGTTCCAGCAGTAGCGTCCCATCCCGACGTCCTCGGACACGAACTGTAGCTGGCGCAGCAGCAGGTTCTTCTCGGGGACCTCGATCACCTTGCCCAGCACCACGATGCGGACCAGCCGTTCCCACGGCTCGTAGACGTCGGACAAGCCAGCCACCCCCGCGACGATTACAGCATAGAATGCGCCGCTTCATGATCAAGGTCGCGTTCATCGGCACGCACGGTGTCGGCAAGACGACGCTGTGCTTCGACCTGGGCGCACAGCTCAAGAAGCGCGGCCTGCACGTCGACCTGGTGAAGGAGGTGGCGCGGCTGTCGCCGCTGCCGATCAACCGCAAGACCTCGCTCGAGGCGCAGATGTGGATCCTCACCACGCAGATCGCCGAGGAGATCCGCTCGGCGGCGCACCACGAGGTGGTGGTTTGCGACCGGAGCGTCCTCGACAACTACGCCTACCTGGTGTTCGCCGCCGGCCGCCAGAAGTGGCTCGAGCCCCTCGTCAACCGCTGGATGAAGAGCTATGACCTGCTGTTCAAGGTGCCCTTCGTGGGCTCGGCCCAGGCCGACGGCATCCGCGACACCGACGAGTTCTTCATGAAGCAGATCGACCGCCTGGTGGACGAGCTGGTGGAGGAGCGCAAGCTGCCCTGCACGCGGCTTCCCGAGGGACAGCGCGCGGACTGGGCGCAGACGGCCGCCGAGGCGGTGCTGCGCCTGCCGGCGCTCGCCGAGCGGATCCCGGGGCTGTAGCGGCGGGCCCGGCAGCGAGTAGAATCCACGCTCCGCCGACAACCGGGAGACGCGAAATGGCCGACGACACCAAACCCTTCATCCCGCCCGAGGAGAACCTCGCCGAGCTGACGCTGAAGGCCGTGGTGCTCGGCGTCGTGACGGCGGCGCTGCTCGGCGCAGCCAACGCCTACCTGGGCTTCAAGGCGGGCCAGACCGTCTCGGCCACGTTCCCGGCAGCGGTGCTCGCGATCGCCGCGTTCCGCCTGCCGTTCTTCCGCGGCACCGTGCTCGAGCAGAACACCATGCGCACCGCGGCCTCGGTGGGGGAGGCGCTGGTGGCCGGCGCCATCTTCACGATCCCCGCGTTCGTGATGGTGAACGTCGGCGGCGAGCGGCTGTGGACCAGCTTCAGCTACTGGGAGACGTCGCTGATCCTGCTCGTCGGCGGCCTGCTCGGGATCCTGTTCATCATCCTGCTGCGGCGCACGCTCACGGTCGACGCCGGGCTGCCGTTCCCCGAGAGCCGCGCCTGCGCCGCGCTCGTGATGGCGAGCCAGCGCGGCGACACCGGCGCGCGCTACGTGTTCGGCGCGATGGGCGTCGGGATGCTGATCCAGGTGCTCAAGGACTCCTCGGGGATCCGTCTCTTCCGCGAGACCGTCGAGGTCGTCAAGGAGTTCCCGAGCTCGGTGATCCACCACTTCGACTCGGGCCGCGCGGCCCTCGGCGACGTCACGCACCGGGGCGCGCTCGTGTGGTCGACGCCGTCGATCTCCCCGGCGCTGATCGGCGTCGGCTACATCATCGGCTTCGAGCTTTCCGCCATCAACGCCGCGGGCGGTGTGCTCGCCTGGTTCGTGCTCGTGCCGCTCGCGCTCTTCCTGAACCCGGACTTCGGCGCGCGCTTCGCATCGGCCGGAGCCGAGCCGCCGCTCGGCGACCTCGTCTTCACCATCTGGTACAACCAGATCCGCCCGATCGCGGTGGGCGCGATGCTGGTGGGCGCCGCCTGGACGCTGTGGCAGATGCGCTCGTCGCTCGCCAAGGCCTTCCGCGGCGCCTTCCACAAGGGGAGCACGGCCGAGCCGCTGCGCACGGAGAAGGACCTGCCGGCGCGCGCGGTGGTCCTCGGGATCGGCGCGCTCTCCGTTCCCGTGGCCTTCATCTACTACCACTTCTCCGGCAGCGTCGTGGGCGCGCTCGTCGCGGCGATCGTGATGATGGTGACGGGCTTCCTGTTCTCGGCGGTGGGCGGCTACCTGGTCGGACTCGTCGGCAGCTCCAACCAGCCGGTGTCGGGCCTCGCGCTGTCGACGCTGATCCTCTCGGCGCTGCTGATGGTGGGCTTCGGCGTCACCGGGCTCGCGGGCGTCGCGGCGGTGCTCGGCGTCGCCGCCGTCGTCTGCAGCGCCATCTGCGTCGCGGGCAGCCTGATCCAGGACCTGAAGGTGGGCCAGATCCTCGGCGGGACGCCCTGGAAGATGGAGGTGGCCGAGATCGTGGCCACCGTCGTCACGGCCTTCGTGCTGGTGTTCCCGATCGTCATCCTCCACGAGGGCAACATCAAGATGGGCGGCATCGGCATCGGCGACCGCGCGCTGCCCGCGCCCCAGGCCGGCCTGATGGCCCAGATGGCCCAGGGCATCGTCGGCGGCGAGATGCCGTGGGCGCTGATCGTGTTCGGCATGGCGCTCGCCGTGTTCCTGATCCTGCTGAAGGCGCCCTCGGTGATGCTGGTGGCGGTCGGAATGTACCTGCCGCCCGAGACGACCGGCGCGATCTTCCTCGGCGGCTGCCTGAAGGCGCTCGTGGACTGGCGTGCGAAGGCGAAGGGCCTCGATGCGGCGCAGACGGCCCAGGTCGAGGGCACGGGCACGCTCGTGGCCTCGGGCCTCATCGCCGGCGAGTCGCTCACGGGCGTGCTGCTCGCCGGCCTCGTGCTCAGCTTCGCGCAATTCACCTCGATCGGCGGCGCGCTCCGCCTGCCCGAGATGACCTGGGTCGACGGCCCGCTCGGCGCCGTGGCGTCTGTCGTTCCGCTCACGGCGCTCGTCTGGCTGCTGGTGCGCGTGCCGATCCAGAACGCCATCCGCCGACCGAGCTGAGCCCCCGAAGAAGGCGATCGACGCCGAGCTCGCGCGGAACAGCGCGGAGTTCATGGCGAGGCCTGGTCAGGACGGGTCCGGCTCTTTTCGGGAAGGAGTAAGCTCTTCGCCGTGGCGATGCGACGGGTGCTGCTCGCGGCGGGTCTGGGCTGCTGGTGCGCAGGGCGGGCTTTCGCGCAGTCGGATCCTGCGCAGGACGCGATGGCCTTCATCCGCGTCGTCGGCGACCTGCGGATCGACTACCGCGATGCGAGGCATCCGGTCGTGCGCAAGGACGTCGAGGTGGCGAGCGGGAGCGGGTTCGTGATCGCGCCGTCGGGGCTGGTGCTCACGAGCTGGCACGTGGTCGAGACGGAGACGGGCGCGCGGGAGGGCGGGCCGGAGGTCTCGGTCGAGAACGCGCGGATCCAGGTGTTCGTCGGGAGCGGGGGGAGCGAAGGGGCGTGGGAGGCCCATGTGGTGGCCTCGAACGCCGAGGACGACCTCGCGGCGCTGCAGATGACCGCGGCGGACCTGCCGTACCTGCCGCTCGGCGACTCGGACGCGATCGAGGCGGGGCGGCCGGTCAAGCTGCTGGGGTTCCCGTTCGGGCGGCAGACGGAGGTGGCGAAGCAAGCCGAGGACGTGATCCCGGAGGTGACGGTGACCGCGGGGTCGCTCTCGGCCGCGCGCGCGGACGACGCGGGGGACACGCGCTACCTGCAGACGGACGCGACGATGCTGCCCGGCAACAGCGGCGGGCCGATGCTCGACGAGGACGGCTACGTCGTCGGTGTCGTGAAGATGAAGCTGTCGCGGGATGCGACGAGCGCCGGCGCCGGGTTCACGGTGCCGGTGAACGTCGTCAAGGATTTCCTGGACCGAAGCGGCCTGCTGGAGCGGCTTCCCTCGGTTCGGCTGCGGCCCGGTGTGCGGCACTCGCTCGACTGGAAGCAGGTCGCCGTGGACCTGCCCGACGGGTACCTCGACCGCTCGCTGGCGCGCGTGTCGGCCGAGGCAGGCGAGGTCGGCGAGATCGATTTCCGCGTGGATCGCTGGGAGACGCCGTGGCGTGCCCCCGGGCTCGAAGAGGCGCTGCTCGGAGGGGAAGCCGTGCGGGGCTTCATCCCGGCGCCGGCCGCGGCCGGTCCTCGCGTTGCCCGCGAGCGCCAGGCCGCCGAGGGGTTCGTCCAGGGCAAGCCCGCGAGCCTGATCGGATCGGGCACGGGCACGGACGCGTCGGGCCGACGCTTTCGCGTGGAGTACGCGATCGTGGACCTGGCCGGCGAGAAGGTGGTCGCCCGCTACCTGGGGCCCGCCGACGCCGTCGCCTTCAACCTCGGGCTGCTGCGCCGCTCGCTCCGAAGCCTGTCGGCCGGTCCGTTGCTCTTCAACCTGCCCCTCCGCTCCGTCGCGGCGAGCCGGGACGCGGTGCTCGAGCCGGCCTCGTTCACGAACGGAGAAGGCAGTGTCGTCGTCCCACGCGCCTGGTCGCGCGAGCCGGCCACGCAGGCCGCCTGCGAGGCCCTGCCGCCGGCCGATGCCGGAGTCCTCGTGCGGCACCCCTCCGACTACACGCTGGTGCTGCGGGCGCTGCGCTGGGCCTCTGGCGGGCCGTCACTGGCGGGTGCCCTTTCGGGCTGCGGCTCGCTGCGGCCCAGGGCGACGCCGACGGGTGATGCCGCGGCAGGCCCGGCCTATGCTTTCCGCGTGGACAGGCTAGGCGTGCCGCTGGCCGTCCGCGGCGTCCTGGTCAGCCGGGATCGCGAGACGCTGCTGCTGGAGCTCGAAGCGCCGATCGCCAAGCTGCCCATCGTCGAGGAGCTCTACGCGGGGTGGGTGAGGCAGGTCAGTCGAGCGGATTGACCGGGGCGATCGACTGCCGGGCGCTGTTGATTCGGGCGCAGCAGCGCGCGATACTTGGTCAAGGTTGGTCAAGGTGGCAAAGACGACCAAGACGGTGAATCTGTACGAGGCCAAGACGCACCTCTCCAAGCTGGTCGAGCGGGCCTCCAAGGGCGAAGAGGTCATCATCGCGAAGGCAGGGGAGCCGAAGGCGCGGCTCGTGCCGCTCGCGCGGCCGGTCAAGCAGCGCAAGCCGGGTGACTGGAAGGGCCGGATCGTGATCGGTCCCGACTTCGATGCTCCGCTGCCGGACGACGTGCTCGCGGCATTCGAAGGCCGCCGTTGAGGCTGCTGGTCGACACCCACGTCTTCCTCTGGTGGCGCGGTGACGACGCTCGGCTGGGGGAGGTCGAGCGGCAGGCGATCCGGGACGGGCAGAACGACGTCTTCCTCAGCGCGGCGTCGATCTGGGAGATCGCGATCAAGCATTCTCTCGGCCGCCTGGAGATTCCCGAGCCGGCCTCGGCTGCGGCCGTGCGTCTCGGGTTCGAGCCGCTGCCGATCTCCTTCGCCCACGCCGAGGCTACGGCGCTGCTGCCTCCGCTGCATCGGGATCCGTTCGACCGCATGCTGGTCGCCCAGGCGAGGACCGAAGGGCTCACGCTGGTGACGTCCGACCCGCTGATCCGGGCCTATCCAGGGGTCGCCTTCCTGCCAGCCTGAGGCTGGAGCTCGCCGGTCCCTGCCTGGCAGAGTATCCTTTCCTGTCATGACACTCGTGGAACGACTCACACAGGATCTGACCGCGGCGATGAAGGCCAAGGACGCGGCGCGCACGAGCACGCTGCGGATGGCCAAGGCCGCGATCATGAACAAGGAGATCGACAAGCACGGCGCGCTCGACGACGGCGAGGCCGTGAAGGTGCTGCAGGGGCTCGTGAAGCAGCGCGAGGACTCGGCCGACCAGTACACGAAGGCGGGGCGGGCCGAACTCGCCTCGAAAGAGCAGGCCGAGATCGTCGTGCTGAAGGCCTACCTGCCTGCCGAGGTCACGGACGCCGAGATCGCGGCGGCCGTGGACAAGGCCGTCGCCGAGACCGGCGCCGCCTCGCCCAAGGACATGGGCAAGGCGATGAAGGCGGCGCTCGCCGCGCTCGCGGCCTCCGGGAAGGCCGTGGACGGCAAGCGCGTGAACGAGGCCGTCAAGAAGAAGTTGGGCGGGTGAAGGACATCGTCCGCCGCGTCGGCCAGCGTTTCATGGTCGGCTTCGAGGGCCAGGCGGCCTCGCCCGACGTGAAGGCGCTCATCCGCGACTTCGGCGTGGGGGGCATCGTGCTCTTCGCACGCAACGTCGCGGCGCCGGAGCAGGTCGCCGAGCTGGTGCGCGAGCTGCAGTCGCTGGCGCGCGATGCCTCGCACGACCGGCCGCTGCTGGTGGCGGTCGACCAGGAGGGCGGCCGGGTGGCCCGGCTGAAGGAGCCCTGGACGGTCTGGCCGGCGGCTCGTGCGGTGGGCCGCGTCGGCAGCGAGGAGACGGCGCGGCAGGTAGGCCAGGCCCTCGCCGAGGAGCTCTCGGCCTGCGGCATCCGCTGCGACTTCGCCCCGTGCGTCGACGTGGACACGAACCCGAAGAACCCGGTGATCGGGGACCGCTCGTTCGGGGACGACCCCGATCTCGTCGGCCGGCTCGGCTCGGCGATGATCCGGGGCCTGCAGGAGAACGGCGTCGCCGCCTGCGCCAAGCATTTCCCGGGACACGGGGACACGGACGTCGACTCGCACCTCGACCTGCCGGCGGTCGACCACTCGCGCGCGCGGCTGGAGGACGTCGAGCTGCGGCCGTTCCGGATGGCGATCGCCGCGGGCGTCGCGAGCGTGATGACGTCGCACGTGCTGGTGCGCGAGATCGACGACGCGCGGCCGGCCACGCTGTCGCCCGCGGTGATCGGCGGCCTGCTGCGGAAGGACCTCGGCTGGACCGGCGTCGTGGTGACGGACGACCTCGAGATGAAGGCCGTCGCGGCCCGCTTCACGCCGGCCCAGATCGCCGTGCTCGCGGCGCAGGCCGGCTGCGACGTGCTGGAGTTCTGCAAGACCCACGACGGCCAGGTCGAGGCGATCGAGGCGCTCGTCCGCGCCTGCGAGTCGGGCGAGGTCCCCTTCAAGGAGGCCGAGGCGTCGGAGGCCCGCGTGCGCGCCCTCAAGGACCGCTTCCTCGCGACTTATTGCGATCCCGATCCGAAGCTGGCCCGGCAGGCGGCCGAGAGCGGGACCCACCGCGCCCTGGCGGAGGCGATTGCCGTGCGCTCCGGCATCGTGGTGTGACGTGATCCGCAAGGCCAGGGCGCTCAAGCCCGGTGACGTGATCGGGGTTGCCGCGCCGGCAGGACCGGTCGACGAGGAGCGCCTGCGGCAGGGGACGGCCGAGCTCGAGCGGCTCGGCTTCGGCGTGCGCATCGGGGACGGCGTGCTGGAGCGGCGGGGCTTCACCGCGGGATCCATCGACACCCGCATCAACCAGCTCCACGACCTCTTCGGCGACCCGTCCGTGTCGGCGATCGCCTGCGCGCGCGGGGGCGCCGGCCTGCTGCAGCTGCTGCCGCACCTCGACCGCGACCTGCTGGAGGCGAACCCGAAGCTGCTGCTCGGCTACAGCGACATCACGCTGCTTCACCTGGAGATGGAGCGGCTGGGCATCGTCAGCCTGCACGGGCCGATGGTCGCCCGCGAGCTGGCCGACGGGGACTCGGCCTACGATCGCCCCACGTTGTGGCACGGGCTCACCGGCGGGGGAGCCCCGTACTCGAGCGGGCCGGACGACCTCGTGTCGCTCGCGAGCGGGAAGGGCGAGGGCGTGCTGCGCGGCGGCTGCCTCTCGCTGCTCGCGGCCGCGGCGGGCACGCCCTGGGCGCTGCGCAGCAGCGACGAGCCCACGCTGCTCTTCATCGAGGACGTGGACGAGCGGCCGTATCGGGTCGACCGCATGCTCCGGCAGCTGCGCGCCTCGGGCGCGCTGCAGGGCGTGACGGGCGTCGTCTTCGGGGACATGAAGGGCTGCACTCCCGGCTTCCACGACGACTACCGGCTGGAGGACGTGCTGCTCGAGGCGCTGGAAGGCATCGAGGTGCCCGTGGCGCTGGGCCTGTCGAGCGGCCACACCACGCACCCGAACCTGACGCTGCCGCTCGGCGTCCGGGCGCGCCTCGAGTGCTGGGGCGAGGAGGCGCGCTTCGAGATGCTGGAGGCCGCGGTCGAGTGAAGGTCCATCTCTCGGCCGTGTGCGGCACGGCGATGGCTTCGCTCGCGGGCCTGCTGCGCGAGCGCGGGCACGAGGTCACGGGCTCCGACCAGGACGTCTACCCGCCGATGTCGACGCAGCTCGAGGCGCTCGGGATCCCCGTGCGCTCGCCCTATGCCGAGGCGAACGTGCCTGCGGACGTCGACCTGGTCGTGATCGGCAACGCGCTGTCGCGGGGCAACCCGGAGGTCGAGGTGGTGCTCGACCGGCGGCAGCGGCACACAAGCCTGCCGGCGCTCGTCGCCGACGAGTTCCTGCGCCCGCGCCGTTCGCTGGTCGTGGCGGGCACCCACGGCAAGACCACGACCTCCAGCCTGCTCGCGTTCCTGCTCGAGCGCGCGGGTCTCGAGCCGTCGT
>CAZMRX010000185.1:6718-10343 GCA_964568755.1 uncultured Acidobacteriota bacterium | reverse complement strand
GGCAACCACGTGTCGTTCGACTTCTACGGCGCGCGCTACACGCGTCCGGACGAGCTGCGCGGCTTCGAGGAGACGAGCTACGAGTTCACGCCCGAGGTGGGCACGTGGATAGGCGACCACGGCTGGGCCCGAGCCAAGTTCTCCTACTTCCGCATGCAGAGCGACACCCCCGGGATCACGCTGAGCCCGGATGGCGACGACCGCCTGCTGCGGCTCGGCGCGTCGCTCGGCTGGGACACCCGCGACTCGTGGCGCAATCCACGGCTTGGCTGGCAGAACGAGGTCGAGCTGTGGCACGCCGGGGGCTTTCTCGGCGGCGACGGGGACTGGTGGGCGCTCAACCTCGACGCGCGCCGGTGGATGCCGGTGACGCGCCGGACGAAGCTCATGATCTCCGGGCTGGTGTCACTCCAGAGCGGGACCCTGGGCGAGGACGTGCCCGTCTACCTCAACTACTTCATGGGCGGAGCCAACACGATTCGCGGGTACGGGGTCTCCGACCTGGGCGAGGAGCTGTCCGGCAAGAACCAGCTGCTGGGCACCGCCGAGTACTCGTTCACCGTGATCCCGCTGCGGCGCTGGGACCTGTGGAAGATCTCGCTGCGGCTCGGGGCCGAGCTGGCCGTCTTCGCCGACGCCGGCATCGCCTGGACGGAGTCGCGCGACTTCACCACCCGGCGCGCACGCGGAGGCCTCGGGGGCGGGCTGCGCCTGCTGGTGCCGGGCTCGGAGATGGTGCGGCTCGACGTGGGCTGGAGCCCCGACTTCGGCTTCCACTTCCACTTCGCGAACGGAACCAAGCCGAAGGCGCAGCGCGCCCGGCTGCGCTAGGTGTCGTTCCGCTTCCTGGCGCCGCTCTCGGGCTCGCCTGGGGCAGGCGCCACCTCTCGGGCCGGCGCGGCCCACCACTGCTCCTTCGGCACCAGCTTCGGCTGCTCGGGATCCCCCTCGTAGGCGGGCGTCATGATCTGGACGCCGTACTCGTTGAACACGTCGAGGATGTTCTGGTGCAGCAGCGAGTAGAGCTGCGGCATCCGGGCCGGCTCGTCGCAGTAGACGTTGATCTCGTAGACGACGCAGAAGTCGCCGAGCGACTTCTGCAGCACGAACGCCGGGGGCTCCCGCATCAGGCCTGGCGTGCGCCCCGCCGCCTCCAGCAGCATGGCCTCCACCTGGCGCCACGGGGTCTCGTAGCCGATCCCCACCGTGGTGTGCAGGATCAGCCCGCGCTTGCGCGCGAGGGCGCTGTAGTTGACGACGTGGCTGCCCAAGAGGACGGAGTTGGGCATCACCACCTCCTCGTTCTTGGGGCTGCGCAGGTGCGTCACCTGCAGGCGGATCTCGCTGACCTCGCCCACGATGTCGCCCACCTGGATCCGGTCGCCGAGGTGAAAGGCGCGCCGGTACGTCATCGAGTAGCCGGCGATGACGTTGGAGACCACCGACGAGGAGCCGATCGAGAAGATCACGCCCAGGAACAGCGAGATGCTCTGGAAGGCGGCCGACTGCGAGCCCGGGATGTACGGGTACGCCACCACCAGGGCGAAGGCCGCGATCGCGACGCGCACGATGCGGTAGGTCGGCATCGCCCACTCGGGCTCGAAGTTCGCGAGCTGCACCTGGCCCTTCTCGACCGACTCGAAGAAGAGCTTGACCAGCCGCAGCGACCAGCGCGTCAGGAAGAACAGCACCAGCAGGAATGCCAGCGAGGGCAGCTGAGCCACCAGCCCGCTCCCGAGGCGCCGGAGGGGGTCGAGCAGCAGCTGCAGCAGGCGCTCGCCGAGCGGCCGCGTCTGCGGGAAGCGCCCCAGCACGAACTGGAGCCACCCGTAGCCGAGCGCCGCGAGCACGGCGAAGCGCACGAAGCGGGTGATGCCCCGCAGCAGCCCGCGCAGGCGGTGCGCCCTCACGATCTCGAACGACTGGATCTGGACCGAGCGGATGCGCTCGTCGTAGGCGCGCGCGATGCGCCGGTCCAGGCGACCGAGCCCGACGGCGCCGATCACGATCGCCACCGCGAGCACGAGCGTCGCGAGCGCCGCCTGCTGGACGGCGCGCCACATCACCGCGGGAGTGCGGGCCTCGCGATAGGCTCGCATCGCGTGCTCGAGGCGCTGGGCGTGCACTCCGGCGAGGGTGTCGAGCCTCATGTCCTCCAGGCGGGCGTCCGCATCGACCACCGCCATCAGGAAGCGGTCGCCGGCGGCCAGCCGGAGTCCCTCCGCGGACGCCGAAGCCTTGACGCGGGTCGGCACGCTCTCGTCGCGCGCGGCCGCCTCGACCCTCTCGGCGATCAGGCGCGCCCGCTCCGCCGCCGGGTAGCCGGAGTAGCCGCGCACGCGCAGAAGCTGCTGGCCGTCCAGCACGACGGGAGCGGTCTCGTGCGCCTGCTCCGCCTCTTCGCTGAGCGGGCCGCTCGGCGCCGGCAGCACCTGGACGCCTTCCTGGGCGCGCACGGGTGAGGCGAGCGCGACGAGCGCGAGCGCGGCGCACGCAAGGATCCTGACGAGCGGCCCGGTCATTCTCCCTCCTGGGATTGCGCCCACCGGCTGGGCGATGCGAGCGCTGAAGGATACCCCGCGAGGGATCCCGGGGGCGACGCCGCCCTCCGCGGGCGCGGCGCCACCCCGGTCGCCGCCGCCGCGGGCACGAGGCCCGCGGCCGACCGGATCGAGCTGCGGCTGCTACTGGACGGTGATCATGACCGCGGTCGTGTACGTGATCTCGACCTTGTCGCCGACCGCCACGCCCTTCAGGTTCTTCGGATCGTCCACCTGGAAGCTGACGGTGCGGCCGTCGTCGGTCAGCACGGTGATCGAGGACTTCTTCGGGTCCAGGGCCTTGACCTGCACGGTGGCCGTCTCCTGCTTGGAGATCGTCCCGCCCGGCTTGGCACCCTCGCTGCGCACGACCTTCGCGGCGTCCGCGGGCGCGGCGCTCGCCGGGGTCCCCGGCTTCTTGATCACGTACACCATCGACTCGTAGTAGCGGAAGGTCACGGTGTCGCCGACCTTGAGAGCGTCGAACCGCTTCACCTCGGGACCGGCGTAGATCGTCTCCGACTCGCCGGTGTCGTCCTGCAGCGTCACCAGGCGGCTCGTGGCATCGAGCGCCACGATCTTCGCCTTGACCTCGATCATCTCGCCCTTCGACACGGCCTTCTGGGCCGCCGCCGGAGCGGCCATGACGCAGGCGAATCCGGCAACCACGATGGCTGTGATCACTCTGTGTTTCACTTCCGACCTCCTCGTCCTTGCACGTGGCGCCCGGCGCTCGGATGCGAGCACCGGCTCCGTGAAGCCACAGTGTAGTTCCCGACAGACTCGAGCGCTTCTGTCAAAACTGACAGGCGAGCGAGGGCGCCTGGCGAAGGTGAGTCGGCAGCGAGCCGGTCGATTACGATACCGGGCGTGGCCTCTGCGTCGTCCGGTCCAGGGCCCGCTCGCCGGGATCCCGGTGTTCGTGCGCTACCAGCCCAAGTGGTCGTTCCGGGTCGAGGGCGTGCTGGACGGCCCGTGGTCTTCACCCTCGCGCTCGGCGCGGCAGCGACCGTCGCGCGCTGGTGCGAGCGTCCCCTGGCACGGGCGGGCCGTCTGTTTCTCGCGGCGACGCTCACCCTGTCGGT
>CAZMRX010000185.1:0-6618 GCA_964568755.1 uncultured Acidobacteriota bacterium | reverse complement strand
GTCCCCTGGCACGGGCGGGCCGTCTGTTTCTCGCGGCGACGCTCACCCTGTCGGTGGGCTTCGCCGCGGCGAACGCATGGCTCTACCTGGGCGGCTCGGGGGTCTACCGCGAGACGGACCCCGTCTACCGCCGGGGCGCGGAGCGGCTCGCGGCCGACCCATGCTTCCCGGGCAGCCGCCTGTTCGTGTGGGGCTGGGCGCCGGCCTTCTACTAGAAGACGGGCCTGCGCGGCGCGCGGCCGGCGTCGCGCTTCGCCGTCCTCGCCCGGGCCGGCCTCACCGGGTACGTCCCCGGCAACCCGGACGGGGCGAGGCGCCGCGAGCCCGGCGAGCCCGTGCCCGAGCCCGCACACTGGGACTGGCTGATGGGCGACCTCGAGCACGCCCGCCACGTACGTCCTCGACACCGCCCCCTCCGGGCTCTACAAGTAGAACCACTACCCCCTGCGCGATTACCCCCGGCTCGACCGGTACGTGGCGGAGGCCTACGAGCGCATCGACGTGGTCGACCGGGTCCACCTCTACAGGAGGCGAGGCTGTGCCGCGCGCTGAGTGCTACAGCCGGCCGCCACGGACCGCTCTGGCCCGCTCGGTCCCGAGCAACGGTCTCAGTGGGCGCAGCCGCAACCCGTGCCGCACCCCTGGGGCTGCGCCGCCTCGTGCGCGTGTTCCTCGACGGCCACGACCGGCAGCTGACGCTTCAGGGCCTTCGGCAGCGCGACGGGACGGTTCCCGGCGTAGATCTGGTGCCGCCCCTTCTGGGCGAACCAGTCCTGGGTGCTCGCCACCTGGCGCATCTCCTCGATGATGTTCCGCCAACCCACGCCGGTGTTGTAGGCGCAGAACGAGATCTCGCCCTCCTGGGTGCCGTAGGGGATCACGCACATCTCGGTCCGGCGGAAGTCGTAGTTCCACAGGTCCTGGAACCACATGCTCAGGATCGAGGTGATGCGCCAGTCGCTCTTCTTCTTCTCGCCGCGGCCGGCCACTCCTCCCCCCATCTTGCCGTCGAACAGCTCGAGCATCTTGAGCGGGGTGAGGCCGCCGGGCGCCTTCTTCTCGTCGAAGTTGCGGAGGAAGGACAGCCCGAGCTGGGTGACGGTGAGCGTCTTGCCGCGGGCCGAGTCGACGACCACGTCGAGGTCGCGGAAGAAGCGCTCCAGGTCGAAGAAGGACATCACCGTCGCCCACTGCCCGGTGCGAGAGTTCGCGACCATCATCGTGGCCGCGCCGCAGTTGGGGTGGCAGCCGCAGCTGAGCTGGCCGAAGTCGGCCTCGGGCCCCTTCATGTGATCGGCGAGCGCGGCCAGCGCCGTGGCCGAGCCGAGCGGGTACCAGTCGCGGTAGGGGTCGATCCTCCCGTCGTAGTAGCGGGCGAGGTCGTGGGCGAGGTGCGAGGTCGTGTAGCGCTGGCGCAGGCGCTGCTCGTCGCTCACCTCCTCGTCGCGGCCGGTGAAGGAGACGGGCTGGAACGCGGGCCCGCCCATCTTCTCGTGGTTGGCGAGGCAGTAGTCGAAGATCGGGCCGACCTGCTGGTTGTTGACGCCGTTGACGACCGTCACCACCGGCGTGATCCTTATCCCCGCCGCCGCCAGGTTGTCGATCGCGACCTGCCGCACGTCGAACAAGTTCGTGATGTGGCGGTGGGCGTTCGACTCGTTCGTGGTCCCGTCGAACTGGAGGTAGACCATGTCGAGCCCGGCTTCCTTGGCCTGGAACGCGAACTCGGGCTCGATCGCGAAGCGCAGGCCGTTGGTCGCGGCCTGGATCAGCCGGTAGCCGACCTGCTTGGCGTAGGCGCACGCCTCGAGGAAGTGCGGAGACATGGTGGGCTCGCCGCCGGAGTACTGCACCACCATCTGCCGCCGCGGCTTGAAGGAGATCGAGTCGTCCAGGATCTTCTTCACGTCGTCGAAGGTGAGCTCGTGGACGTAGCCCACCTGGTTGGCGTCCATGAAGCAGGGGTTGCACATCATGTTGCAGCGGTTGGTGAGGTCCACGGTCAGCACCGCGCCCCGGCCGTAGCGGACGGTCGAGGTGCCGTGGCGGTGGACGAGCGCGTCCCCGAGGGTCCGGAAGTCGCGCCCCGGGTAGCGGCGCTCGATGACGTGGTCGAACTCGATGTCGATCGAGCGGAGGTCGTCGAAGGTGCCGTGGTCGGGGCAGCTCTTGGTCACCCAGAGCTCGCGGCCCTTCTGGTAGAAGGTGGCCTTGATCTCGCCCAGGTGCCCGTTCACGAGCTCGGAGAGGTCGCGCTCCCCGCTCAGGATCTGCTTGCGCGCCTCGATCACGCAGCGGGGACACAGCGAGTCGGTCTCGCGGGGGTAGCCGAGCGGGGGCCGCGTCCGCTCGTGGGACTTGGGCAGCGGGCCGGGCGCCCAGCCGGGGTTCACCGAGGGCCCCTCGCCCAGGCGCGTGTTCACGGACTGAAACACTTTCCAGGCGAGCTCGCCGACCTGTTGAAGCATCTGCATCGTCTGTCTCCCTAGTTCACCGAAACACGCTGGCCGCCGCCGTCGTCCCGCAGCTCGAGTGTGAGGCCCGCCGAGCCGAGAGCGCGCAGCGTGTCGGCCGGCAGCCGCGAGCCGGCCTCGACGAGGCGCAGCCTGCCGCCGAAAGCGTCCCGCACCCGGCGCCGGGCCCAACGCCGGTCGAGCGCGCCGGGCCAGCGCGGGCCGCGGCCGTCGCACACGTCCGCGACCCAGCCCTCCGACGCGAGCAGCGTGTGCGGCCGCAGCAGGGCGATCTCCTCGGCAGCCCGGCCCTCGCGCCCGAGCGCCGTCATGGTGCGCCCGTCGCCCACGAAGGCCGCCATCGCCAGGCGCTTGCGCAGCGTGACGCGCGGCCCGTCGAGGTAGGCGACGTCGCCCTCGTGCGCCGGCCGCGCGCGCAGCAGCGGCGCCGTTTCCGCCATGGCCGCCTCGTGCGTCACGCGGACGAGGCCGCCCGGCCCGGCGTGCCACAGCGCCGGGCCCGAGGCCGCGACCTGGCGCGAGTACGCGCGGAAGGCCGCGGCCCTCTCGGGCGTGTCGAGGACGGCCGCCAGGTCCATGAGCTGGCCGAGCGGGAGCAGGCCCTCGTCCTCGCCGAGCCCCTCGCCCGCAACGGTCGCGGCCCCGAGACGGCCCGACTGCCGCAGCCGCTTCAGCCGCTGCGCCGTCTCCGGGTCGGTCGCGAACGCCGCGCGGGGCGCGGCCTGGGAGCAGAGCACGGCCACGTCATCGTCGGACAGGTCGTGCTCGAGGCCGACCGGCACGACACCGAAGCCCATGGCCCCGAAGTCGAGCGCCGGCCACAGCCACCCGAGCCGACCCATCACCAGCACCCGCTCGCCCGGCTCGAGCCCGAGCCGCTCGCGGCCGAAGAGGGCCAGCCGGATGGCCAGCCGGTCGAGCTTCCAGTCCGGCACCGGCAGGAACGCCCCGTCCGTCCACCAGGTCATCGCCGCGGCGCGAACGTGGTGGCGCAAGCCGAGGTCGACGAGGCCGCACAGCGTCGCCGGGATCGTGTGGAGCGGGCGCGGGCCGCGCCTCTCGGGTGTGCCGCTCCCGAAGGCGTCCTCGGCGGTGATGTAGAGCAGCATGGCGCTCAGCTCCGCAGCCGCTGCCAGAGCGTGTCGACGAGGGGGTCCTGGAGGCCGTGCGGCTCCATCGCGTGGACGAGCGTGCGCACGTACTCGACCCCGGTTCCGACGACACCGTGCGCGGCGCGCAGCCGGGCTTCGAGCGCGTCCAGGTCGCTCGCGCCGTTGCCCGGGGACGCGCGCGACACCCACACCCACGCGTCCACGGGGCCCTCCGGCGTCTCGGCCGTCCGGGACTCCCGCCGACGCTCCGCGGCGGCCTCGCGCTTCTCGAGGGCGCGCAGCACGGAGCCGCCGTCCTCGTCCGGGATCTCGAAGGCCAGCCCCCAGCACTCGCCACCCTCGGTGAGGCCGAGGATCGGGCAGGGCGACTCGGGCGTGCCCCAGCGCCGCCTGGACTCGTGCAGGAAGGCGCGCCGGGCGTCGGCGAGCCGGGCCGGCCGCGCGCGATACCGCCTCAGCACCGCGTCACCCATGAGACTGCCGTAGGCGAATATGAAGTGCACTTTAGCGCCTCGCGCCGGCCGAAAGGGCACTATCTTCGGATCGACACCGAGTGTAGACGAGGCCTTCCGCACGGCGCAAGTTCAATAGGCTGCTTGCGCCAGGCCCTCGCCGGAGTCAGACTCCGCTCCTTCCAAGGAGCGGACCTATGGGCTGGATCGGCACCCTGATCGTGGGCGGCATCATCGGCTGGCTCGCCAGCAAGGTGATGAAGACGGACAAGCAGATGGGCATCGTCTCCAACGTCGTGGTCGGCATCATCGGCTCGAGCCTCGGCTTCTGGCTGGCGGGCATCCTGGGCTTCGCGGCCTACGGCCTGATCGCGCAGTGGGCGGTCGGGGTGGGCGGGGCCGCCCTCCTGATCTTCGTTCTGCAGAAGCTGGGGCTCTTCAAGTAGAGCGCACCGCGGGGACGTCGAACTCGGTGGTCTCCCCCGCCGGCAGCGCGAAGCGCTCGAGGCCGAGCGCCCGGTCGGAGGCGGTGACGGCGACGCCGCGGCCCTCGGTCACCGGCAGCACCAGCTCGCCGGGGCACTCGGCCGGGAGCGTGACGAAGGCGCGGTGGCCCTCCTCCTGCGCCTGCGCGCGGAACGTGATCGCGCCGCGCGGCGTGTGGCACACGAGCTCGAGCTCCTCGAGGTCTCCGAGCTGGGGGCGGATCTCCGCCTTGGCGAAGCCCGGTGCGGCCGGCTTGATGCCCGCGACGTCCATGTAGAACGCCAGCAGCGGGGCCACGGCGCAGTGGCTCCACTGGTCGGTCGAGTCGGGACGCGCCTCGAAGCGCTCGGAAAGGGTGTTGTTGCGGAGCACCGAGCCGAGGCCCGCCCAGCGCTCGCGCAGCTCGCGCAGCACCGCGTCGATGCGGCCGTGGCGGGCGAGCGCCTGCATCCGCCAGTGGGAGTTGGCGGGAAACGAGAGCCCCAGGGCTTCGGTCGGGCTCGCGAGTGCTTTGAGCGCCTCGGCCACGCGGCCTTCCGGACACTGGTCGTACAGCAGCGCCGTGGCGAGCGAACGGTCGTCGAGGCGCGGCGCGCCCTCCTCGTCCTCCCACGGCAGGTTGCCGACGAACAGCGAACGCTCACGGCTCCAGAAGCGGGCGACCGCGGCCGCGACGAGCGCGGCCGCGGCAGCCGTCACGCGCTTCTCGCCCGCCGCATCCCCGGCGAGCGCCGCGAGCGGGGCAAGCGCCGTCCTCAGCACCGCGGCTGTGAACAGATTGAAGGCGCACTGCTTGTGGCGCGGCTTGGCGAAGCAGTTGTCGATCCAGACCGCCGGGACGCCCCAGCCCTCGACCGGCAGGAGGCCGTCCTTGTCGCGCCGTTCGAGAAGGTACGCCGCGAAGCGCACGAAGCGCGGGTAGAGTGCAAGCGGCAGGTCGCTCTCGCCCGTCTCCTGGTAGTGCCGCCAGGCGTCGTGGACGAACGACACGCCGTGGTCCAGCAGCGGCCCCCAGGGGGTGGCGCCTACCTGTCGCTGCGCGATGCGGTTGAGCCGGTCGAACGCCGGCCAGCAATCGAGGAAGTAGCCCTCGAGCGTCTGGCCCATCGCGAACGTGCGCAGGAAGCGCCGCGCGAGCTGGCGGTCGCCGCACACGAGCCGTGTCGCCTGGAGCTGGTGCGAGCCGTCGCCGCTGTACTGCTGCCGCTCGCGGCCCATGCCGTCCACGATCGTCTCCTGGGCCGAGTTCGTGAGCGTGTTGAAGGACGCCTCGAGCAGCCGTTGCAGCGCCGGCTCCGAGACGCGGAAGCTCGGCGCCCCGGGCCACGCGTAGCCGCGCCGCCGTAGTCCGACGTCGCCGAGCAGCACCGGGCCTTCCGCGGCGTGGACGTGCACCTGCAGGAAGCGCAGCGACTCGTAGTCGAAGCACTCGAAGCGGTTCTCGCCCGCTCGGCACACGAAGCGCGACCACGCGAAACGGGCCGAGTCGAGCCAGCTCGCGCCCTCGGGGTCGTGCGCTTCCTGGGGCATCAGCTCGACCACCGCGCCCTCGGGAGCTTCGAGCGTCAGGAACGGAAAGCCGACCATCTGCTCGGGCAGCTCGAACGTCGCGAAGACTCCCTCCCCTGCCCGCGTATCGAGCCGCCACGCGCCTTCACCGGCCGGAGTCGCTGCGGGGTCGTCCACGATCTCGAACGAGCCGGGGATCCGGAACTCGAACCAGTCGCGCGGATCGCGCCGCCAGCGCACCCGGCCGGAGCGGACGAGGCGCGCCATCGGCCGAAGCGTCTCGCGCACGAGCGGCACCTCGCGCGCGCGGAGTACGGCCGAAGCCGGCTCGATGCCGCCGTCGCTCGAGTACTCGCGGTGCGAGCCGGCCGCCGCGGGCTGGTCGGCGCCCGCGTCGAGCAGCTGCGGCGCGAGCCACGCGGCGTCGGGCACGAAGCCCGGCGCGCTCCAGCCGGCGGGGTGCAGCCGCGCGTCGAAGTCCTCCTGGAGCGCGCGCAGGTACCAGCGCTTGAACTGTCCGGGCCTGTGGGAGCGGTCGAGCCCCACGCGCCAACCGTCGTCACACCGCGCGTCACAAGTCCGGCG
>CAZMRX010000184.1:0-10345 GCA_964568755.1 uncultured Acidobacteriota bacterium | reverse complement strand
CTCGACTTCGGCCTCGCCAAGCTGGTCGCGCGCAAGGGCGAAAGCTCCGATTCCGCGCTGCAGACGGCGGTGGCGAGCGAGGAGCACCTGACGAGCCCCGGCGCCACGGTCGGGACGGTCGCCTACATGTCGCCCGAGCAGGCCAAGGGTCGCGAGCTCGACGCGCGCACCGACATCTTCTCCTTTGGCGCGGTGCTCTACGAGATGGCGACCGGCCGCCAGGCCTTCGCCGGCCCGACGTCGGCGCTGCTGTTCGACGCGATCCTCAACCGGCCGCCCGCGCCGCCGCTGCGGCTCAATCCCGAGATGCCGCCGGAGCTCGAGCGGATCATCCTGAAGAGCCTCGAGAAGGACCCGCGGCTGCGATACCAGACCGCCGCCGACCTCGAGGCCGACCTGCGGCGGCTGAAGCGCGACAGCGAGTCGGGGCGCTCGGCCGCGGTCAGCGGGGTGGCGACGGCTGCTGCTTCAGGCAGCTCGCCCGCGGCCACGTCCGGCGTCCAGCCGCAGGCGGTGAGCACGAGCAGCCTTCGCGTCTCCGCGGCGCGCGTCATGCGCTCCCCACGCTCTCGTGTCGCCGCCCTGGTCCTCCTCGTGGCCGCCGTCGCCGGCGCGACTTTCTTCCACTTCCGGGGCGCCCAGGCCCTCACCGAGCGCGACCTCGTGCTCGTCACCGACTTCGTCAACACCGCCGGCGATCCCGTCTTCGACGGGACACTCAAGCAGGCGCTCGCGATCCAGCTCGAGCAATCGCCGTTCCTGAACGTGGTCCCCGACGACCGCGTCCGCCAGGCGCTCGGCCTGATGGGGCAGCCCGAGGACGCGCGCGTCACCGCCGCCGTAGGACGCGAGATCTGCGAGCGCGAGGGGATCAAGGCGATGCTGACGGGCTCGATCGCCGCGCTCGGCAGCCACTACGTGATCACGCTCGACGCGGTGAACGCGCGCACCGGCAGCGCGATCGGGCGCGAGCAGGTCGAGGCCGAGAGCAAGGAGAAGGTGCTGACGGCGCTCGGCCAGGCCACGACCCGCCTGCGCGCCAAGCTCGGCGAGTCGATGGGCTCGATCGCGGCCTACGACGCGCCGATCGAGCGGGCCACCACCTCCTCGCTCGAGGCGCTCAAGTCCTTCACCACCGGCGAGCTGCTGCGCAACACGAAAGGTGAGGTGGAGGCGATCCCGCACTTCGAGCGCGCGCTCGAGCTCGACCCGAACTTCGCCATGGCCTACGCGAAGCTCAGCGCGCTCTACGGCAACATCGGCGAGTCCGAGCGAGCGATCGACTACGGCCAGAAGGCCTTCGAGCGCCGCGACCGGGTGAGCGAGCGGGAGAGGCACTACATCGCCACGCGCTACTACAGCTGGGTCACCGGGGAAATCGACAAAGAGCTGGAGGTGCTCGCGGAGTGGAAGCGCACCTATCCGCGGGACTCGACGCCCTACAACTACGAGGGCGTCACGCAGCAGCTGCTGGGCCAGTGGGAGCAGGCGGCCGCGGCGCACCGGGAGGAGGTCGCGCGCGACCCGCTGAACGGATTCGCCTATACGAACCTCGCGGGCACCTACATCGCCCTCGATCGGCTCGAGGAGGCGCGAGCCGTCGTCGCCCAGGCGGTCGAGAAGCAGCTCGCGAAGGCGGACATCCACTGGGCGGCCTACACGCTCGCGTTCCTCCAGGGCGACGCCGAGGCGATGCGCCGGGAGATGGAGTGGGCGAAGGGCACGCCCGGCGAATCTCTGTTTCTCTGGACCGAGGCGCGGGCGCGCGCGTCGGAGGGGCGCCTGCGACAGGCCCGCGAGGGCTACGCGCGCGCCGTCGGGATGGCGAGGAACGCGAAGTTCGACGAGCACGCGGCGGGAATCCTGGCGAGCGAAGCGCTGACCGAGGCGATGCTCGGCCAGACCGCGAGGGCCCGCGAGAAAGCCAAGGCGGCGCTCGGCGCCGCTCGCGGGGGGTTCATCACGGTCGACGCGTCACTCGCTCTCGTCTTGGCGGGCGCTCCGGACGAGGCCCGGTCGCCGCTGGAGGACGTGGCAAAACGGTTTCCCGTGAACACGCTGTACCAGAAGATCGCCCTGCCAAACGTTCGAGCCGCCATCGAGCTTCAGCGCGGGAACACGGCGAAGGTCGGCGAGCTGCTGGAAGACACGGCCCGCTACGAGCTGGGGAGCGTGAGCCCCTACTTCTCCCTGTACCTGCGTGCGCTCGCGCACCAGAAGGCGGGCCGGGGGCCGGACGCCGGACGCGGGTACCAGAAGGTCCTCGACCATCCTGGCATTGATGCGTTCTCCATCCTCAAGCCGCTCTCGCGGCTCGGCCTGGCTCGCGCGGCCGCGCTGTCGGGAGACGTGGCCGGGAGCCGCCGCGCGTACCAGGACTTCCTGGCGCACTGGAAGGACGCCGACGCCGATCTGGCCGTCCTGCGCGAGGCGCAGGCGGAGTACGCGAAGCTCAAGAACTGAGCGGGGCCGGACCCCACGCGGCTCAGCCCGCGCGCTCGACGACCGGCCGTGACAGGGTCAAGCCGCTCGGCGCCGCGTCGGCGCCACGCACGGCAGCGAGGGCTCGGCCCTTCGCCACCCACCAGGACCGGGCCTCGGCCGGGGACCACTCGCCGGCGAGGCCGCAGCGCTCCAGGCGAGCCGCCGCCTCGGCTGCGGTGGCCGGCCGGCGCGCCGGGTCCTTCTCGAGGCAGGCGAGCACCCAGGCCTCGAGAGCGGCCGGCACGGCCCGCCCGAGGCGCTCCGAAGGCGGAACCGGCGGCGTGTGCAGGTGGTGCCCGCAGATCTCGATCACCGTCCGCCCCTCGAACACGTGGCGGCCGGTCAGGAGGAAATAGGCCACGGCCCCGACGGAGTAGAGATCAGCGCGCGCGTCGGCGACCGGGGAGCGGATCGCTTCCGGGGCGAGGTAGAGCGGTGTACCGACGAGCGTCGCGTCCTGGGTCGTCCCGCCGTCCGCGTCGAGGTCCTTCACCAGGCCGAAGTCCACGACCTTCGCCACGTCGGAGATCCCGCCCCGCTCGCACAGGATGATGTTCGCGGGCTTGACATCGCGGTGCACGAGCCCGACGCCGTGGGCCTCGGCCAGCGCTTCCAGCACCTGACGCAGGATGTGAGCGGTGCGGCCCGGCGGCTGCGGCCCGTCCGCCGCCACCAGCTGGTCGAGGCCGAGGCCCTGCAGGTACTCCATGGCGTAGTAGAAGACGCCGTCGTGCGTGCGACCGTAGTCGAAGACCGTCACGGTGTTGGGGTGGCTGAGCCCGGCCGTGAGCTGCACCTCGCGCTCGAAGCGAAGCAGGCCGGCCTCGCCCATCCGCTCCGGCTTGAGCAGCTTGATCGCCGTGGGGCGCCGCAGCATGGCGTGGCGGGCCTTGTAGACGACACCCATGCCGCCCTCGCCGAGCTTCTCCCCGAGCGTGTACTGGCCCAGCTGGCGCGCGTGCCGCACCTCGCGGCGCAGGCCGTAGATGACGGCCGACCCCGCAGTAGCGACGCCGATCGCGGCCAGAAGCCATATCACCTTCCAGACCGACAGGCGCTCGGTCTCGCTGGCGAGCGAGTAGACGGCCAGCGGAAGGGCGGTGACCACGCTCACCGTGAAGGTCCGTCGGGCGGAGCTGGGGATGAAGATGGCTCGCGTGAACAGGATCAGGTTCACCGCGAGCAGCATGACCATTCCGCGCAGGTCGCGCTCGGGGATCGAGCCTGACGACGGCATGAAGAGGGCCAGCGCCCCCACCGCAAGCATCAGCAGCACATCGAGGGCACGCAGCATCGCTTGCGGCCGCGGCTCACCCCGACAGTACAGCCACGTGCCGCCCATCAAGGCCAGGGTGGCGAGGTGCGCTGCGTGCCCGGCGAGCGTCGGAGGGTTCTCCCGAGCGAGCACGACGAGCGCCTGGCCGACGCCGTGGAACACGGCCGAGATCAAGAAGACGATGCCGCCGAAGAGGCGCAACCTGTCTTGGAGCAAGCGCCCGTCGACGGACTCCGACCGGCTGGACAGCCCGGACGGGGTCTCCGGTCGCAGCGCTTCGGGGGGCATCGGGGCAGTATCCCACGCCGCCCGCGCTGGGGCCGGACCCGCCTATTCGACGCCGGGGGCTCGCGTGCGTCAGGCCACGGGCACGGGCAGGGCGACGCGGAGTCGTTCCGCCCACGGCTCGAGCGACTTCAGGATTCCGGCGCGGAGCGCGACGCCGTCACGAAACTGCGCCGCGCGCCGAGCGAGGGCGCGCTCGCCGGGCATTCGCACTTGCGGCCTCCCCGCCGCCACGGGTGTCGCGTGGCAGATCTCGGCGAGCCGCGTCGTCTCGCGCACGAAGGCGTCGCGGCCCGCAAACGCCCCGGGGTCGATCAGCTGAATGAACACCGACGCGCCCCAGCCTTCCGCCGGGTCGGCGCGACCGTGGCCGGCCAGGCCCGAGGTGAGGGCTTCGACGAGCAGCGCCAGCGAGAACCCCTTGTGGCCGAGGTCGAGGCCGCCGAGCGGGAGCAGCGCGCCCTTCGGCTCGCGGAACAGGACGCTCGGGTCGTCGCTGGCGCGGCCGTCCGCGTCCACGAGCCACGGCCCCGGCAGCCGACCGCCCTCGTCGTGGAGCCGCTTCGTGAGCGCGTTCGTAGTCGTGCTCATGCTGACGTCGAGCAGCACCGGCTCGCCCTCGGTCGGGAACCCGGCCGCGAACGGGTTGGGCGTGAGGCGCGAGGCGACGCCGCCGTGGGGCGCAACGCCGGCCCCCGACGGGTCGGAGCAGGTGAGCAGGATCACGAGGCCCTCGTCCGTCACCGGCTTGAGGTAGGCCTGCAGGCAGCCGATGTGGTGGCTGCGGCGGATCACAACACTCACCGTGGAATGCACCGCGAGCCGCTCGCGCGCCGTCGCGATCGCCCGCTTCACGAGCCACGGCCCCGGCAGGCGTTGTCCGTCCCACGTGAGTGCAGCGCCTTCGTCGCGGATCGTCTCGGGCTCGCCCTCGCGGGCCATGCGTCCACCCGCGATCTCGTCGAGGTAGCGCGCGAGCATGTCGAGGCCGTGCGTGTCGTGGCCCAGCAGGTCCGCTTCCACCAGGACGTCCGCGACGACGCTCGCACGGTCCGCGGCGAGCCCCGCCTGCTGAAGCAGCCGTGTCGCGAACTCACGCAGTCTTTCCGGCGCGTACCGCACTTCGCTCAACGCTGCCCTCGCAAGCAGGGGACGCTAGCCCGCGGCGTGGGCCACGGTCAAGGCGGGATAAGCTAACGGCCCATGGCCTCACGCCACGGACGCTTCGATCGCCGCACGTTCTTGTCCCGCGCGGGCCTGGGAGGCACGCTCCTCGCCGCCGGAGCGCCACTGAGCGCCGCGGACGCTGCGAGCGCGGCAGGCCCCGGGACGGATGCGGACCGTCGGGCGCTCCGCGGACTGTTCACGACTCCTCCCGAGGCCGGCAAGCCGATGACGCGCTGGTGGTGGTTCGGCGGCGCCGTGACGCCCGAGGAGGTCACGCGCGAGCTCACGTTCATGAAGCAGGCCGGCCTGCGCGGGGCGGAGATCCAGCCGGTGTACCCGGTGGCGATGGACGACCCCGCCCGCGGCATCCGCAACCTCAACTACTTCAGCGAGGAGTTCACGGCCGTCGTGCGGCACGCGGTACGTGAGGCCCGCCGGCTGGGGCTGCAGCTCGACTTCACGCTCGGCAGCGGCTGGCCCTACGGCGGGCCGTTCATCCCCACGAGCCTGGCCGCGCGCCGACTGCGCGTGCTGTCGCAGGACGTCGTGGGGCCGCAGGACTATGCCTGGGACCTGACGCCGCACCTGACCGGCGACGACCGCGTCGTCCGCGTGGTGGCGACCCCGCTCGGCGCGGGCGCCGTGCTCGACGTCGCCCGCTCGCGCGTGCTCGCCGATCAGCCGAAGCCCGAGGTCGCACAGGGGGTGCGGCGCGGCTCGTTCGTGCGCGCGAGCCTCGAGAGCGGGACCTGGCGGCTGATGGTGTTCCTCGACTCCCCCACCGGGCAGCTCGTGAAGCGGCCGACGATCGGCATGGAAGGTCCCGTCCTCGACCACCACAGCCGCGAGGCGATGGCGCTCTTCCTGCGCGCGGCCGGCGACCGCGTGATGAACGCCCTGGCCGCGGAGGGCGCGGCGCCGTTCCACTCGGTCTTCTGCGACAGCCTCGAGGTGTACGGCGCCGACTGGACGAAGGACTTCGTGGCCGAGTTCCAGAAGCGGCGCGGCTACGACCTGGCGCCGTACCTGCCCGCGCTGTTCCACGACGCGGGGGACGTCACGCCGCACGTCCGACACGACGCCCACCTGACGCTGTCGGAGCTGAACCTCGACTATTTCTTCGCGCCGCTCGTGGCCTGGGCCGAGACGCGGGGGATGAAGGCGCGCATCCAGGCCCACGGCGCGCCGGGCGACGTGATGCAGGCCTACGGCCGCGCCCACATCCCGGAGGGCGAGAACATCTTCCTGGGCGACCGCTACCAGGTGAACCTGCGCCACCGCCGGCTCGCCTCCTCGGCGGCCCACCTTTACGGCAAGCCGCTCGCGTCGTCGGAGACCTACACCTGGCTCCGCACGCCGCTCTTCGTGACGACGCTCGAGCAGATGAAGCCGGCAACGGACGCGGTGCTGCTCGACGGGCTCAACCACATCGTCAACCACGGCTACTCGTACTCGCCGCCCCAGGCCGGCGAGCCCGGCTGGAGCTTCTACGCCTCGACCGAGGCCAACCACACCAACACCTGGTGGCGCCACTACCCGCACCTGTCGCGCTACATCCAGCGGACTTGCGCCTTGCTGCAGACGGGCGCCGCCGTGAACCCGGTGGCCGTGTACCTGCCCGTGGGCGACCTCTACGCCCAGTTCGGGGCGGGCAGCCTGCACATCGACGTCGAGGCGGAGGGGCTCCTCGACGCGGGCCTGCTGATGGGCCTGCGGCACGCCGGCTACGACTTCGACATGATCCACGACCACGCGCTCGCGGACCTCGCGCGCGTCGAGGACGGCGAGCTTCGCGCGGGCACCGCTCGCTACATGGTCGTGATCGTCCCGAACGCGCGCTACATGCCGCCCGAGTCGGCGGCGCGGCTTGCTGAGTTCGCGCGCGCCGGCGGCCACGTGATCTTCGTGGAGCGGCTGCCGGAGGGCGCCGCCGGGCTCCAGGAGCGGGAGGCACGGAGCGCCGCCGTCCGGCGCGAGCTCGCCGGACTCCCCGTCGTCGCCGACCGGGCGGGAGCACTCGAGCGCCTCGAGGCCGTGCTGCAGCCGGATTTCCGGATCGTCGAGCCCTCCGCGGCGCGCGCAGAGGCTCGCAAGAGCGCCGTCGAGAACGTCGGGTTCGTCCACCGCCGCATCGGCGCGTGCGACTACTACTTCGTGGCCAACGTCTCCAGCCAGGCGCAGGAGCTGCGCGTGCGCTTCGCGGCGTCTCACCGGTCGCCGGAGCGCCTCGACCCCGAGACCGGCGAGGTGGCGTCACTCGCGTACGACTACGTGACTGCGGGAGGCCGAACCTCGACTGAGGTCGCACTTCACCTCGAGCCTTTCGAGTCGTGCTTCGTGGTGTTCGGGACGTCGCGCGAACGGCCGCGGCGTGAGACGCACCGCCTCGTCGTGAGCGATGCACTGGCGCCCTTGGCCGTCACCGGTCCGTGGACGCTCGCGCTCGGCCAGCGCGCCAAGCTCACCCTCGACGGGCTGCGGAGCTGGACCGAGCTGCCCGCCGCGCGCGGCTTCAGCGGTTGGGGCACGTACGAGACCGACTTCGAAGCGCCCGCCCTGCCGCCCGGCGTCGAGTGGCGGATCGACCTCGGCACGGTTCACGAGACGGCCGAGGTCACGCTCAACGGCGCTCCCCTGGGCGCAGCGTGGAAGGGCCTGCGACGTGTCGCCTGCGGCAAGGCCCTGCGCCCTGGGCGAAACCACCTGACGATCGAGGTCGCCAACCTCTGGATCCACGACGTCGCGACCCGGCCCGCGCCGGACCTGGCCGCGCTCGAGGAGACCTACGGCGTCCGCTGGGGCCGCTACGGCGAGGTCAAGCCCGAGGCGATCCCACCCGCCGGCCTGCTCGGCCCGGTGCGCCTGCTGCCGCTTCGGCGAGTCACCGTCCGGCTCTAGCCAATGGATAACCCCTACGTTCGGCTCACGCAGGAGTTCAACGACGGGCGGCTGAGAGCCATCCTGGCGTCCGGTCAGGCCGTGGTGCTGTACCGGCTCGCCATCATGAGCAAGGACGGCGACTGGATCCTGAGGGAAGACGCCGAGGCGTTGACCCACGTGATCGCGACGCTCTCTCGTCACGGGGCGCGGTATCGCTACGGAGCCCCGCTCGACGTCAGGTGGCTGGCTCACGGCTGGAGCTCGCACCTCGAGTTTCAGGAAGCCGGCCTGCGGCTCCGGTGCGACTTCGTCACGCGGCCGCCGCGCGTGTCTTCGCTGGCTCTGGCCGCGTTATGGCAAGCGCCGGAGCAGAAGGAGGTGCCTGTCGTCACCTTGCCCATTCTTGCCGACCTCAAGAAGACCAACCGGGAAAAGGACTACGCGGTGATCGGCGAGCTGGCTCGCCAGATCGAGGACCCCCGACTCCAGGCCCTGCACTCCAGGAGCGCCCGGGACCTGATGCGCTTGCTCGCAGAGCACCCGGCGATCGTTGCCGAAGCGGCAGCCGAGCGGCCGCTACTCTCGCGGATCGGCCAGGGTCGCGAGGTGATCGAGCGACTGCTCGACGAGGAGCGGCGAGCTCTCATGCGAACGAACGAGGATCGGCTGGGTCGCTATGTGTCGGCCGCGAGCGGCTGGGGCGCCGCGTGGCCGCGCTTGTCGAAGGAGCTCGCCGGCCGGCGACTGGCCGAGGCCCATGAGATGATGGTTGCGAGAGCGGTCGATCTGCTCCCCTACGAGCCATGAGCCAGCTGCGCGACGAGTTCCTGAGCGAGGAGGACCTGGACCTCCAGAACCTGTCGGACGACGAGCTCGAGGCCTACTGGCGGCTATGGCTCACCCAGGCGCAGGCCACGAACGACCTGGACCGGGCCGAGTATTCGCACGGGGTGTTCGATCGAGACCCCGCCGTCTCGGACTGACAGCTTCCTCTAGAAGGAAGCTTGGCGCTGAAAGCTCCGCGCACGATTGGGTGAACTGTAGTCTCTAGCGTGTGAGCTGGCCCAGCAGCGCGCGCAGCGAGCTCACGGCGCCGTAGAGCGCGAGGGCGACGAGCAGCGCCATCACCGCGTTCTCGTGCGGCCGGTTGCGGTACTCGGCCCCGATGAAACGGGCGCTCGACGTGATCCGCAGAGCTGGTAGCGGGCGATCGCCGAGACGAACACGAAGCGCATCAGCACCGCGACCACGAGCACCCACATCAGCGAGTAGCCGTAGCTGCTGCCGGCCACGGCCATGTCCACCACGTCGCCCGCGCCGAGCCAGGTCAGGACGACGACGATGCCGGGGCCGAACGAGCGCAGGTACTCGCCGAACGTCCTCGGCACCAGCGGCAGCGCGGACGGCGCGCTCATGCGTTGCGAGGCGAGCGCGGGAGTGCGCTCAGCGGCGCTTGCGCGGCGCCGTCACGTCGATCAGCGCCTTGCCGAGCACCTTGAGGCGCGGCCTGACACCCAGTCCAGGCTCCCGGGAGGCGGCCATGCGGCCGTGCACCCGGCGCGGGGCTCCCTCCGCGGTGGACACGGTCACGTAGCTGTTGAAATCGGTGGCCGAGAAGCGCAAGTGCTCGGGTGTCGAGTGCGCCAGGTGCGCGATGGCGGCGGTGGTGATGTCGCCGCCCCAGGAGTCCTCGATCGTCATGGCGATGCCGAGGCTCACGCACAGGTCGCGGATCTGCCGCGCCTTGCTGAGGCCGCCGACCTTCGAGATCTTGAGGTTGATCACGTCCATGGCGCCCTCGGCGTGGGCGCGCAGCAGCACGTCGAGCGAGTCGATCGTCTCGTCGAGCACGAACGGGTGGTCGGTGCGACGGCGAATCGCCAGGCACTCCTCGAAGGAGAGGCAGGGCTGCTCGATGTAGACGTCCACGTCCGCCACCGCCCGCACCACCCGGGCCGCGTCGTGCATGAGCCAGCCCGTGTTCGCGTCGGCCACCAGCACGTCGCCCCGCTTCAGCTTCGCGCGCACCGCCCGGATGCGATCGATGTCCTCCTCCGGGTGGCCGCCCACCTTGAGCTGGAACTTGCGGTAGCCCTCGGCCCGGTACTGCGCCACCCGGGCGGCCATCTTCGACGCCGCCTCCTGGGAGATCGCGCGATAGAGGTCCACGGCCTCGCCGAAGCGCCCGCCCAGGAGGATGCAGACGGGCAGGCCGGCCGCCTTGCCCAGGATGTCCCAGCAGGCCATGTCGAG
>CAZMRX010000183.1:0-10349 GCA_964568755.1 uncultured Acidobacteriota bacterium | reverse complement strand
GGTCACCGGCTCGAGCTTGACCTGCCGCACGGCCTCGTCCTCGATCGCCTTGACCTCGACGCCGAGCGACACCGGCAGCGCCCAGGCCACGTCGTCGTAGGCGTCGTAGGGCGCCTTGTCGGCGGGGTACTTCTGCGGCAGCAGCAGGTCGAGCGCGAAGCCGCGGTACGGCTGGTCCAGGCGCACCAGGTAGGTGCCGGCGGGGTAGTCGCCCTCCTTCACCTTGAAGGCCTCCGGTGCGCGCGAGACCTCGATCGCATGGTCGCGCAGCAGGTTCACGAGCCGCGCGAGCCGCCGCTTGTCGTCCTGCTTCTCGGGGATCGCGATCGCGTACGGCTTCTCGCTTGCGCCCTTGCGCACGGCGTTGCTGCCGCGGCGCCAGAAGTTGCGCAGCATCTCGTGGCTGTTGCGCGCCGTGTACTGCAGCGCCGCCAGCACGCCCGTCTGCATGAAGTTGGTGTTGTTGCGCAGCGACCACTTGAGCTTCTTCGGCGGCGGCACCATGCGGTACCAATCGGCTTCCGTCACCGCCCGGCCGGTGTAGCGGTTGCGCTCGCCGTCGATCACGCGCTCGACCGTCTCCGCGGTGGCGTTGCCGAAGGTCTCGTAGCCGCGGCTGATGCCGTTGTGGTTGATCGCGGGCGAGTCCTGGTAGACCTGCGCGAAGCCCTCGCCGAAGCCGTAGGTCCACACCCCCGGCAGGCCCATCGCCGTCAGCGTCGCGACCTCCTGGAACGCGATCGTGTGCCACTCGCTGTAGACGCTCGGGTCGAGGTTGGTGTTGTAGGGCCCGGTCCCGGTCCAGATCGACAGCAGCGGCACCGACTCGTGAAGGTCGTGCATCACGATCGGGAGCCACTTCAGGTAGGCGTCCTGCGTCGCGCGCGTGAGCGCCAGCTTCCTCTGGATCCCGTCGCGATTGTTGTCGTGGCGCACGTACTTTCCCCAGTAGGGCGGCGACAGCGGCGGCAGGTTCTCCCAGTCGGTCTTGCTCTTCAGGTGGCGGTAGAACCAGTCCACCATGCGGTCGCGCCCGTCGGGCTCGGCCACCGGGTTGATCAGCACGATCAGGCGCTCTCGGATCTCGCGAATGTGCGGCGCCTCGGAGACCGCGAGCCGGTGCGCGAGCTCCATCAGCATCTCGGGCGCGCCGGTCTCGCCCGAGTGCAGCCCCCCGTGCAGCAGGTAGCCGGGCTTGACGGACGCTATCCGCGCTTCGGCCGTCTTCTCGTCGATCTTGCGCGGGTCGGCGAGCTCCGCCATGGCTTTGCGGTGCGTCTCGATCGCGTCGAGCTCCTTCTCGTCGCCCACCAGCACCAGCAGGATCTCGCGGCCCTCTTCGGAGCGACCGATCACCTCGACCCGCACACGCCGCGTGGCGGCCGCGAGCGCCCGGTAGTAGGCGTAGATCTTCGTGGTGTTCGAGAGCTCGCCCGGCGCCCCAACGACGTGGCCGAGGTGCTTCGTGGGCGACGGCACCCCCGGCTTGTCGGGCACGTAGGCGACCCACGGCGTCACGAAGCGCGCCTCGGTGGTGGCGGCGGCGATCGCCTCGCGCGAGCCGGGCTCCTCCGTGTCGGGCGACTGCGCGCGCGCCTCCGGCGCCAGCAGTGCGAGGGACAGAGCGGCGGTCAGGGCGAGCGCGGGCAGGTTGGGCAGCAGCATCGAGGTGGCCTCCGGGGAACGCGGGACGCTATCGCCGGAAGCGCGGGGCTGTCAATCGCCGAGCAGCGACGCAGCGCCCTTTCACCTTGCTCATCGTTTCTCCAGGTCCATGCCGACGATCTCGTACTGGTCGAGGGAGCGCAGCACGAGCACGGCATCCGTGGGATCGAGCCCCATCCACCCGTGTGCGTCGCCGAGCCCACCGGGCCGGGCCACGACATCGAGACGGCCCGACTCGACCTCGAGGCGGACGATCCAGCGCTGGGGGAACTGAAACGCGTAGATGTGGCGCCCGTCGCGCGACCACACCGTGTAGCCGAAGCCATCGGCCGGGGCCTGCTCGCCCGAGGGCCGCGGCCCCGGGGGCAGATCGACGGTCAGCGGATTCCAGCGGCCCGTCGCCGGGTCGCGGACCTTGGAGAAGAAGCGACGATGCGACAGGGACGGCGAGCGGGCCGCGGCGGGCTCGTGCGCCCGTCGCGCGAACAGGTCGGCGGCCAGGATGCGTCCGTCCCGGGCGCACCGGGGATAGCACAGGCCCTCCGAGCCCTGGAGCTTCGTGACGCGGCGCGTCTTCAGGTCCACTCTGCGAATGTAGAGCTCGTCGTCAGGCGCATCTTCGACAGTCGAGTAGGCTAGCCACTGCCCGTCCGCGGACCAGCAGGGATCGAACTGCTGGTCCTCCGCCAGGTCCGGCGTCAGGGGCTCGACCGTGCCCTCCGCCGGGTCCGCGAGGTAGATGCGCTCCCGGCGGTCCATCGCTTCCACGTCGAACCACGAGAAGGACCCGCCCTGCCCCTCCCACGCGGTGAACGCGAGGAAGCGCCCATCCGGCGACCAGGCCACCGGAACCCCGGGGCTGGCCGGTGTGTCGCCGAGCGGCACACGGCTGGTGCCGTCGGGACGTCCGACCCACAGGCGCCCGAGCCAGCTGTCGGCCGACACCCAGGCCGCGCGCGAGCCGTCGGGCGAGTAGGCGATCTGGGCGGCCTTGGTGCCGCCCAGCACCGGCGTCGCGGTGCCCCGCGGTCCGAGACGCACGATCTCGTACCCGAACCGGCTGACGAAGCCCACCAGCTGCCGCCGGTCGGGCGTGGCCCGCAGCCCCTGGGTGTACGTGGCTCCGCCCAGCGGGAGAGGCGCCGCGTCACCCGTGAAGAGGCCGCGCTCACGGTAGCCCAGCACGCCGCGCCGGCTCCCGTGGACGAAGAAGGCGCCGTCCACCGTCCAGGCGCCCCTCCCCCAGAGCTCGGGGTCCCTTGCGAACGGCGTCTCCTTCGGGGCCCCACCCGCGGCCGGGATGTCGAGCCATCCCTTCGCTCCCGGACGCACGTACCGCAGTGTCTCCCCTGAGGGGTGCCAGCCGGTCAACCAGAGGCTTCGGCCGCCGCGCTTTCCCTTCGGCGACTCCGCGAGCCGTGTCGGGCTCACGCCGTCCGCGTCCCCGACCCACAGCACATCCTTCTCGACTCCGATCTCGACCCACGCGAGGCGGTCGCCCCCGGGAGACCACGCCGCGTCCCCCACGGGAGGGAAGCCCGCGAAGCGCGCCGGCGTGCCCTCCTTGAGCGGGAGCCGCCACAGCTCCGTGCCGCGCGTCAGCAGCAGGCTCGGCGGATCGCGGCGGAGGCCTCGCAGGATGACGATCTCGTCTCCCTGCCACGGCAGCGGCAGCTCGAGAGGCACCCCACCGGAGAGTGGGACCACTTTCACCGCGGTCCCGGCGCTGTAGTAGACGTTGGTCCCGTCGGTCTCGAGGCCGTTCGCCCCGCCGTGGACCAGCGTGCGAGTGGCCACGATGCGCGGCGTTCCAGGGCGGAGCGTCCAGAGGGCTGCGGCGGCCACCGCAACGGTCAGCGCCACGACCACGCCGCCGAGGCGAAGCGAGCGCCGGGTTCGAGCGGCCGCAGTCAGGCTGGCCGACGCTGCTGGCCTTGCGGGGGTCGTCCCCGTCCCCGCCGCGAGCCGCTCGAGATCGACCAGCAGATCCCTGGCCGTCTGGTGCCGCAGATCGCGGTCCTTGTCCGTCGCCTTCAGGATCACCTGCTCGAGGACCGGCGAGAGCCCCGGGTTCACCGCGCGCGGCGCCGGCATCGGCTCGTTCAGGATCTTGGCGACCAGCTGTGGGCCGCTCGTCTCCCCGAAAGGCCTCTTGCCCGTCGCCATCTCGTAGAGCACCACGCCCGCCGCGTAGACGTCCGTGCGTGCGTCGACCTCTTTGCCGAGCAGCTGCTCGGGCGACATGTAGGGCGGCGTGCCGGCCACGGAGCCGCTCGCCGTGTCGGTCGTGTGGCTGTCGCCGAGGGCGGGCGCGACCTGGGCGAGGCCGAAGTCGAGGACCTTCACGAGCCCGTCGGCGGTGAGCTTGAGGTTCTGGGGCTTGAGGTCGCGGTGGAGCACGCGCTGCTCGTGGGCCGCGACGAGGGCGCGCAGGAGTTGGGCGCCGAGGCGCACGACGTCCTTCTCCGGCAGCGGCCCCTGCTTGAGCTTCGTGTCGAGCGACGCGCCCGGCACGAGCTCCATGACCAGGAAGTCGGTGCCGTCGTCGGTGGCGTCGAAGTCGAAGAGCGATGCGATGTGCGGGTGGGAGAGGCGCGAGAGGGCCAGGGCCTCCTTGCGGAAGCGCTTGCGCGCGTTCTCGTCGGCGAGCGCGCCTTCGGGAAGGACCTTGAGCGCGACGTCGCGGTCGAGCTTCGTGTCGCGGGCGCGGTAGACGACGCCCATGCCTCCGGAGCCGATCGCCTCGAGGACGCGGTAGTGCTTCAGCTCGCGGCCGACCAAGAGATGCCTCCCGTGGACCGGCGGATTATAGGCTCCGCCCGCGGCCGGCGGGGGAATCTACTCGGCCAACACCAAGCGCGGGTCGATGCGGGTGGCGCGGCGGGCGGGCAGCGCGCAGGCGGCGAGCGCCACGATCGCCAGCAGCAGCGTGACGCCTGCGATCACGCGAAGGTCGGCGGCGTGGACGCCGAACAGCTGGCTCTCGAGGCTGCCACGCAGCAGCAGCGCGCCCAGGGCGCCGGCCGCGAAGCCCGTGCCGAGCAGCAGCAGTCCCTCCCGCAACACCAGGTCGAACACGGCGCGCGTGCTGCTGCCGAGCGCGAGACGGACGGCGATCTCGCGCGTGCGCTGCGCCACGAGGTACGCGAGCACCCCGTACAGGCCCACGGCGGCGAGCACCAGCGCCAGCGCTCCGAACCCGAGCGCGAGCTGCGCGGGGCCGCGGCGATTGAGCAGCGCGCGCTCGGCGCGCTCCTCCATCGTGCGCACGTCGAACAGCGGCAGCTCGCGGTCGAGCGCCCCGAGCGTGCTGCGCAGCGCCGCCGGGATCGCGTCGCCCGGCCCCTGCGTCTTGACCGCGAAGGTCAGCAGCCGCGAGGGGTTCTGGGCCATCGGGAAGTAGTAGGCGCCCACCGCCTTGTCGCCCTCCGTGATGTCCTGCAGCTTGACGTCGCCGATCACGCCGACCACCGTCAGGAACACGGTCTTCTCGTTGACGGCCAGCAGGTCGTTGATGTCGGTCGGGAGGTACAGCCGCCGGCCGAGCGGGTCCTGGTCGGGCCAGAAGCGCCGGGCCAGCTTCTGGTCGACGATCACCACGGGCAGGGCCCCTGCGGTGTCCTTGTCCTCGAAGAAGCGTCCCTTCACGAGCTTCACGCCCATCGCTTCGAAATAGCCGGGCGTCACGTCGACCTGGGCGGGCGAGATCACCGATTCTCCCGGCTTCATCACGTAGCCTTCGGCCACGATCACGCTGTCGCTGTGGGAGCCGCCGAAGGGGATGGTGTCGGTGGCGCCGGCCGCGACAACACCGGGCAGCGCTCGCACCTGGCGCAGCGCCTCGTCCGTGAAGCGGCGGCGGGCGTCGTCGTCGGCGTAGCGCGAACGGGGAAGCGACACGGACGCGGTGGTCACCCGCTCGGCCACGAAGCCGGGGTCCACCTGCAGCACGCGCGCGAAGCTCGCGAGCAGCAGGCCGGCGCCGAGCAGCAGCACGAACGTGAAGGCCACCTGGGCCACGACGAGGGTTCGGCGCAGTGCGCGCGCGCCACCGCCGCCGGTCGAGCTGCGGCCCTCCTGGCGCAGGACGCCGCTCGGGTTCGTGCGCAGGGCGCTGGCGAGCGGCACCAGGCCCATCACGATCCCGATCGCCAGCGAGAGGCCGAGGGCGTAGAGCGCCGCGGTCGCGTCGAGGCGGATCTCGCTCCCGTAGGGCAGGTCCTGGAAATCGAAGGCGGACGCGGCGCGCAGCGCGGCCGCGCCGAGCAGCAAGCCCGCGCCGGCGGCGACGCTGGTCAGGAGCACGTTCTCCACCACCAGCTGCCGCGCCAGCTGCCAGGGCGGCGCGCCGAGCGCGAGCCGGGTGGCCATCTCCTTGGCGCGCGCCCGGGCGCGCACGAGCGCCAGGTTGGCCACGTTCATGCAGCCGATCAGCAGTACGAAGCTGGCGCCGCCCCACAGCAGGTAGAGGATCGGCTTCACGTGGCGGACCAGGTGGTCGGGAAAGCGCACGACCGCCGTGCGGAAGCCGGCGTTCGTCAGCAGCTCCTTGTACTGCGGGAAGCGCTCGAGATTGGCGGCGTTGAGCGCGTCGACCTGCGCCTGCGCCTGCTGCAGGCTCGCGCCGGGCTTCAGCCGGGCGACGTTCCAGTAGCTGTTGCTGTGACGCCGGGCGTCGGATCTCTCCTCGGGCGTGAAGGCGAGCGGCCGCCACAGGCTCGTCCCGGGCGCCAGGGTCTCGAGCGCGCGCGGCATCACGCCTATGACCTCGTAGGGCTGGCCGTCGATCCGGAGCTCCCGGCCGACAGCAGCCGGATCGGCGGCGAACTGGCTGCGCCACAGCGTGTCGCTCAGCAGCAGCTTCTTCTCGTTGCCGAGCTCGCCCTCTTCCTCGGTGAAGGGGCGGCCGAGCGCGGGCGGCGTGCGCATCAGCCGCAGGTACGAGGGCGTGACGTTCATGACGCGCACGCGGGTGGGCCGCCCGTCCTGGTCGAGGCTGACGTTCGTCGAGTTGAAGAGCGCGTGCTCCTCGAAGACGGTCGTCTCGCGCTTGCGGTCGTAGTAGTCCGGGACGCCCGAGTTCGAGCTGTCCACGGCCCCGGCGCGCGGGTAGAGGTTGCTCATCAGCAGGATCCGCTCGGGCTCCGGCACCGGGAGCGGGCGCAGCAGGACGTTGTGGACGACCGAGAAGAGCGCGGTGTTGGCGCCGAGGCACAGCGCCAGCGTGGCCGCGACGGTCAGGCTGTAGGCCTTGTCGCGCGCCAGCAGCCGCACCGCCGTCCTGAGGTCACGAGCCAGCCAGTCCACCGACACCTCCTGTTCCGGGGCGTTCGCCAGAAGCGTCAACGCGCTCACCCGCCGCGCGGTTCCGGAACCTGGGCATCCAGCCGATTGGACGTGCTCGACCCACGTCTATACTCGGCGGAGCCTCGAGACGACGAGACATGGACCCCACGAACCAGCCCGGCGGATTCCAGAGCCTCACGACGCGGCTGATCGTCTGGACCCTGCTCTCGACCGGCGCGGTCTACGTGGCGACGGTGGCGGTCTCCAACGCCTTGGCCCGGCGGCTGGCGATCGAGGCCGCCGAGCGCGAGGCGGTCAACGAGACCGAGGCGGCGGCGAACCGCGTCGAGGACCTGCTGCACTCGATCGAGGAGCGGACGCTGGCGCTCGGCGAGGCGCTCTCGGTGCTGAGCCCGGAGCCGAAGGACGCCGATCGGCTGCTGCGGGCTTTCGTGCTGGGCAACCGCGACCTGTACGGCGCCGCGATCGCCTGGCGGCCCGGTCCGCGCGGCGAGCACCGCGCGCTCTACTACCACTGGAAGGCGGCGGGCGAGACGGCGCTCGAGAGCGCCGACCTCGCGAGCGAGAGCTACCGCTACTGGCAGCGCGATTGGTTCACGGCCCCCCTGCGCGCGGGCGAGCCGGGGTGGACCGAGCCCTATAGCGACGACGGCGGGGGCGCGGTGGCGATGGTCACCTACGCGGTCCCCTTCCGGGGCCCTCGCGGGGAGTGGCACGGCGTCGTCACCGCCGACGTGCGGCTCTCCCGGCTCGACGCCATCGTCCAGGAGATCGAGCTCGGCCGCGACGGCTTCGGGCTGGTGATCTCGCGCGGCGGCGTGGTCATCGCGGTCTCGCGGCGCGACGAGCGCGTGAGGCCCGGCGCGCCGATGCTCGAGCAGACGACTCCCGCGAACCGCGCGGCGCTCGAGCCGATCGTGGGCCGCATGCAGCGCGGCGAGCGTGGCTTCGTCCCGATCCAGCTCGAGCGCGGCGCATTCCGGCTGACCTGGCGCCCGCTGGGGCGTGCGGGTTGGATGCTCGCCGCGCTCTATCCCGAAGACGAGCTGCTCGCCGGCGTCGGGCGCCTGCGCGTGCTGCAGGCCTCGCTGGCGGCCGCGGGGCTCGCGCTGCTCGCGCTCGTGGTCGTGGTGCTCTCGCACCGGGTCACGCGCCCGCTGACGGCGTTCGCGCGCAGCGCGCGACAGATCGCGGGCGGGGACTGGGACGCCCCGCTCCCGAGCGTCGCGTCTCGCGACGAGGTGGGGGCGCTCGCGGCGAGCTTCCGAGCCATGCGCGACTCGCTCAAGGAGTACGTCCGCAACCTGGCCGAGACGACCGCGGCCCGGGAGCGCCTGCTGGGCGAGCTCAAGGTCGCGCGCCGGATCCAGTCCGACATGCTGCCCCGGCCCACCGCCGGCGGCCGCGACCAGGGCTTCGAGCTGGGCGCGACGCTCGTGCCGGCGCGCGCGGTGGGCGGCGACCTGTTCGACCACTTCCGCGACGGCTCGCGCGTCTTCGTGCTGGTGGGCGACGTGTCGGGCAAGGGGATCGCGGCGGCCCTGTTCATGGCGCGGACCAAGACGGTGTTCGAGGCCGCCGCGGAGCGCGCGGACGACCCGGGCGTGATCCTCGAGCAGGTGAACCGGAGCCTCTGCCGCGACAACGACTCCGGCATGTTCGTGACCGCCGCCGTCGGCGTGCTCGACCTGGCGAGTGGCGAGCTCGCGCTGGCGCTCGCCGGGCACGATCCCCCGGTGCTCGTGCCCGCGGACGGCACGCCGGCACCGGTGACGGCGCAGGGCGGGCGCGTGCTCGGCCTGATCGAGGCCTCGGATTTCCCCGTCAACCGCCTGCGGCTCGCGCCCGGCGACGCGATCGTGCTGTTCACGGACGGCGTCCCGGAGGCGCAGGACCCGAAGGGCAGCTTCTTCGGCGTCGATCGCATCGTGACGGCGCTCTCCGGGTCGCGCCACCGCGAGCCGGCCGGCGTGACCGACGACCTGCTGAACGCGGTGCGCGCGTTCGCCGGCGAGGCGCCGCAGTCCGACGACATCACGATCCTGACGCTGCGCCGCCTCGGCTCCTAGCCGCGAGCAGCGCGCCTGCCTTGACCCGGGCGGGGCGCGGCCCTACTGTATCTCGTTGAGGAGCCACGAGAAGCCCGAGTGACGCTGAGCCTCGCCGCCGCGATCGTCACAGCCGCCGCGCTCGCGGTGGTCGTCTTCTTTCTTCTCCGCCAGCGGCGTCGCGAGTCGCACTTCCGGTCGCTCGTGGAGGGCGCCGACGACGTCATCCTGCGCATCGACGACGGCGGCCGCATCGCCTACGCCAACCCGGCGACGGCTGAGCTGCTGGGTGTCGAGGCCGGCAGCCTCGTGGGCCGGCCCTTCCTCGACATCGTGCGGCCCGACTACCGCGAGCAGGCCCGCGCGTTCTACGACGACCAGCGCCAGCAGGGCATCCCGATGAGCTACTGCGAGTTCCCGGTGGCCATGCCCGGCGGCGAGGACCTGTGGCTCGGCCAGCGCGCGCAGCTGCTGACCGAGGCCGGCCGCCACCTCGGGATCCAGGCGGTGGCGCGCAACGTCACGGAGCGCACGCTGCTGCAGCAGGCGATCGAGCGCGAGCGCGAGCAGCTGAGGCAGATCGTCGCGCACGCCCCGGTCGCGATGGCGATGCTCGACCGCGAGCTGCGGCACCTCGCGCACAGCGCGCGCTGGCTGCGCTACCTGGCGCCGGGCGAGCCGTCGGTGGTGGGCCGCACGCTCCCGGAGATCTGGCCCTCGATGCCGGAGCGCTACCGGCAGGTGTTCGCGCGCGCGCTCGCCGGCGAGGTCGTGAGCGAGCCCGAGGACGCGCTCGCCCGCGAGGACGGCAGCACGGTCTTCATGCGCTGGACGGTGCACCCGTGGCGCGACGCCCACGGCAGGGTCGCGGGCGTGGTGCTGGCGGTGCAGAGCATCGACGTGCTGGTGCGGGCGCGCCAGGCGGCGCTCGAGGGCTCGCGGCTCAAGTCGGAGTTCGTGGCCAACATGAGCCACGAGATCCGCACGCCGATGAACGGCGTCATCGGCATGACGCGGCTCCTGCTCGACACGCCGCTCACCGCCGAGCAGCGCGAGTACGCCGAGGTGATCGACCAGTCGGGCCGCGCGCTGCTCGAGATCATCAACGACATCCTCGACTTCTCGAAGATCGAGGCGGGCCGCATCGACCTCGAGCACGTGGACTTCGACCTGCGCCGCGCCGTGCGCGAGGTGCTCGGCTCGTTCGCCGAGGCGGCGCGCGCCGAGGGCCTCGAGCTGCTCTGCCTGATCCGACACGACGTGCCGAACGCGCTTCGCGGCGACCCCGGGCGGCTGCGCCAGGTGCTCACCAACCAGGTGGGCAACGCG
>CAZMRX010000182.1:0-10356 GCA_964568755.1 uncultured Acidobacteriota bacterium | reverse complement strand
CACGAGCGCGGGCACGACGCTCGGGACGGTGTCCTACATGTCCCCGGAGCAGGCGCGCGGGCAGCTCACCGACGCCCGCACCGATCTCTTCTCGCTCGGGACGGTGCTCTACCAGATGGCGACGGGAGTGCTGCCGTTCCAGGGCGATACCTCGGCCGTCGTCTTCGACGCGATCCTGAATCGAGACCCGCTGCCGGTCGCCCAGGTCAACCCCGCGCTGCCTTTGGAGCTGTCACGCATCCTGAGCCGGGCGCTCGAGAAGGACCGCAATCTTCGCTACCAGAGCGCGACGGACCTCAAGACCGAGCTGCTGCGCCTCAAGCGCGACACCGACTCGGGCGGAAGGCGCGCGGCGGAGCTCCACGACTCGCGGCCCGGCGCCTCGAAGACGACCGAAAAGTCCGTCGCGGTGCTCTACTTCGAGAACCTCTCCGGCGTTAAGGAGGACGAGTACTTCCGCGACGGGATCACCGAGGACATCATCACGGAGCTGTCGAAGATCCGGACGCTCAAGATCTTCCCGCGGCCCACGATCCTGCCGTACCGGGACAAGGCGGTGACGGCCCAGCAGGTCGGCCGCGAGCTGAGCGCGGCCTACGTGCTCGGCGGCAGCCTGCGCCGCGCCGGCAACCGGCTGCGGATCAACACCCAGCTGATGGACGCCAAGACCGACTTCCCGGTCTGGTCCGAGCGCTACGACCGCGAGATGGCCGACGTGTTCGAGGTGCAGGACGAGATCGCGCGCAAGATCGCCGAGGCGCTGCGCGTGACGCTCTCGCCCCAGGAGCAGCAGGAGCTCGCGGCCCGGCCCACCGAGAATCTCCAGGCGTACGACCTGTACCTGCGCGGCAAGAGCTACGCCCGGCGCCTGACCCGCCAGGATCTCGAGTTCGCGCTGCAGATGTTCGAGAACGCGGTGACGCTGGACCCGCAGTTCGCGCTCGCGCATGCCGCCAACGCCATCTTCTGCGCGCAGTACTACGCGAACTTCCAGCGCGACGCGACCTGGAGCGGACGGGCCAAGGCCGCCGCCGAGAAGGCGATCGCACTCCAGCCCGAGCTGCCGGACGTGCAGGTCGCCCAGGCCTGGATCCGCTACATCGACGGGGATTTCGTGGACGCCATCCAGCGCGTTCGCCAGGCGATCTCGCGCAAGCCCAACTGCGAAGGGGCCTACTACCTGCTGGGCCGGGCTCTCTTCGCCGCCGGCCGCTACCACGAGGTGGCCGACATCGCGGAGGCGGCGGTCGAGTCCGCGGGCGACGACTACAGCGTCTACGTTCCGATCGTCAACGCGCTCGGGGCCCTGGGCAAGGAGGAGGCGCGCGCCAGCTTCCGCCAGCGGCGCGTGCTCACGCTCGAGACGCACATCGTGAAGGTGCCGGAGGACGCCCGGGCTCGCGTGCTGCTCGCGAGCAGCTACGCCGAGATGGGACGGCCGGAGGAGTCGCTCCGCGAGATGGAGTTCGCACGCGCGCTCCGTCCGAACGACCCGTCGGTGTTCTACAACTGCGCCTGCACCTACGCCAAGCTCAAGCTCAAGCGTGAGGCGCTCGACACGCTCCGCAAGGCCTGGGAGGCCGGCTTCAAGGACGTCCAGTGGGCGCGCCGCGACCCCGACCTCGCGCTGCTGCACGACGAGCCGGAGTTCGAGAAGCTCTACCCGGCCGGATCCACGGAGGCGTGACCGGCGCGCACATGGAGATCCAGGCCGGCACGCGCCTCGGGCCTTACGAGATCCTCGCGCCGATCGGCGCCGGCGGGATGGGGCAGGTCTGGCGCGCGAAGGACACGCGCCTCGAGCGCGAGGTCGCGGTCAAGCTGCTGCCGGAGGACTACGCGGCCGACGCGGAGTTCCTGGCCCGCTTCGAGCGCGAGGCGAAGGCGATCTCCGCGCTCAACCACCCCCACATCTGCACGCTCCACGACGTCGGCCGCGAGGGCAGCGCGCACTTCCTGGTGATGGAGCTGATCGAGGGCGAGTCGCTCGCCGAGCGGCTCGGCCGCGGGCGGCTGCCGATCGACCAGGTGCTGCGCACGGGCGGCCAGGTCGCCTCGGCGCTCGACGCGGCGCACCGCAAGGGGATCATCCACCGCGACCTCAAGCCGGCGAACGTGATGCTGACCCGGAGCGGCGCCAAGCTCGTCGACTTCGGCCTCGCCAAGTCCGGGGCGTCGGCTGGCGGGGTGGTCGCCGGGTTGACCGAGACGCCGACCCAGGCCAAGCCGCTCACGCAGCAGGGCACGATCCTCGGCACCTTCCAGTACATGGCCCCGGAGCAGCTCGAGGGCCAGGAGGCCGACGCCCGGACCGACATCTTCGCGCTCGGCGCGCTGCTCTACGAGATGGCGACCGGCGAGCGCGCATTCTCGGGCAAGACGCGAACGTCGCTGATCGCGGCGATCGTGTCGGCGACACCGCGCCCGGTGAGCGAGCTCGTGCCGATGACGCCGCCGGCCTTCGAGCACGTCGTGCGTCGGTGCCTGGAGAAGGAGCCGGACGAGCGCTGGCAGTCGGCCCACGACGTCGCCGAGCACCTGCGCTGGATCGCGGAGGCGGGCTCGCAGGCCGGCCTGCCAGTGCCCGTCGCGCGTCGGCGCATCAGGCTCGACCGGGTCCTCGGCATCGCGCTGGCGGCGGCGTTCGTCGGGATCGGAGTGCTCCTGTTTCGCGGCCGCCGTCCGGTCGCCGTGCCGAGCTACAGCCTCGCGATCCCGGCGATCACCGAGTCCTACACCCGGGCCGACCTCGCGGTGGTGTCACCGGACGGCGACTGGGTCGCCTTCCGCGCGACCGGCAACGACGGCAAGCGGCTGCTCTGGGTCCGTAGGCTCGACTCGTTCGCGGCGCGTCCCCTGGAGGGAACCGATGCGTCCGGGTGGCCGTGCTGGTCGCCCGACAGCCGCTCGCTGGCGTTCTCGTCGAGGGGCAGGATCGTCCGCGTCTCGGTCGAGGGCGGGCCGGTCCAGGCGGTCGCCGACCACCAGAAGCTCCCGCCGATCTACGGGCTCACCTGGAGCCCGGCGGGCGTGATCCTCGCTGGGTCGACCCAGGGGGGCATCTACACGGTCCCGGCGGCGGGTGGGGTGTTCGAGCCGATCACGAAGCCCGACGCCCCACGCAGCGACCGCGGGCATGCGCTGCCTCGCTTCCTCCAGGACGGCCGCCGCTTCACCTTCTTGACGTCGCTGAATGATGCCGGGAGCGGCGAGCTCGTGAAGCGGCTCTACCTCGGGTCGCTCGATGCCCCGCCCAGAGAGATCGGGCCGATCAGCTCGATGTCTCTGGTCGACGAGCAGAGCGGGCACCTGCTGTTCGTGAGCGACGCCACGCTCATGGCCGTGAGCTTCGACGCTGCCCTCGGCAGGATCTCGGGCGAGCCGGTCCCGATCCTCGACGACGTCTCTTTCTTCGACCCGACCGGCCTCGCGGACGTATCGCTCTCGAACACCGGGGTCCTCACCGCGCAGTCGCGCACGGGCGGGTCGCGGCTTTCGTGGCTGGATCTCGCGGGACGGCGGCTTGGCGGCATGGGGGACGCTGCGGTCGCGTCCGGCTTCCGGTTCTCGGCCGACGGCAGGCGTGTGTTCGCCGCTGTCCTCGACCGAAAGGTCGGCACCAATGACCTGTTCGCGTTCGACGTGGCGCGCCAGGGAGGTGCACGGCTCACCTACGGACGCGGCCAGGAGATGCGCCCGCTGCCGACGCGGGACGCCAAGTCCCTCTACTACTCCGCGGACCAGACCGGACCGCCGGACATCCTCCGGAAGCTGCTCGACAGCCCCGAAGCCGACCAGGACGTCCTGGCGGAGCCCGGGATCCAATACCCGAGCGACCTGTCGCCCGACGGCAGCCTGCTGCTCTACGAGACCGGCCAGGACCCTGCGATGCGGACCGACCTCTGGGTGCTGCCGCTCACCGGCGACGCGAAGCCGTACCCGTTCGTGCGCTCGCCGGCCGTCGAGAGCGCCGGGCGCTTCTCGCCCGACGGTACCCGCGTGGCGTACGTCTCCGACGAGTCGGGCCCAAGCCAGGTCTACGTGCGGCCGTTTCCCGGACCCGGCTCCGCCCGCCAGGTGTCCCAGGCAGGGGGGTCCGTGCCGCGCTGGTCACGCGACGGGCGCTCGCTCTACTTCCTCGGCGGCGGGAAGCTCTTCCGCGCGGCCGCTCCCTTCGACTCGGAGCCCGAGCTGCTGTTCGAGAACCGCGACATCGTGTCGTTCGAGGTGGCGCCCGACGAGAAGCGGATCCTCGCCGTGATGACGAGCGACTTCGACGCCTCGCCGCCAACCCGCGTGATCACCAACTGGCGCACGCTCCTCGCCCGACGGGGCCCGCAGGCCGCCACCCCTTGAGGTCCGTGACCGCGGGATCGCGGGCGGGCCGCTCCCGCCGCCCGAGGGAACAGGAGGCGACATGACGACCACAGCCTGGCCGCGTGAGATGCCCCGGGTGGGGCAGAAGGCCGAGCGGTCGCGCCGCGTCGAGCCCGAGTACATCCGGCTCTTCACCGAGATCAGCGGCGACCGTAACCCGCTGCACTACGACGAGGCGGCCGCGCGGGCGTCGCGCTTCGGCGAGATCGTGGTCCAGGGCGGCGTCACGAGCGCGATCCTGAACGCGGTCGTGGCCGAAGACCTGCCCGGGCCCGGGACGGTGTTCCTGCACGTCGACTGGCGTTTCACGGCGCCGGTGCGGCCGGGCGACACGATCACCGGCGCTGTCGAGGTGCTGGAGGTGCGCGAGGACAAGCCGATCACGAAGCTCGCGACGAGCGTGCGCCGCCAGGACGGCGTGGTCGTGCTCGAGGGCACCGCCGTCTGCTACACGATGGCGCTCGGCCCCGCCTGACGTCCTTCGCCGGGATGAGCGAGCCCCTCCCGCGCGCCGCGCCCACCGCGGCCCTCACCGCCGCCGCGATGCTCGCGTTCGCGGCCAACTCGCTGCTGTGTCGGGCGGCGCTCGCAGGCGGCGACGCCGACGCGGCGAGCTTCACGACGCTGCGCCTCGCCTCCGGTGCGATCGCGCTCGGCGTGCTCGCCGGGGCGCGTGGGCGTGGCGCAGCGCCCGCGCGCGTCGCCTGGGGCTCGGCGCTGGCGCTCTTCGTGTACGCGCTCGCGTTCTCGCTCGCGTACCTGTGGATCCCGGCGGGAACGGGCGCGCTGCTGCTGTTCGCCGCCGTCCAGCTCACCATGATCGGCGCCGGGCTGCGCGGCGGCGAGCGCCCGCGCGCCCTGGAGTGGGCCGGCCTCGCCGTCTCGCTCGCCGGCCTCGTGCTGCTGACCCGGCCGGGCCTGACGCGCCCCGACCCGATCGGGGCGGCGCTGATGCTCGGCGCCGGCGCGGCCTGGGGCATCTACTCGCTGCGCGGACGCGGCGCCGCGGACGCCGTCGCCGCGAACGCGGCGAGCTTCGCCCGCGCCGTGCCGCTCGCGCTCGCGGCGAGCGCGGTCTTCGGCCTGCTGGGAACGGCCCGCCTCACGCTGGCAGGCGCGACGCTGGCGATGGTGTCCGGCGCCGTCACCTCGGGCCTCGGCTACGCCGTCTGGTACGCGGCGCTGCGCGGCCTCACCGCCACGCGAGCGGCGATCGTCCAGCTCTCGGTGCCGCCGCTGGCGGCGCTCGGGGGCGTGCTGGTGCTGGGCGAGGACGTGTCGCTGCGGCTGGTGCTCGCGAGCGTCCTGATCCTGGGCGGGATCGCGCTCGCGATCCTCGGCCACCGCCGCTGAGGCGGGCGTCTTCTATACTGCGCGGGATGTTGCGCGGAGTCGTGCCGGTCCTCATCTCGCTCCTGGCTCTCGTGGCGGCTCCGGCAGCCACCCAAACGCCGCAGCAGGGCCCACCGCCCGCTCCCGCCCCCGAGCCGGCCCCGGCTCCCGTTCCGGCGGAAGAAGCCGAAGCCGCTCCGGCCTTCAAGATCAGCGGCCTCGTGTTCGGCGACTACTACTACGTGGCGGCGAACCACCGCGCCGAGCTCGAGGGCCAGAACGGCTTCTGGCTGCGCCGCGTCTACCTGACCTACGACCACACGCTCTCGAAGGCGTTCTCCCTGCGCGTCCGGCTCGAGATGAACAGCAAGGGCGACTTCGAGTCGACCGGCGTCAACACCCCGTACCTGAAGGACGCCTGGCTCAAGTGGACCCGGGGCTCGCACGCGCTCGTGTTCGGGATGGCGCCTACGCCCCAGGTCGAGTTCGTCGAAGGCTTCCAGGGCTACCGCGCGATCGAGAAGACGCCGATCGACCTCTACCGCTGGGACTCCTCGCGCGACCTGGGGCTTTCCCTGCAGGGCCGCCTCGGCAAGGCGCAGCGGACGAGCTACACGCTGCAGCTGGGCAACGGGTCCGGCACCGGCTCCGAGGTGGACCAGAGCAAGTCGGCGCGCGCGCAGCTGGCCCACCGCTTCGCGAACGGCCTGGTGCTCGAGGGCTACGCCGACTGGCAGGACCGGCCCGACGGGCACGATATCTCGACGCTCGAGGCCTTCGTCGGCTGGCAGGCGGCGAAGTGGCGAGCGTCGCTCCAGTACGGCCGGCAGCAGCGGCGTGAGGCCGGCCCGGACGGCCTCGACCTCGAGCTCGAGCACCTGTCCGCGTTCGCCACGATCCGGCTCGGCCCGAAGCTCGCCGTGGTGGGCCGGCTCGACCGCAACTTCGACGCGATCCCGAACGGCGAGACGATCGACTACATGCCCTTCGCCGAGACGGCGCGAGCCGTCTTCGGTTACGCTGGCGTGGACGTGACGCTCGCAAGGAACGTGCAACTGATCCCCAACCTCGAGTGGACGAGCTACGGCCAGGGCGCGGACGGCACGACGCCCGCGTCCGACCTGGTTCCGCGCGTGACGCTCTTCTTCAGCTGGTAGCGCCCTGACCCGATGAGCGCCCTGGCCGTCGAGACGACCGGGCTCAGCCGCCGCTACGGCCGGCGCTGGGCGCTCAGCGACGTGAGCCTGGGCGTGCCCGCGGGCGCGGTCGTGATGCTCGCGGGCCGGAACGGGTCCGGCAAGTCCACGCTGCTGCGCGTGCTCGCGACGGCGCTGCGCCCCGACCACGGCAGCGCCCGGGTCGCCGGTCACGACGTGCGCCACGAGCGCGAGCAGGTGCGGCGCCGGGTCGCGCTCCTCGGCCATCACTCCTTCCACTACGAGGCGCTCACCGCAAGAGAGAACCTCGAGATCGCAGCGAGCTTCCTCGGCCGCCCGAACGACGCGGGCGTGCTGGCGCGGGTCGGGCTCGAGGCGCGCGCGGACGATCCCGTAGCGAGCTTCTCCGCCGGCATGCGTAAGCGCCTCGCGCTCGGGCGCGTGCTGCTGCAGGACGCCGCGGTCGTGCTGCTGGACGAGCCGTACGGCGAGCTCGACCCGCCCGGTTTCGCACTGCTCGACCGCGTGATCGCCGAGCTGCGCTCGCGTGCCGCGACCGTGATCATGGCGACGCACCTGGTGGAGCGCGGCCGGGCGCTGTGCGACCACGCGCTGCTGCTCGAGGAGGGGCGGCTCGCCTGGAGCGGCAAGGCGGCCGACATGCCCGGCGAAGCGCCGGGCGGGAGCGCCGCGCCGTGAGCCCGTTCGCGGCGGCGCTGCGCAAGGACCTGCTGCTGCAGTGGCGCACGCGCGGCCAGCTGGTGGCCGTCTTCGTGTTCGGGGCCTCCGCGCTGCTGCTGTTCAGCTTCGCGATCGGCCCGAACGCGGCGGCGCTGCGCGAGTTCGCCGGCGGCTTCCTGTGGCTCGCGCTGCTGCTGGCGTCCACGCTGGCGCTCGCCGACAGCTTCGAGAGCGAGATGAGCCAGCGCGCGCTCGAGGGCCTGCTGCTGCTGCCGGCCGACCCGCGCGCGCTCTACTACGGCAAGGCGGTCGCCAACCTGCTGCAGCTCAGCCTGCTCGGCGCGGCGCTCGTGCCGGTGATGGTGGTGCTGTACGATGCGGGCACGGCCCGGGTGCCGGCGCTGCTCGGCGTGATCGTCCTGGGCGCGGCCGGCCTCTCGGCGCCCGGGACCCTCTACGCCGCGATGACCGCCCAGGTGCGCGCCCGCAACACGCTGCTGCCGCTGCTGCTGTTCCCGCTCGTGGTGCCGGCGCTGCTCGGGGCGGTGAAGGCGACGTCGCTGCTGATCCTGGGCGACCCGATGGGGCAGCTGGGGGCGTGGACGGGTCTGCTGGTGGCGTTCGACGTCATCTACTGGTCGCTGTGCGGGCTCGTGTTCGAGCGCGTGGTCGAGGACTGAAGGAGACAAGCGTGGGCAAGGGCGTGTGGCCGTTCGCGGTGGCGGGTCTGGGACTCGCGCTGCTGGTCTGGGGCTCGACCTGGGGTCTCTTCTTCGCCCCGCGCGAGCAGTACATGGGCGAGGTGCAGCGCATCATGTACGTCCACGTGCCGACCGCGTGGACCGCGATGCTGGTGCTCACCTTCGCCTTCGCGTGCGCCCTCGTCTCGCTGCTGCGCGGCGGCTGGACCTGGGACGCGCGGCTCGAGGCCGCGGTCGAGGCGGGAGTGGTGCTCTCGGCGCTCGTGTGCATCCAGGGCTCGATCTGGGCGCGGCCGACCTGGGGCGTGTGGTGGGACTGGGACCCGCGTCTCACCACCACCGCGGTGCTGCTGTTCGCCTTCGGCGGGATCCTGGCGCTGCGGCAGTTCGTGGACGATCCCGTCAAGCGCGCCGTGTGGTCCGCGGTGGCGGTGGTGATCGCCTACGTCGACGTGCCGCTCGTCTACTTCTCGGTGCGCTGGTGGAACTCGCTGCACCAGCTGCAGACGACGCCCGAGACCGTGTCGCGCGCCTTCCACTGGCCGCTGCGCATCAACGCCTTCGGCGTGCTGTTCCTGCTCGTGGGCCTCGTCGAGCTGCGCGCGCGGCTCGCCTTCCTGCGCCGCGAGGCGGAGAGCGCGCCTCCGTTGCCGACCCGGGTGGCCGAGGCTGCGGGGGGGACCCGATGACCGGGGTGATCGAGGGCGGGTGGGAGTACGTCATCGCGGCGTACGTCGCGAGCGCCGTTATACTGCTGGGGTATGCCTTCTCAGTCATCTGGCGCTACCGGCGGGGACGCTCCCGTCGCGACGCCCTCTAGTCCTGATTCCCTGCCGCCGACCGGGTCCCTGCTCTGGGGCACGAAGCGGCGCCGGGTCACGCTCGTCGCCCTGGCCGTCGCGGCGGCCGCCATTCTCGCCCTCAGCCTGGGCGGGATCGGCGAGAACCTCGTCTACTACTGGGGGCCGACCGAGCTCCAGGCCGCCGGCGACAAGGCGGTCGGGGCCACGATCCGGCTGGGCGGCCTCGTGGCCGACGGCTCGATCCGCCGCGGCCCGGGCGCCTCGGGGGTCGAGTTCGACGTCGTCGACCGCCAGGGCGCGCTCACGCACGTCAAGTGCAGCGGCGTCCCGCCGCAGATGTTCCGCGAGCGCATCGGGGTGGTCGTGGAGGGCACGCTGACGCCCGCCGGCCACTTCGAGGGCCACCGGCTCATGGTCTCGCACGGCAACGAGTACCGCGCCCCGACCGAAGCCGAGAACGCGGCCATCGACGACCTGATGCGCAGCGTCCGCGACGGCGACGGCCGCACCGGCGGGCCGGCCGCGGAGCCGAGCCCGCGGCCCGACCCGTGACCGCCGCGATCGGCCGCAACCTCGTCCTGCTCGCCCTGCTCGCGTCGACGGTCGGCGCGGTGCTGGGCGGGGCGACCGCCGTGCGCCGCTCCGCCGTGGGCTGGGCCTGGACCCGCCGCCTCGCCTACCTGTTCGCAGGGGCGATGGTCGCCGCCAACCTGCTCATGGTGTGGGCGCTCCTGGCGCGCGACTTCAGCATCAGCTACGTGGCCCAGGTCGGCTCGCGCGCGGTGCCCAACTGGGTCGCGGTGGTGAGCCTGTGGTCCTCGCTCGAGGGCTCGATCCTGTTCTGGGGCCTCGTGATCGGCGCCTACGTGGGCGTCGCGACGTGGGCCAACCGCGACAAGCACCCCGAGTACATGCCCTGGGCGGTGGCGGTGTGGCTCGCGTGCGGCGCCTTCTTCGCGTTCCTGCTCGCGGGCCCGGCCCAGCCGTTCCAGACCGTCTCGCCGGTGCCCGCCGACGGCCCGGGGCCGAACCCGCTGCTGCAGAACCACGTGCTGATGGCGATCCACCCGCCGTTCCTGTACCTGGGCTACGTCGGGATGACGATCCCGTTCGGCTTGGCGTCGGCGGCGCTGCTCACGGGCCGCCTCGGCCACGACTTCCTGCGCCCGCTGCGCACGTGGCTGATGCTGCCGTGGATGTTCCTCACGGTCGCGATCGTGCTCGGCGGCTGGTGGGCCTACGAGGTGCTGGGCTGGGGCGGCTACTGGGCGTGGGACCCGGTCGAGAACGCGTCGTTCCTGCCGT
>CAZMRX010000181.1:7860-10357 GCA_964568755.1 uncultured Acidobacteriota bacterium | reverse complement strand
ACCTCACGTTCCGGGCGGCGAAGGACACGTCGATCGAGGAGATCGACGGCCTGATGAAGAAGGCGAGCGAGACGTATCTCAAGGGCATCCTCGGCTACACGAACGAGGAGGTCGTCTCGACCGACTTCATCCACGACGACCGCTCCTCGATCTACGACTCGCTCGCGACGCTGCAGAACAACCTGAAGGGCGAGAAGCGCTTCTTCAAGGTGGTCTCCTGGTACGACAACGAGTGGGGCTACTCGAACCGCGTGGTGGACCTCGTCCGCTACATGGCCAAGAAGGACGGCGCCTCTTAGGGGCACGGCCATGGCCAAGCTCTTCATCGAGGACCTCGCCCTCGCGGGCCGGCGCGCGATCATGCGCGTCGACTTCAACGTGCCGGTGAAGGACGGAAAGGTCGAGAGCGACAAGCGCCTGCGGGCGTCGCTGCCCTCGATCCGCCACGTGCTCGGCCAGGGCGCGAGCCTGGTGCTGATGAGCCACCTCGGCCGGCCCGACGGGCAGAAGCTCCCGAAGTACTCCCTGAAGCCGGTGGCCGAGAAGCTCTCCGAGCTGCTCGGCCAGCCGGTGACGTTCCTGCCCGACTGCGTCGGGCCCGAGGTCGAGAAGGCCTGCGCGGCCCTGAAGCCCGGGCAGGTGGCGCTGCTCGAGAACCTGCGCTTCCACATCGAGGAAGAGGGCAAGGTCAAGAAGGAGGACGGCAGCTCGGTCAAGGCCGACCCGGAGGCCGTCAAGGCGTTCCGCGCCTCGCTCACGAAGCTCGGCGACGTCTACGTCAACGACGCCTTCGGCACCGCACACCGGGCCCACAGCTCGATCACCGGCATCGCACTCCCCCAGCGCGCGGCCGGCTACCTGATGAAGAAGGAGCTCGATTTCCTGGGCGACGCCGTCAACAACCCGAAGCGGCCGTTCGTCGCGATCATCGGCGGCGCCAAGGTCTCGCGGGATGGCCTTCACCTTCTACAAGGCGCAGGGCAAGGAGATCGGCGGCTCGCTCGTCGAAGACGACCGAGTCGAGATGGCGCGGGCGCTTCTCGCCAAGGCGAAGGGCAAGCTGGTGCTGCCGGTGGACACCGTCGTCACCGACGCCTTCGACTTCGACGCGCGCAAGGTCGGCACGCTGAAGACGGTCGCGTGGGACGGCATCGGCGCCAAGGACATCGGCGTGGACGTCGGCGAGGCGACCCGAGCGAAGTTCGCCGCGATCGTCAAGGGCGCCAGGACGGTCGTCTGGAACGGCCCGATGGGCGTCTTCGAGATCCCGGAAACGGCGAAGGGCACGCTCGCGATCGCGCAGGCCCTGGCCGACGCAACGGCACACGGGGCCATCACCGTGGTCGGCGGCGGGGACTCGGTCGCGGCGGTCGAGAAGAACGGCCTCGCCGACAAGGTCACGCACGTCTCGACCGGCGGCGGAGCCTCGCTCGAGTTCCTGGAGGGCAAGGAGCTGCCGGGCGTCACGTACCTGAGCGAGAGGTGACACCAGCGGGGGCTCGGGGGGCGCTCAGCCCCCCGATTGGCAGCGTCCAGAGAACCCGCGCGTTCCGTCAGCCCCTGCCCTCGGTGATGCTCTCCTTTCTCTCGTCGCACCCCGCACGGACGCGCGGCCCCGCCGAGCTCGCCTCCCTGACGTTTGGTGGATCCCTGCTGAAATAGGAAGGACGTATGCGGAGAAAGCTGATCGCCGGCAACTGGAAGATGTACAAGACGGCCTCCGAGGCCGTGGCCCTCGTCGAGGAGATCAAGCGGGGCATCGCCGGCGCTCCATCCGACACGCTCGTGGCGCCGCCCTACACCGCGCTCGCTGCCGCAGTCGCCGCGGCCAAGGGGAGCCCCGTGGCGGTCGCGGCCCAGAACATGCACTTCGAGAAGGAAGGCGCCTTCACGGGCGAGGTCTCCGCGCCGATGCTCCTGGACCTGGGCGTCACGCACGTGATCCTCGGCCACTCCGAGCGGCGCCAGTACTTCGCCGAGACCGACGACGGCGTGGCGAAGAAGACGAAGGTCGCGCTCGGAAGCGGCCTCACCCCGATCTCGTGCGTCGGCGAGACGCTCGCGGAGCGCGAGGCGGGCCGCACGATGGAGGTCGTGGGCCGGCAGCTCGGCGCGATCCTCGACGCGGTCACGGCTGACGAGGCGAAGCGCGTCGTGATCGCCTACGAGCCCGTCTGGGCGATCGGCACCGGCAAGGTGGCGACGCCCGAGCAGGCGCAGGAGGTCCACGCCTTCATCCGCGAGCGGATCGCGGCGAAGCACGGCCGGCCGGTGGCCGACGTGCTGCGAATCCTCTACGGCGGCAGCGTCAAGCCCGACAACGTGAAGGGCCTGATGGCGCTGCCGGACGTAGACGGCGCGCTCGTCGGCGGCGCCTCGCTGAAAGCCGACTCGTTCCTTAAGCTCGTGAATTTCTAGCGGCGTTCCGCGCAAGGTCCGTTGTCGTTGTCGAGGCGGAACGCCGCTTTCTGGGCTGTTTCGTCGACTCCTTTTCGTC
>CAZMRX010000181.1:0-7760 GCA_964568755.1 uncultured Acidobacteriota bacterium | reverse complement strand
TTTCGTCGACTCCCTTTCGTCGACTCCCTTTCGTCGACTCCCTTTCGTCGACTCCCTTTCGTCGACTCCTTTTCGTCAGCTCCTTTTTTCGTCAGCTCCCTTTCGTCAGCTCCCTCTTCGTCAGCTCCCTCTTCGTCAGCTCCCTTTCGTCAGCTCCCTCTTCGTCAGCTCCCTCTTCGCCCGCTCCCTCTTCGCCCGCTCCCCGTTCGTCAGCCGTGTCCGGAGTCCCGATGCTTGCGACGCGGGTCGCGATCGGGCAGTCTCAGGGCTGAGCTCGGCCGCGCTCTGAAAGAACCCAGGGCCTGGCTCGAGACGGCTGCCCATGAAGCGAAGCGAGATCAACGGCCTGCTGCGGGCCGCCGAGGCCTGCTTCCGCGAGCACCACTGGGCGCTGCCGCCGCTGCCACGCTGGGACGTGACGGACTTCGGCCTCCACGACTGGCGCCGTCACGGGCTCGTGCTCGTGAACCTGGCGAACGAAGCCGAGTACTGCGAAAAGCTGATGTACGCGCGAGCCGGCATGGTCACCCCCTGCCACTGCCACCATCGGAAGAAGGAAGACATCATCTGCCGCTGGGGCGAGCTGGCGGTCCGTGCCTGGCCCGCATCCCCGGCCGAGTGCGAGGGACGTCGCTTCGACCTCCTGGTCAACGGCGAGAGCCGGCCCGTGGCCGCCGGCGAGGCGGTCCGGCTGCGAGCCGGTGAGCGGGTCACGCTGCCGCCGCGCGTGTACCACGAGTTCGTCCCGACGAGCGACGAGTGCATCCTGGGCGAGGTGTCGACCGCCAACGACGACCAGAACGACAACTTCTTCGTCGACCCGAACGTGGGCCGCTTCCCCCGCGTCGACGAAGACGAGCCGCCGGTCTTCCGCCTCGTCAGCGACGCCGTCTAGCGCCCACGAGCGACCGGCCCCGCGTCAGCCAGGAACGCGCGCGCGTGCGCGACCTCGGGGCGGTCCGAATCGGCCGCGACCATCGCAGCGAGCTGCGTGTAGCGCTGACGCGCGAGCTCGCGCTCGCCGGCGCGCTCGGCTGAGAGACCGGCGCCGTAGAGGCCGTTCAGCCGCCCGGGATTGAGCTTCAGGCAGGCCTCGTACTCGGCGAGCGACTCGCGAGCCTTCCCCCGCTCGAGGAGCAGGTCGGCGAGCAGCTCGCGGGCGGGCAGCAGCGACCCCGGGCTCACCGGGTGCTTGCCGAGGGCGTCGTCGGCGTCGGCGGCTCCACGCAGGAGTCGCTCCGCCTCCTCCGGTCGGCCCTCCGCGAACGCGACCCACCCCCGGACGGCGTCGAGCTGCATGCCCGCCTGCCGGGCGAAGTACTGCTGGCGTGGGTCGGTCATCCCTTTCGCGAGCTCCTCCAGGCGGGCCATCGCCTGGCGTGCTTCGGCGGGCCGCCCCGCGCGGGCGGCGCCCAGGGCGCGCGCGAACACGACGTGTGCGGCGCCGAACGTGTACGTCTCGATCGAAGGCGAGCTCGGCTCGACGAGAGCGGCCGCCTCGGCCCACTGCCGGCGTTCGAGCGCGTAGCGGGCGGGGACCGCGCCGGTCGCGTACGCGGCGGCGAAGTCGACGGCCGGGACGGTGACGCGCACGGCCCGCGCGGCGGCCAGCACCTCGGACGCCAGCCGGTCGTCTCCGCGCTGCAGGTAGCCGTAGATCATGTAGTCGAGCGCGTGCAGCTCCTCGAAGGAGGCGGCCTGCGGGTGGTGGCTGGCGGCGTACTGGCGCGCCGCGTCGGTCGACGCCAGGTTCGAGGCGATCACGTCGCTCCACATGCCGAGCCGCGTGAAGATGTGGGACGGCATGTGCAGCGCGTGCGGCACCCACGGCGCGATCGCCGCGTACTCGCGTGCCGCCTGCAGACCGCGCGCCGCGACTCTCGGGAAGTCGTACCCGTGGATCAGGTAGTGGACCACCCCCGGGTGATTCGGGTTCGCGGCGTGGAAGGGCTCGAGGATCTGAGTGGCGCGCGTGGGGTTCTTCAGGCTGGCGTCGGTCGGCGGGTGCGTCGCGAGCAGCGCGAGCGCGTAGAAGCTCGCGACCTCGACGTCCGCGGGGTGCTCGGCGAAGAGCCGCTCCATCGCCTTCTCGTAGGCCAGGGCGCGAGCGGCATGCTCGGCTCCCCCGGTCAGGCCGTGGCAGGACTGGCCGGCTTCGCCCGAGCCGGCGGCGGCGTTGGCCGGCGGGTCGGCGTAGTAGGCCGAGAGCGCCGCGATCAGGCCGCGCTCGACGTCGTGCTTGCCGGCCGCGGCCCGCGCACGCTCGATCGCCTGCCGGCCGGCCGCTCGCTCGTCCGGGGCGGGCGGCGTCCAGATCGGGTGCCAGTGGGTCATCGCGACACCCCAGTGCGCGAGCGCGCAGTCCGGCTGCTTCGCCGCCACCTCGGCGAAGATCCGCCGCGCCTCGTCGTAGAAGAAGGAGTGCAGCAGCGCGGTGGCGCGCTCGATCCCGGCCTGGGCGTCCGGGGTGCAGGAGCTCAGGAGCCGCACGCTGCCGACCGCCCGCAGGTCGCCCAGCCTGGAGCCGACGGCGGGAGCGTCGTCCGACGCCGCGCGCGCCGCACCGCCGCAGAGCGCAAGGCCTGCGACGCACGCGACGGACAGGATTCGGCGAGGGCGCATGTCGACCTCCTGGTTTCCGGCGGGGTTGGAGCTGCGACCATCTTACCGCCGACGATCGCCAGGCCGGTGCCAACTCGCCCCGGGGCGAGTCGTTGAGTCGAAGACGCTCAGATCCATTGGCGATCGGCTGGCGCGCCCGGGTGTTTCTTGCTAGTGTTTGAGGTTTGGCGGACCTTTCGTGACACGAAGAAGCGAGGCTCGGCGGCGGACATGACCATCCTTTTCTATCTCATCGTCGTCCTGCACGTGATCGCGTGCCTGTTCCTGATCGCCGTCGTGCTGCTACAGCAGGGTAAGGGCCAGGACCTGGCGAGCGCCTTCGGCGGCGGCGGCACGCAAACGGCCTTCGGCCCGCGCGGGTCGGCCACGGTGCTGTCGCGCGCCACGACCATCCTGGCGGGCCTGTTCATGGTCACGAGCCTGGCGCTCTCGATCGTGCGGCCGCAGGGGAGCGGCGTCCTCGACCAGGTGCCGGAGGCGGCTGCGAGCCCGAGCCCCGCAGCGAGCGCGGCCCCGGTGACGACTCCGGCTGCGCCGCAGTCCTCGCTACCGGCCGAGGCGCCAGCCGCGGCTCCGTCCACGGCGCCGGCCGCCACACCCACGCCCGCCGCGAAGTAGCGCGTCCGGCGCAAAGCGCGCGACGGTTCTCCAAGGGGGAATCTTGCGGGGGCGCGAGGGAGCCTGCGTTCTCTAGAACGAGGGGGCTCCGCCCCCTCGAGCCCCCCCGGGTTGGCTGACGGCCGCCCCCTCGGACTCCCCCGGGCTGTCACGGCCGTCCCGCGGCCGGCCGCCGCCCTCTACTTGGCGGTCGGCATCCTAGTCCTGGGTCGGCGCCGACGCCGTGGCGGTGGCCTGCAGCGGCGGAACCACCGTGAACGGCTCGAGGATCTCCATCGACTGGCCGGCCAGCTCGTCGCGGATGGTCATCAGGATCTCGTAGTCGCCCGGCGGCGCGTCCGTGAGCCGGAAGCCGAACAGCCGCGTCACCTTCCCGAGCGACGTCGGGTTGATCACCGAGGGCTCCATGCTCGTGAGGAGGCTCCCGTCCGCGCGCCGCACCAGGTAGCCCTGCACCACCTTCGGCATCCCCGACTTCTCGTCGGGCTTGGCGCCGTACACCTCGAACTGGCACAGCAGGTCCGAGCCGGTCGCGAACTCGCGCCGGGCGAGCGCCACCAGCCGCCCCCCCGGCAGGCCTTCGGCGATCACCGCGTTGGGGCTCTGCTGGGTGTCGCTCAGCACGGGCGTCGAGGCGCGCAGCGTCCCGAGCGGCGGCACGTCGAACTCGTGGATCACGGTGCCGACGCGCTTGCTGCGCGTGTCGCGCACCACGATCTTCGCCTGGTAGTCGCCGCTCTTGAGCTCGAAGTCGCGCGTGATCGGGAACCAGAAGCGGTTGTAGCGTTCGCGCGTGGCGGGCTGCAGCTTCATCGAGACGCCCTGGTCGTAGCGGAAGAACTCGCCGCTCGCGCGGTGCGCCACCACCAGCAGGAACTGCAGGTCGCCCAGGCTGCGGCCCTCCGCCTCCTCGAACTCCATCGCCCGGATGTCGACCTCGGCCGTGACCAGCACCGCCGCCTTGCCGAGCGAGCGCTCGTCGCCGACGAAGTGCGTCATGCGCAGCGGCAGGCCGTCGAGCGACCAGGGCGAGTCGAGCGCGCTCTGGATCACGGGGTCGACGCCCTTCTTGGCCGTGAGCGCGCTCTTGCCCGACTCGGTGGGCGCGAAGTAGCCCTTGCGCGCCCGCACCTCGCGCCCCTTGCCGGCCGCGAGCTTGACCTGGATCTTGCGGAACTTGCCGTCGCGCGCGGTGTTGGTGGGCACGTAGCCGAGGAGGTAGTAGACGCGGGTCTCGTTGGCGATGCGCTGGATCCCGCTGTTGAGGTCGTTGGTGTTGCGGACGGTGAAGCCCCCGCTCTCGCTCGCCACCACCTCCGAGCCGGCCACGGCGTCGAAGGTCTCGGCAAACGCGAAGCCCACGTCCTGCTCGGGCAGCGCCGGCCCGAACTGCGCGGTCATCGCGACCGGCACGCCCTCGAGGCCGCGCGCGTTCACGAAGTAGATCGCCGTGTTCGCGCGGCGCGCGGCGTTGTTGACGCGCTTGTACTCGTCGACGTTGATGTCGTGGATGAAGCCCTCGGAGACCAGGATCAGCGACTTGCGCCCGCGCGCGCCGGCGAGCCCGTTGAGCGCGCGCTCCATCACGTCCAGCGTCTGACGCAGGCGGGTGTTGGCCTGGAAGTAGACCTCGGACGCGCGGCCGGTGACGTAGGGGTCGTCCGAGGTGCCCGTCCGCATCGAGTCCGAGCTGCTCCTCTGCATCGACTGCGTCACCCCGTACGTCTCGTAGCGCCGCAGCACGCGCTCGACAGTGGTGGGGTCGCGGTAGACGTGGATCCGGAGCGCCTCGTAGTCCGACATCCGCTCGGGGCTCATGTCGGGGATCAGGCGCCCGTCGAAAGTCTTCACCATGTCGATCAGCTTCTGGCGGCCCGCCTCCATGCGCGAGGTCCACCAGGTGCCGCCGGCCGTCGAGATCAGCGACACCCGGTCGCCTTCCCGGGTTCCCTTCTCGAGGAAGCTCGCCACGGCGACCTTCGCCTGGTTCGCGCGCCAGGGCGTGATGTGCATGTCGTCGAAGACGATCACGAACGTGCGCGCGCGCTGCTCCTCGGGAGTGGTGTTGGAGGAGATCTTCGGCGGCGGCGGCGCGGCCGCGGTTGCCTTCTCGGGCAGCTCGACCGCCTCGAACGTGACCACGTCCTGCTTGACGCCGTCCTCGGTGACGGTCATGTCGGCCGCGGTGAGGCCCTTGATCGGCACGCCCTTCTTGTCCGTGACGACCACGTCCACGATCACCTGCTCCAGCTGCGTGGGGAAGGTCGGGGTGTCGGCGGCGGGAGCCTGCGCGGGGGCCGTGGCGGCGGGAGCCGGGGCCGTGGTGGCGGGAGCAGCGGGGGACTGTGCCGCGGGCGGGGCGGCGGCGGGCGTCGCCGGCTCCTGCGCGCGCATGCTGGCCGCAAGCGCCAGCGCCAGCAGCACGGGTACGAACACGCGTCTCTTCATCATCGTCTCATCCCACCTTCACGAAGACCCGGCCGTCCTCGACCTTCACCTCGTACCGCTCGACCCGCAGGTCGGGGCTCACCACGTTCTCGCCCGTCGTCACGTCGAAGGTGTAGTTGTGCCACGGGCAGCTCACCTGCGACCCCTCGACGAAGCCCTGGCCGAGCGGCCCGCCCCTGTGGGGACACAGGTTGGTGATGGCATGGAAAGTCCCGTCGACATTGAACAAAGCGACCGCTTTCGATCCGACCGTGACCTCGGCCGCCTGCCCGGGCGCCAGCTCGGCCACCGACAGGACGGCCACAAACTCCGACATCAGGACTCCCGGAAGACCCCCGTCGACCAGTCTATACCAGGGCCGGCCGGGTCAGTCGGCGGTGCGACCGGGGCGCTCGTCCAGGGCTGGAGCCCGCCGCGCCCGGGTCCACAGGCCGTACACGGGCAGGCCCAGGGCCAGGATCGCGAGCCCCTTGACGCTGTCGCCCGGGTAGCGGTGGATCGTCGCGGCGACCACCAACCAGCACGAGAGGACGAAGAAGGCCGTCGTCCAGGGATGCCCGGGGGCGCGGAAGGAGCCCGTCTCACCCCGCCCGCGGAAAACGAAGAGCGCCGCCCCGGTGAGGCCCATCGCGATGAAGTCCACCGAGACCACGTAGTTCAGGATCTGCTCGTAGCGGCCGGAGACGGCGATCAGGCCGGCGACCAGGCCCTGGAGCGCGATCGCCAGCACCGGCACGCGCGTCCTCGGGTTGAGCTCGCCCACGGCGCGGAAGAACACCCCGTCGCGCGCCATCGCGTAGTACACGCGCGGCGCGGTGAGCATGCCCTGGGCCAGGAAGCCGAGCGTGGAGATCACGATGCCCAGCGCGATCAATCGCGCGCCCCGCTCGCCGAGCGCCGCGCGCATGACGTCCGTGGCCGGCGCCCGGCTCGCGGCGAGGCCGGGAGCACCGAGCGCGCGCAGGCAGACGACGTTGACCGCGAGGTACAGCACCACGACGCCCGCGACGCCGAGCAGCAGCGCGCGCGGCATGTCGCGCTCGGGCCGCTTCAGCTCGCCCATCACGAAGCCCGAGGTCTGCCAGCCTCCGTAGGCGAAGAGCACCGGGACGAGCGCGGCGCCGAACGCGGCCACGAGGTCGAGCGACGGCGGCCGGTCGAGCACGGGGACGAGAGCCACGCGCTCGCCGCCGAACATCAGCAGTCCGACGCCGACGAGGCCCAGGATCGCGATCGTCTTCAGCACCATCAGCAGCGCCTGCACGTCGCTGCCGGCGCGCACGCCCACGCAGTTCACGGCGGTGAGGGCGGCGAGCACCAGCAGCGCCACGGCCGCCTCGGAGACGGGCAGGCGCACGAGCTCGCCCAGGTAGCGCGCGAGCGTCACGGCCACCGCGGCCATGCCGCCGCTCTGGGTCACGAGCAGCAGCACCCAGCCGTAGAGGAACGCCACCCGCGGGCTGAAGGCCTCGCGCAGGTAGGCGTACTGCCCTCCCACGGCGGGCCGCAGCGAGGCGAGCTCCGCGTAGACGAAGGCCCCCGCGAGCGCCACGAGCCCGCCGAAGCTCCACGCGGCCAGGATCAGCGCGGGCGTCCCGACCTGCCCGGCCACCACGTAGGGATTCATGAAGATCCCCGAGCCCACGATGCCCCCCATCACCAGCATCGTGGCGCCGAAGAGCCCGATCTCACGCGCGAGCGAGGGTGCGGCAGCCGGCTGCGTGCCCATGGACCGCTGGACTCTACAACGCCCGCCGCGGCAGAGTCTCGACTGCGCAGCGCAGGGCCAATCGGGTCGGGTCTTGAATCAGGGCGTTCGCGCGACACGTCCGCTATAAGATGCGCCCGTCCGGCTCGGCAGTGCGGCGGACGCCTCACTTCGAGACCTGACCCCGACGGAGGCCGAGCATGAGCTCACGGCGAACATTCCTGGGACTCGCGGCGGCAGCGTCCGCGACGGCCGCGTTCCGCGACGACGCGCTGCCGCGGGTGCTCGCGGCCGGCCGCGAGGCGGCTGGCGCGACGCCCGAGGCGGTGGCCGCGGACGAGAGCTACTGGCGCGAGATCCAGGC
>CAZMRX010000180.1:0-10363 GCA_964568755.1 uncultured Acidobacteriota bacterium | reverse complement strand
CGCCGGCGGCCGGCTTCATCTCTCCGATGGCGGCGCTCGCGCTCGGCGCGATCGCGGCGTTCCCGAGCTACTACGCGCTGGTGTTCCGCGCCCGCACCGGCCTCGACGACTCGCTCGACGTCCTCGCGGCGCACGGCGTCGGCGGCACCGTGGGCGCTCTGCTCACCGGCGTGTTCGCCTCCAAGGCGTGGAACGGGACGGTGGACGGCCTCGTCCACGGCAACCCCGGCCAGCTCGGGATCCAGGCGGTCGGGGTGCTGGCGGCGATCGCCTACTCCGCGGTGGCGAGCTACCTGCTGCTCAAGCTGATCGGCCTCGTGATGCCGCTCAAGGCGGCCACGAAGGAGGAAGGCCTCGGCCTCGACGTCAGCCAGCACGGCGAGGAGGCCTACGCCGACGACGAGGGCGCGATCCTGATCCTGCAGCGGCCCGACGCCGCGGCATCGCGAACCGCGCCGGCGCTCAATGTCGCGACGGCAGAAGGAGGACGCTCGTGAAGCTGGTGGTGGCCGTGGTGCGACCGGAGAAGGCGAACGAGGTGCTGGAGGCCCTGTTCCGCGCCGACGTGCAGGGCCTCACGATCAGCCGCGTGCAGGGCCACGGCGGCGAGACCGAGCAGGTCGAGACCTACCGCGGCACCACCGTCAAGATGGAGCTGCACGAGAAGGTCCGCTTCGAGATCGGCGTCTCCGACCACTTCGTCGAGCCGGCCGTCAAGGCGATCCTGGGCGCCGCCCGAACCGGCGACGTCGGGGACGGCAAGGTGTTCGTGCTGCCGGTCGAGAAGATCTACAGGATCCGCACCGGCGAAGAGGACCGCGCCGCGGTGACGCCGGTGCAGGTGGTGGCGGCCGGCAAAGCCTGACCCCCCGGCGCGTCCGGACTCCGGACAGGGGCTCCCCCTGCGAGGGGTGCGGGCGCGCCGGCCCTCTAGAATCAGTCGCTTCCGGGCGGGGCTCTCCGGCACACGCCTTGCTCTGACTGTCGCCCGGATGAGTGCCACCTCGGCCGCGACGATGATGCTCCTCCACAAGAGGGGCACTCCCGCCCTGCTGCTGCCGGAGTTCCTCAAGGAGGTCTACCTCGGCCAGCGCACGGGGCTGCTGCACGTGAGCCGCGGGGAGAAGGCGGGCGTCAGCTTTCGCTCCGTCAACGGCGAGCTGGTGAGCGGCTCCTCGAGCGACGAGCGCGGCCGGCTGGGCGAGACGATGGTCCGCCGCGGAATGATCAGCCGCGACGACCTCCAGCGGGCGCTCGTGATCGTCAGCACGCAGGGCCGCCGCCTCGCGCCGGTGCTGCGCGACCTGGATCTCGTCGACACGCCCGGGCTCGAGCAGGCGCTGGCGCTGCACATCCGCGAGATGCTGTTCACGGCCCTCGGGTGGGACCAGGCCGCGCTGCTGTTCGAGGACCAGGAGCTGCCCGACGCTCCCGCCGAGGACCTGACGCTGCGCTGCTCGACGGCGGAGCTGATCCTCGACATCGTGCGCCGGATCCCGGGCCCCGAGACGGTGCGGCGGGGCCTCGGGAACCTGGATCGCGCGCTGGTCGCGGTCGACAACCCGCCCTTCCGCATGGACCGCATCACGCTCAGCCCCGCCGACGGCTATGTCCTGTCGCGAGCCGACGGGCAGGCGAGCGCGCGCAGCGTGATCGAGACGGCACCCCTGCCGGCCCCGGACGTGGAGCGCAGCCTGCTGGGCCTGCTCTCGACCGGCGTCGTCCGCTACGCGCCGCCCCCGCAGCTCAAGCCGGCGGGCGCTGGCGGTGCCACTCGCTGACCTGCTGATACGCCGTCCCGAGCGCCACGAGCGTCGTCTCCGAGAAGGCCCGCCCGACGAGCTGCAGCGAGACCGGCAGGCCGTCGCGCCCGAAGCCCATCGGCAGCGCGAGCGCCGGCAGCCCGGCCAGGTTTCCGGCGGGGATCGTGGCGGGCGGCCGCGGCGCGCCGGGCCGGGCCTCCGCCTGCGGCGGCGTGCCGGGGGTCGGCGCGTCGAAGTCCTGCCCGATGGGCGGCGCGAGCCGCGTGCGGGTGGGGGCCACGAGCGCGTCGTAGCGCGACAGCAGCGCGTCGAGCTCGGCGCGCATCGCGACCCGCGCCCGCATCGCGTCGATGTAGTCCACCGCGGGGGTCAGCAGCCGCGCGAAGCCGCGCACGCGGTCGGCGGGGTCCTGGAGCTGCTTCACGCGGCCGCTCTCGACGAGCTCGCGCAGGGCGGCGGCGCCCTCGGCCGCCACGATCAGGCGCACCGCGTCCCCGTACGGCAGGTCGGGGAGCGCCACGTCGTGGTCGAGGTCCGCGACGTCGCCGAGCGTGTCCAAGGCCTGCTTGAAGCCGGTCTCGACGTCGGGTTCGGTGCCGGCCGTGGCGTCGCGCAGCACGCCCACGCGAAAGCGCCGCGCGGGGCGGGCCGGGGGAGCCTTGTGGCGGAAGAGGTCCCCGGTGGTCGTCGGGTCCTTCGGGTCGGGGCCGGAGATGGCGGCGAGCACGATCGCGCAGTCGTCGACGCTGCGCGCGAGCGGCCCGAGCTTGTCGAGCGTCCACGCGAGCGCCATCGCGCCGTGGCGTGAGACGAGGCCGTAGCTCGGGCGCAGCCCGGTGACGCCGCAGAACGCGGCCGGCGTCAGGATCGAGCCCGAGGTCTCGCTGCCGATCGCGAACGGCACGAGCCCCGCCGCCACGGCCGCCGCCGAGCCGCTCGAGGAGCCGCCGCTCCAGTAGCCCGTGTTCCACGGCGTGCGGCCGGGCCCGGTGAAGCTGGCGTCGGGGCTGTTGTAGCCCATGCCGCCCGCGAGTTCGACCATCGCGAGCTTGGCCACCATGACGGCCCCGGCCTCCTCGAGCCGCGTGACCGCCGTGGCGTCGTAGTCGAAGGCCTGCTCGCGCAGCGGCGCGGCGCCCCAGCTGGTGGCGGCGCCCCGCGTGGCCACGAGGTCCTTCACCCCGTAGGGAATGCCGTGAAGCGGCCCGCGGTCCTTTCCGGCGAACAGCTCCTGGTTCGCGCGGTGGGCCTCGCGCATGGCGCGCTCGCGCGTCAGCGTCACGACGGCGCCGAGCTTCGGCCCGATCGTCTCGAGCCGGCGCAGGGCGAGCTCGGCGAGCTCGACCGCGCTGAACCGGCGCGCGCGCAGCTGCGCGCCGATCTCGCGGATCCCGGCGAAGAGCACGTCCTCCGCGATCACCGCGCCACCCCGCGCCCGGGCGGCACCGGCGGGCGCGCCTCGAAGCGGCCGACGGGATCGTCCGCGTTCGTGAGCCGGGCGGCGGCGCGCAGCCGCTCCGCGGCGCGGCGATTGCGCTCGATCTCGCGGCGGACCTCCTCGAGCTCGGCCGCACCCAGGTGGTCCCCGAACTGCCGCCGGACCGCCTCGGCCAGCGCCTCGGCGACCGCGTCGCTCGCGACGTCCGGCGCCTTTGTGGCGGCCGGGGGCAAAGCACTCTGCGGGCCCAGGGCGCCCGGGGTGACGACCGGCGCCAGCGCCAGGGCCTTCAGGAACCCGCGTCGCGACTCCATGGACACCTCCTGCGTGGGTCAAACCATACGCCAGGCGCCGCGGCGGCGACAATCCTCGGCTCTCGCGCCCCGTGTCGTGTAAGCTGCAGCGGCTCTACGAAGCACCCAAGCGAGCGAGGTGAGACATGGCGACAGCGGCACCCGGCGCGCCGCACGGCGGCATCGACTTCGGTCGCTCGTTCACTTTCGTGACCGAGGACCCCGAGTGGATCAAGAAGGTCCTGATCGGCGGAGCCTTCGTGCTCGCCTGCATGCTCCTGGTGGGCATCCCGTTCGTGCTCGGCTACTTCTCGCGCACGCTGCGCAACGTCGCGGCCGGCACGCGGCCGGAGCTGCCGGAGTGGGACGACCTCGGCAGCATCTTCGAGGAGGGACTGCGGCTCACCGCGGTGTACCTCGTCTACACGCTCGGCATCGTCGTCGTGCTCGGGGTCGTCGCCGCCTTCGTGCTGGTGCCCGTGTTCGTCGCGTCGTCGGGCGCCGGCGAGCCCTCGGACGCGCTCGCGGGACTGGGCGCCCTGGGGATCGTGGGGCTCTACGGCATCGTGATGCTGCTGTCGCTGGCGATGGCGCTCTACCTGCCGGCGGCGCTCGCGCGCAGCGCGCTGCGCGGCAGCGTGAGCGACGCGTTCGCGTGGCGCGAGAACCTGGCGTTCATCAGGGCCAACCTCGCCAACTACGCGCTCTCGCTCGTGGCCTACCTGGTCGCGGGCTTCGTCGCGCAGTTCGGGGTGCTGCTGTGCTGCATCGGCGTCTTCCCCGCGGCGTTCTGGAGCTACCTGGTGCTCGCCGGCGCGCTCGGGCAGACCGCGAGGCTCAGCCCGACGCCGGTTTAGCGAGCACGTCCGCCAGCGTCTTGTCCCCGGCGGCGGTGCGGGCGCTCGCCAGGATCGCGCCGAGCGCGTCCCACCCGACGCCCGTGCGCGGACGCCCCCCGAGCGTCGCGCGCGAGGCGAGCTCGAGCAGGCGCGCGAGCGGGATGCGCTCGGGAGCGAGCGCGAGCGTGACGCCGACCTCGGACCCGCGGCGCGAGACGTGGTGGACCAGGCCCTCGGCCTCCAGGCACGTCACGAGCTCGCTCACCGCATCCACGCGCAGGTCGACGTCCTCGGCCAGCTCGAAGCGGTTCACCGGTGCGCCGCTGTGCGCCCGCCGGGCGAGCGCCACCATCACCGGCAGCAGCCACTGCGGGTCGGCGGTCGCGAGGACGCCGCGCCGCTCCCCGCGCTCGAACACGCGCCCCTTCATGGCCTGCAGCGTGAACGCGATCTCGAGCCCGAACAGGATGATCAGCCAGCCGAGGTAGAGCCAGAACAGGAACAGCGGCACGAGCCCGATCGCGCCGTACAGCTTGAGGTACGGCAGCGCCTGGCTCACGTACAGGCCGAACCCCCACTTCGAGACCTCGGACAGCCCCGCGGCCACGAAGGCGCCCCAGAACGCGGGGCGCCAGCGCACGTGCGTGTTCGGCATCAGCTTGTACAGCAGCGTGAGCGCGAGGAAGCCGCCGAACAGCGAGCCGAACTCGGCGAGCAGGGCGAACACGGGGCCCAGCACCGGCAGCGACTCCGCCCGTCCCAGCCAGTACTCCGCGGCGTAGAGCACGACCAGCAGCAGGATCGGACCGAGCGTGAGCACGCTCCAGTAGATGCCGACGCGGGCGGGCCAGCCGCGACCTCGGGGCGCCCGGTAGATGCGGTTGGCGGCGTTCTCCAGCGAGATCAGCAGGCCGAGCGCGGCCCAGATCAGCAGCAGCGCGCCGACGGCGCCGATCGCCTCGAAGCTCAGCTCGCCGACGCTGCGCATCAGGTCGAGCAGGCGCTCGTCGAGCGCGGCCTTGAAGGCGATCGCCTCGGGGCGGCCCGTGTCCACCTCGTAGTTGAAGAAGGCGTAGGCCGCGGACTGGAGGTGGCGCGCGGCGGTCTCCATGTCGCCGAACAGGCGGAAGGCGAGCATGCTCACCATCAGCAGCGGCACCAGGCCGAAGATGGTCCGGTAGGTGAGGGCCGCGGCCATCTGCGCCGCGTCGTTCTCGCGCAGCTGCCGGCTGCAGTGCCGCACCAGGTCGACCGCAAAGCGCAGGAAGCGCTGGGCCCGGCTGAGCTCCGCCACCGGGTGGGTGACGAGCCACTCGAGGTAGGACTGGAGCCGGAGCAGTGGATCCACGCCCGGTGATTATCCTCCCGGCGCTCGCGAGGTGGTCGTGGGGGCCGGTGCTAGCATTGGCCCCGGATCCCTGGTGAGCCTTCGCCCCCTCGTCCTCCTCACCCCCTCGCAAGCCGCGGCCGTCGAGCTGCCGCGGCGCGTCGCTTCGACGGGACGCGCGATCGCGGGAATCTACGCGCTGAAGCCGCTCGACCTCGCGCGCGCGCTCGCCGAGCCGGTGCTGCTCGGTCGCGGCCTGTCGCCCTGGACGAGCGGCCACGACGCGCTCGTCGCGGCGCGGCTGCTGGCGGAGACCGACAACGCCGGGTTGCGCTTCCCGGAGGGGACGCCGCGCGCGCCGGTGGCCGCGGCACTCGCGCGCACGCTCGCGGCGCTGCGGCGCGCCGGGATTCCCGCGGAGCGCCTCGCCGGCCTCGCGAGCGGGAAGGACGTGGGGCCGGACGACGCGCGGCGGCTGGGCGCGCTGTCACGCCTCTACGACGGCTACCGCGAGCTGGTCGACGGCCGCACGGCCGACCCGGTCGCGATCCTGGCCGCGGCCCGCGAGGGCCTCGCGAGCGCACGCTGGCTGGAGGGAGCCAGCGTCCTGATCGCCGACGACCTGGAGCTCGAGCCCGACGAGGTCGAGCTCGTCGAAGCGCTCGCCGCGCGCTTCCCGGTGCGCGTGCTGCGTCGCGCCCTGCCGCTCTCGCTGCGGCTGCAGTCGTTTCGCGCGCGCCTCGCCGCGCACGGCGTCTCCGAAGCCGACTGGGCCGACACTCCGCTCGCCGCCGCCGCCCCAGAGGAGCCGCCCGCGGCGCTCGCTCGGCTGCGCGAGTCGCTGTTCGAGCCGCCGAGCGGCCCTTCGCTGCTGGGCGAGCTTCGGCAGGACCTCCCGGAAGCCGACGCCGTGGAGCTGGTGACCGCGCCCGGCGAGGCGGCCGAGGTGCGGGCGATCGTGCGCCGGCTGCTGCGCGAGGCCGCCCGCGGCGTGCCGTTCGAGGAGATGGGCGTCGTGCTGCCGCGACCGGAGCCGTACGCGCCGCTGTTCGCGGACCTGCTCTCGCGCGTGGGCATGCCGCATCGGCTTCACCCGTCGCTGCCGCTGCGCTTCGGGCGCGCGGCGCGCTCGCTGCTGCTGCTGTTCCGCTGCCGCGGCCTGGAGCGGCCCGCGGTGATGGAGTTCCTGACCTTCGCTCCGATCCGGTTCGAGGAGCTGCTCGGTCCCGAAGTCGCGGCGCGCCCCGCGATCTGGGACCGCACCAGCCGCGAGGCCGGAATCGTCTCGGGGTACAGCCGCTTCCTGCTGGGCCTGCGCGCCTGGGCCGGCGCGGAGCGCGAGGCGGCCGAGACCGAACGCGACGCGGACCGGCGCGAGCGGCGGCTGCGCAACGCGACGGACGCCGAGGCGCTGCTGCGCCTGGTCGAGATCCTGAACCTGACGCTCGACAGCCTGGCGGGCGAGGCGCCGTGGGGCGAGTGGGTCGAGAGGCTGCGCAACGTCGTCGACCAGTGGATCGGCCCGGAGCGCGACCGCGAGGCCGTTCTCGACGTGATCGCCGACCTCGGCGGCCTGGGCGGGGTCGCGGCGCGCGCGCCGTGGAGCGAGGTCGAGCAGGTGATCGAGGCCCGCTTCGAGTGGGAACGCCTGCCGCTCGAGCCGCTCTCGGGGGGCGGGGTCCACGTCGGCGCCCTCGACGCCATGGCCGGCCTCCCGTTCCGCGTGGTCGCGATCCCCGGCCTCGTCGAGGGCGGCTACCCCGGTGTCTTTCGGCCGGATCCCTTCCTCCTGGACTCGGAGCGGCTGGCGCTCCGAGTCCAGGACCTTGGCAATCCCGTGGCTCGCCATCCTGAGGGCGGTTCCGCGTCGGCGCCCGAAGGATCTTCTGTTGTTCGGGCTTCTCCTCCAGTCCGTTCGCCCGTTTCTCGCAAACCCTCCCAGCTCGATCTTTTCTCAGAAGCGGCTTCGCCCGTCCCGCCGCCCTCCTCGCCCGGCCCCGGTCCGTCCGCGTCGCCCTCGCCAGCCCCGCCCTCACCCGCCTCGGGCGTGCTGCCCACCACGCAGGACCGCCTGGTCGAGGCGCGGCGGCTGTTCCACCGAGCCGTCTCGCAGGCGAGCGAGCGCCTGATCCTCTCGTATCCGCGCGTGGACGCCCGCAGCGGACGCGAGCGGCTGCCGTCGCTGTTCTTCGCCGCGGCGGCCGCGACGCTGGCGGGGCGCCCGGTCGCCGGGGCCGAGCTCGACCGGATGGTGGTCGAGGACGACCCGCTCCGGATACCGCTCGAAGAGGCGGTCGACGCCGGCGAGCGCGACCGCTTCCGGGTGCGCCGCGACGACACGGCCGCGACCGCCATCGCGGCCGGCTCGCCCTTCTTCCAGAAGTCGCGGCTCGCCAGCCAGGCGCGCTGGTCGGGCCGGCTCACGCGCTACGACGGCCTGGTGCTGGACGAGGACGGCGCGCTCGCGACGCAGCTCGACCCGCTCCAGGCGCGGCACCCCGTCTCCGCGAGCCGGCTCGCCACCTACGCGCGCTGCGGCTTCCTGTACCTGCTGCAGAACGTGCTCCGCCTTCAGCCCGCGCCCGAGCCCGAGGAGAGGCGCCGCATCGACCCGCTCGAGCGCGGCGACCTCTTCCACCGCGTCGCCGAGGCGTTCCTGCGCGAGCGGCGCGACCGGGGCGAGCTGCCGGTGACGGACTCGGCGGCGGCCCGCGAGCGGCTGCGCGAGATGGCGGAGGCGGCGCTGCAGGATCTGGTGGCGGGCAGCCCGCCGCGCTTCACGCTGCTGTGGGAGCGCGAGAAGCGGCGCTTCCACGAGACGATGCAGGGCTGGCTCACGACCGAGGCGGCCGCCGGCGCGGGGAGGACGCCGGCCCACTTCGAGCTGAGCTTCGGGCTCGGGGTGGCCCGGGACGCGGCCGAGCCGCACGACCCCGAACCGCTCGAGATCGACCTCGGCGACGGCCGCTCGCTGCGCGTGTCGGGACGCATCGACCGCATCGACCGCCGCCTCGAGGGCGGCCTCGTGCTGCGCGACTACAAGACCGGGCGCGCGCCGAAGGACGACGGCGGTGTCTTCCGCGGCGGGCGGCAGCTGCAGATCCCGTTCTACGTGCTGGCGGCGGAGAAGCTGTTCCCCGGCGAGACGGTGGTGGACGCCTTTCTCGACTACGTGGACGGCGGGCGGCAGGTGGCGTTTCGTCCCGAGCACGTGACGGGCCCGGCTTTCCGCGCGCTGCTGCGCGACCTCACCGGGCTCGTGGCGCGCGGGGTGTTCGTGCAGGAGCCGAGCGCCTGCGACTTCTGCGACTTCACGGTAGTGTGCGGGCCCAAGGCCCTGCTGCAGCGCCGCCAGGGCATCAAGCGGCGCGACGCCTCGCTGCAGGCCTACCTGCGGCTGCGGGACATCGGATGAGCCCGTTCCGCCCCGCCGACGAGGAGGCCCGCGAGCGGGCGCGGCGCGACCACGCCACCAGCCTCGTGCTCGAGGCGGGCGCGGGCACCGGCAAGACCACGCTGCTCGTGGACCGCATCGAGTCGCTGGTGCGCTCGGGTGCTTCGCGGCTCGACGAGATCGCGGCCGTCACTTTCACCGAGAACGCCGCCACCACCATGAAGCTGCGGCTGCGCGAGCGGCTGGAGCGCGCCCGCTCGAGCCGGGAGCTGCCGCGGGAGGAGCTCGCCCGCGTGGCCGAAGCGCTCGACGTGCTCGAGCGCGCGAGCGTCTCGACGATCCACGCGCTGTGCGCCCAGATCCTGCAGGAGCGGCCGCTCGAGTGCGGCGTGCTGCCCGGGTTCCGGATGGCCGACGAGGCGCAGGCCGATGCGTTGTTCGTCGACACCTGGGAGGAGTGGCTGGGGGAGCGGCTCGCCTTCGGCGACGACGTGCTCACGGGCGCGCTCGACCGCGGCATCCCGCTCGAGGGCGACGGCTGGGGCGAGCGCACGTCGCTGCGCGGGCTCGCGCGAAAGCTGATCGACCAGCGCGACCTCACGCCGCTCGCGGCCGCGGGCGCGTTCGATCCCGATCGGACGCTCGGCGAGCTCGCGGAGAAGGGCGCACGCGCCGCGGCGCTCGCGGCCGGCGTTCGCGAGGGCGACAGCCTGGCCGCGCGCCTGGTGAAGCTCGCCGAGTTCGCCGAGGCCACGCGCTTCCGCTCCGGCGAGCAGCTGGTCGCGCGCCTGCTGCAGCTGGAGACGATCCCCTCGAACTTCGGCTTCCGCCCGCACTGGCCGTCGGCCGAGGCGCTCAGCGAGGGCCGCGCCATCGCTTCCTGGACCCGGGAGGCGCGCACGCGCTGGCAGGCGGAGCTCGGGGCCGACCTGCACGGGCGCCTGGTGCGCTCGCTGGGCGGCGTCGTGCGCATCTACGAGCGCAAGAAGGCCGAGCGCGGCGTCCTCGACTTCCTCGACCTGCTGCTGAAGGCGCGCGACGCCCTGCGCGACCACGCGGGGGTGCGCGCGTGGTTCCAGCGGCGCTTCCGCTTCCTGGTGATCGACGAGTTCCAGGACACCGACCCGCTGCAGGTGGAGGTGGCCCGGCTGATCGCCGGCGAGCGCCCCGGCGCGCTCACGGTGGTGGGCGACGCCAAGCAGTCGATCTACCGCTTCCGCCGCGCCGAGGTGCGCCTGTTACGAGCGCTGGCCGAGCAGGCGCGCGCGCGACCGTGCCACGCGGTGCTGAGACTGCGCCAGAACTTCCG
>CAZMRX010000179.1:0-10458 GCA_964568755.1 uncultured Acidobacteriota bacterium | reverse complement strand
CCGGCCGGCTGCGGCCAGCCCGCGATCACGACGCGCGTCGGCTCGCCCTCGGTGTGCGAGTCGACGACCTCGACCTGGCCTGGGAAGGGGTGTTCGGCGGTCAGAGACATGCGGATTCTACGGGACAGACGCAACGAGACGGACGCAGGGAGTCCCTGGACGGGCTTGCGGGGGGGTCGAGCACCCCCCGTGCCTCCCGCTTAGACCTTCTCCGGGATGACGTACGGCGAGCGGTAGCTGCGCGTGAGCAGCTTGTCCGCCTCGGCGTCGCCCACGAACTTCTCCGCCTTGCCGTCGAACTTCAGCTTGCGTCCGACGCGGTAGGCGATGTTCGCCAGGTGAGCGAGCGACGAAGAGAGGTGGCCGTCCACGACGCCGCAGGTGAGCAGCTTGGGGTCGCCCGCCCGAATCGCGTCGACGAAGTTACGGTAGTGCGGGCCTTCCTGGCTCGTGAGCACGTTCGGGTCGCTGCCGCCCGCGGCCTCGGCCGGCGCCGCGTCGGAGCCGGGCCCCTTCTCGTCCTTGCGGCCGAGGTAGCTCTGCCACTTGCGGCCGTTCCCGTCGATCCAGAGCCAGCCCTTGGTCCCGTAGAAGAGGTTGCCGATCTTCTGAGTGCCTTCCTCGTTCGTGTACTCGCCGCGGGTCGCGAACTCGAAGAGGGTCCCGTCCGCGTACTCGAAGACCGAGGTGTGCGTGTCGGGCGTCTCCTGCGAGGCCGGTGGGCCGAAGTAGCCGCCCACGGCGGCCACCGTGGCGGGGTGCTCGTTCTTGGCGAGGCCCCAGCGCGCGATGTCGAACTGGTGCGGCCCCTGGTTGCCCGTGTCGCCGTTGCCGTACGGCCAGTGCCAGTGCCAGTTGTAGTGGAAGTGGTTGCGGTTGAAGGGGCGCGTCGGCGCGGGCCCCAGCCACAGGTCGTAGTCCACCTTCGCGAGGTAGGAGGCGTCCCAGACACCCTCAGGAACCGGGCCGCCTTCGGCGTTCAGCCGGTGCGGCTTGCCGTCGGTGATCGGCCCGTCGGGATAGCTTCCGATGCCGGGGCGCGACTTGAAGCACAGCCCGCGCGCCATGTAGACCTTGCCGATCCCGCCGTCGTGGAGGAACTGAATCGCCTGGCGCACGGGCGGGCGGCTGCGGTTCATCGTGCCGACCTGGACGATCTTGCCGTAGCGCTCGGTGGCCTCGATCATCTTGCGGCCTTCCCAGACGGTGTGGGACGACGGCTTCTCGACGTAGACGTGCTTGCCGGCCTGGAGGGCCCAGATCGTGGCGAGCGCGTGCCAGTGGTTCGGCGTCGCGATGACGACGCCGTCCACGTCCTTGTCGTCGAAGACGCGGCTCATGTCCTTCGCGAAGCCCGGCTTGAACGTCGCGACTCCTTTCAAGTCCGGGTCGTTCGCGCGGCTCGCGAACAGGTTCTCGTCGACGTCGCACAGCGTCTTGATCTCGACGCCCGCGAGCTTCGCGAAACCCTGCTTGAGCGCGTCGCCCTGGCCGCGGATTCCGATCACGGCCAGCACCACGCGATCGTTCGCCCCGAGCACGCGCCTCGCGCCGCCGGCCACCGCCGCAGCCGCGGCGAGCGAGGTCGTCGCGGTGAAACTCCGTCGGCTGATCTGGTTCCGGTCCGTTGTCATTGGGAGGCCCTCCTTGTCCGACCGGCGCATTCTATCCTCGGGACCGACGGATCGGGTTGGGTGAGACCCGCCACGCTGGACGGGACGCTGGCGTGTTTTCGGCCGCGGGCGCGCTGGACCCGGCCCGTGAGCTCGCTGCAGGGAAACGAGTTGTGCCGCCGCCGGCCCTGGCACCGGCCTTGCGTACAACGCATGGTTCAGGAAGGGGTGTCACGTGCGACTCGCGTCCGGGGTTGTGGTTCTGGCGCTCACGCTCGCAGCTGGGGCCGCGCCCGCGGCGAACGGCACGCAGGAGTTCCAGGTCGTCGTCCACCCGACCGTCCGGGGAACGTGGATCTCCCGCGCGAGCCTGCAGGCGCTCTTCACGGGCCGGTCGGACCGCTGGGGAGACAAGACCCTCGCGAGGCCCGTCGACCAGTCGGCGAAGACTCCCGTGCGCCGCGCCTTCACGTCCTCCGTGCTGGGGCGATCGATGGGGGAGATCCAGCGCTACTGGCAGGATCGCGTCGCGGCCGATCGGGTCTTTCCGCCTCCGATCAAGTCGTCGGACGAGGAAGTCCTGGGCTTCATCGCCGCCACGGCGGGCGCAGTGGGCTACGTCTCCGTCGAGACCGCGATCCCCGAAGGCGTGAAGGTCATCTCGGTCACCGACTGACCGGGGCCGCCGCTTCCGGGGCAGGGCCGCCCAGCCTCCCAGGCATGTCCGCGAGCACGTAGCCCATCAGCGCGAGCATGAAGGTGGCCCGGCGCAGGTCGTCGGGCTGCACCTTGTCGAGCGTGTCGCCGTGGCTGTGGTGCCAGTCGAAGTAGTGCTCGCCCACGGTGTCGAGGGACAAGCCGGGGATCCCCTCGCGCATCAGCGGCCCGATGTCGGCCCCGCCGCCGCCCCAGCGCACGGCCGACGCGGCGACCGGCTCGAAGAGCGTGCCGATCCGCCGCAGCGTGGCGAGCGCGGCCACGCCCCGCGGATCGGTCGGCTCGGACGGCTGCAGCTCGCCCCGACGCGGACGCGCCTCGCCCGGCTTGAGCAGCGAGAGGCCAAAGCCCACGGGCCGCTCGCAGCCGCCGTCCATCTCGAGCGCGGCCGCGTGGCTCGCGAAGTCGCCGCCGAGCGCCGCGTGGTACGCCCGGCCTCCGTTGAGGCCGTTCTCCTCGTTGGTCCACAGCACCACGCGCAGCGTGCGACGCGGCCTCAGCTCCAGCTCCTTCAGGATCGTGAGCGCCTGCCACGCGGCCATGCTGGCGCAGCCGTCGTCGTGCGCCCCCTGGCCGACGTCCCACGAGTCGTAGTGGGCGCCCATCACGACGATCTCGTCCGGCTTCTCGCGTCCGCGGATCTCGGCGATCACGTTGGCCGAGTCGGCATCGCCCTCGAGGCGAGCCTCCATCTGCAGTGACACGGTGACCGTCTCGCCCGCCGCCGCCATCCGCCGCAGCCACTCGGCGTCCTCGACCGTGATCGCGGCGGCCGGGATTCTCGGAGCGTCCGCGGCGTAGGTGAGCGAGCCGGTGTGCGGCGAGCCGATCGAGCGCCCGGTGGCCGAGCGCACGAGCGCCGCCACCGCGCCGAGCCTCGCGGCGAGCGACGCGCCTGCGCTGCGGAAGCGGACGGTGCGCCCGTAGCCTTCCCACTCCGGCGTGAAGGCCACGATCTTCCCCGCGACCTGCTCGCGGCCCAGTGCCGCGAGCTCGTCCTCGTGGCGCACCACCACCACGGGCGCCGTGATCCCCTGCGCGGGAGTCCCGACACTCATGCCGAGGCCGAGCATCGGAAGCTCGCGTGGCACCGGCGAGACGACGCGCAGCGACTCGCGCCCGCGCACCCAGCGCGGCACCTTGACCGGCTGCAGCCGCACGCCCTCGAGGCCCTCGGCCTGCATTCCCGCGTGCGCCCACGCGATCGCCTGCTCGAGCCCTCGAGAGCCGCTCAAGCGGTGGCCGATGCGCGTCGTCAGGTGCTCGAGCTTCTTCCAGGCGCCCTCGTCCGCGAGCGCGCGGTCCAGGATCCTCCGGCTGGTCTCGCGGTAGGCCGCGGCCAGGTCCTCGGCCGGGGCCGGCGGGGCGGCGGCGCCGAGCCCGAGGCCGAGCAGAACGAGCACTTTGGCCCTCATCGGAGGCGGACGCTATCACGGAAGGCACGCCCCGACAGGGCGGCCCTGCCTCCCGGGAATCCGGCCGTGCTAGGATCGCTGCTCGCCGAATCGCATACCGCAGACGATGAGCCCGCCCCCCATCCGCCTCCGCGTCACGCCCCCGATCGGCGAGCCGTTCGACCACCTGTGCGAGACCGACTCGCTCACCGTCGGGCGCTCGTCGAAGGCCGACCTCGTGCTGTCCGACCGCTTCCTGTCGCGGCAGCACGCGCGCTTCTACCGCGAGGGGGACGCCTGGGTGGTCGAGGACCTCGGCTCGCGCAACACCACGCTGCTGAACGGCCGGCCGCTCGCCACGCCCGCGCGCCTGAGCGCCGGCGACCAGGTGAAGCTGTCCGAGACCGTGATCTCGATCGAGGGCTTCGACGCCACCTCCTCCCGGCCCAAGACCGCCGAGATATCGAAGGCGAGCTCCTCGGACACGATCGTGCTGCGCTCGGCCTCGGAGCTGGTCGCGACCGCCGAGCGCGAGTCGGCGGGACGCTTGAAGCTGCTGAACGAGGTGCACCGCGCGCTGGCGGTCTCGCTGACGCTCGAGGAGCTGCTCGAGGCGGTGCTCGACCGCACCTTCGTGCACCTCGGGCCCGAGGAGGCCGTGATCTTCCTCAAGAAGCCCCACGGCGGGCTGGATCGCGCGGCCAGCCGCCGGCTGCCGAGCGCGCGGGGTGACTTCTTCTTCTCGCGCAGCCTGGAGCTGGAGGTGGCGGAGAAGGGCCAGGTCGCGCTGGTGCTCGACGCGCAGACCGACCAGCGCTTCGCGGCCGCGGAGAGCATCCTGAGCTCCGGCGTGCGGAGCCTGATCGCCGCCCCGCTGATCGACTCGGCCGGCACCCACGGCATGATCGTGCTGAGCTCGCGGGTGCACGTGCGCCGCTTCTCGGAGCAGGACATGGAGCTGCTCGCGGCGCTCGGGTCGGTGGCCGCGCTGCGGCTGCGCAACCTCTCGCTCGCGGAAGAGGGCGCGCGTCGGCGCGAGCTCGAGAAGGAGATGGCGCTCGCGCGCCAGATCCAGCTCACGCTGCTGCCGGAGCACCTGCCCGAGATCCCGGGCTACTCGGTGTTCGCGGCGAACGACGCCTCGCGCGCGGTCTCCGGCGACTTCTACGAGTTCCAGGGGCGCGACGAGGGCGACGAGCAGGTGATCGTGATCGCCGACGTGTCGGGCAAGGGGATGGCGGCGTCGCTGCTGGCCGCCTCGTTCGACGCGCTGCTGATGGGCCCGATCGAGGTGGGCCACGCCCCGGACGAGATCTGCTCGAAGATCTCGCGGCGCCTGTTCATGAAGACGCCGCCGGAGCGGTACGTGACGGCCTTCATCGCGGCGATCGACCCGGGCAGCGGCCGGCTCACCTACACGAACGCGGGACACAACGCGGGGCTGCTGTTCCGCAAGGACGGCAGCGTGGAGCGGCTCGAGGCCAACGGCATGCCGCTCGGGCTGTTCCCGGTGGTGGAGTACGACAAGGTGGTGACGACGCTCGCCCCCGGCGAGCTGCTGCTGCTCTACACCGACGGCATCACGGAGGCGGCGAACCCGAAGGGCGACGAGTTCGGGCTCGAGCGGCTCCAGGCCGTGGCCGGCAAGTACACCGCCGAGCCGCTGGTGGCGATCGCGGTCGCGATCGAGACGGCCGTCGAGGTGTTCGCCGACGGCACGCCGTTCGGCGACGACCGGACGATGGTGCTGCTGCGCCGCGAAGCCTAGCTGTCAAGAAACGCAATCTGTGACGGGGCTCACGGCCCCGAGCCGCTCCGCGGCCCAGCTTTGAAGTAGACGAAACACCGCTGCCTCTCAGCGACCCCTGGGGCGCCCCGCTCGGGAGCCCTCGAAGGAGGAAAGCATGAGGAATCGCGCCGTCGTGTTGCCGCTCGTGGCTGCCCTCGCGCTGGCGACCGCCGCCTTCGCGCCGGCGGCACTCGTCGAGCTCGTCGCCACCGGGACGGTCGTGTCCAGGGACTCCGCCTCGCTGGTCGTCCGCACCGAGGACCACGGCCACCGGATCGCGTTCGTCGTGGACCGGAGCACCGTGCTGCCCGAAGGCCTCGCCGCCGGCCAGCGCGTTCGCGTCGTCTACCACGCCACCGGCGCAACGGGGCAGACCGCGGACCGGGTCACCCTGATCGAAGCGCCCCGGCCCGGCCGCTAGCCGCAAGGGGCCCGGGCGTCGCCCTTCGGCGCCCGGGCCCGTCGAGCCAGAAGCCACCATTCCGTCACGTTCTCGCAGCTGCGCGCCATTTCCGAGGTGGAATCACTTCAGTTGACGGGGTCTTGATGAGTCAGTATAGTCATTATGACCTATTCGGAGGATGAGCCAGTGGCGACCACGGTGTCGGCGGCGAAGGCCAAGGCGGAGTTCGCGGAGTGCATCAGGAAGGCGGAGGCCGGTGACCCGGTCGTGATCACTCGCCACGGCAGGGCGGTCGTTGCTCTGGTGCGCGCCGATCGTCTTCAGCAGCTGGAGCGGCTCGGTTCGGCAGGGCCCGCAGCGGGCCTGGCCGGTCTCGTGGGTGGCTGGCGTGGATCCGCGGAGCTGGTGAGACTGCTGGCCGGATCGCGGCGGACGAAAGCGCGGCGCGTACCCCGGCTCGGCCGCTGAGCCGATGGCCTACTTGTTCGATACGGACGCCATCTCCGAAGTGCTCAAGCCCCGTCCGGCAGCGGGTTACGTGACCTGGCTCGCGGCCATGCCGCGAGAGGAGCAGTTCACGAGCGCTGTGGTGGTGGGGGAGCTGTTCAAAGGGGCGTTTCGTTCGTCTGCCGCCGCGCGTCACCTGGAGAACGTCGAGAAGCGGGTGCTGCCCGCGGTGACCGTGCTCTCGTACGACGTGGCCGCCGCGCGCGTCTATGGGCAGGTTCGAGCTCAGCTGGAGTCTGCGGGTCGGCCGCTGGCCGACGCCGATCTCCAGATCGCCGCGACCGCCCTCGTCCACGATCTGGAGCTCGTGACCGGGAACGTGAAGCACTTCAAGCGCGTGCCCGGGTTGCGGGTCTCCGCCGTGCTCGCGGAGGCCCGGACTCGCTCCTGAGCCAGCTGCCTCACACCACCGCCGGCTCCTCGGGCGACCCGGACCACTTCGTCAGGTTCTCGCAGCCGCTTTCGGTGACGACCACTGTGTCCTCGTGCCTGATGCCCAGCTCGCCGGGGATGCAGACGTCCCTGGTGACGCGTCGGTGTCGCCCGGGCGCTTCGCCTCGTGCCTAATCGGGAGCCGTCGCAGCGGTGAGGCGGTCGATCAGCCACTGTCGGAACGCCAGCAAATCCTCCACCTGCACCGTGCTCCAGCCGAGGGCCTTCAGTGCGGGACGTGGGTCGGTGTCCTTCAACACCCAGGCCAGCGTGAGCGGCGAGAACCCGGCGTCCTTCTGCGGGGCGTCCCGGAGCGCGGCCTGCAGGTCCTCTCCCGAATCCACGAGAGCCTTGACGTCGACCAGGTCACGGGGCTCGGATCGCTCGAGGAGAGTCGCGAGCTTGCTCGCCAGGATCTCGTGCCGGCTGTCCACCGCGATCGCGGCGCCTTCGATCACGGCGCGATCGGGAGGCGCAACCGGGCCGAAGGGTTCGGCAACGAGATCGACGATGCACGTGTCGGCTGCATCCGAGACGCGCAGCTCTCCGAAGGCCGGTGCCGTGCGGAGCGTCTGTACGTCGAGACCGTTGGCTCGCAGCGCGCCCACGGCGTCGGAAACCAGCGAACCCAGCTCTCCCCGGCTCCTCCAGAAGAGGTCGAGGTCGCGGGTCTCCCGATGGCCAAGGTGCACACCCGCCAGGGCACCGCCTCCGGTCAGGGTCCAGGGCGGAGTCAAGCCGGCCAGCGCCCGCAGGATCCGGCGCTGCAGCGGTGTGAGCCTATCGCCAGACACGTCCCTGGCCCTCCCAGGTCTCGAAGAGCCACGACCAGAACTCGCGTGTGCGCCCGAGGTACCTCGTGAGGCTCGGCCAGAGCGCCCGGATCTCGCGCGGCCGGACGAAGAGGAACACGTCGTCCGGCTTTGCCTGGCGCATCAGCTTGCCTATCAGGTAGGCGCGGACCTCCGGATCGGGATCCTCCAGGCCCTTCCGGAACTCGTCCAGGGTCAGGCCGCAATCCCAGAGAAAGTACGGACGGTTCTCGCGGTCCGTCAGCCGTTCCGGCGGTGTGAAGCTCAGCACGGCGTGAGCGTACCAGACGGTCGCGACTGTCACTAGGGCGAGATGGGCCGGGCTCATGTCCAGAGGCCGGGGACCACTGCGCTCTTGCGAGAGCACCCGCCCGACTGACGGCCTCTACGCGAGGCGGTCGCCTAGCGAATCGTCGTAGCCGGATCCCCGAGCAGGTGGTAGATGGAGAGCAGCTCGAGCATGAGGCCGGCCCGAGCATAGGCCACTTGAGCCGCGAGGACGGCGTCTCCGAGGCGGGGGTGGCGGCCGCTGCTGATCTCGGCCATCAGCGCGCGGTGGTACTCGTGGGCTTGGGCGTCGAGCGAGAGGCCGCTGGGAGAGAAGGCTGCGATCGCGCCGCGGCCCTCGGCCTTGACGAGTGACTCGGCGAGCGAGTCGAAGGTGGGAGCGACGAAGTAGCCGTTGAGGCAGTTCCAGGTGAGCAGCAGCGGCTGGCGCGACTGGGCCTGCAGGCTCGCCGCGTCCCAGGAGTTCCAGACGTTCTCACTCGCCCAGACGGCCGCGCCGCCGTGGCCGACGTAGCTCAGGAGCGAGAGGCCGCCGCTCAGCGAGTCGAGGATGCGCGGGCGCAGCGAGGCGCCGAGCTCGCGCAGCAGCAGCAGCTCAGGCTGGCGGACGGAGCGAGACCAGGACGGGGAAGTTGACCTGGGCGGCGGGGACGCACGTGCCGGTGCCGTAGTCACCCGCGTCGGGTTTGCTGTTGATCAGTACGGCCTTGCGATAGCCCCAGGCCGGGTTGTACCACGCGGCCTCGAGGGTTGTGGCGAGGGTGAGGACAGCGAAGCTGACGAGGAGCAGCAACCGGTGCGAGAGGCGAAGGCCTCGGACCCCCGGACCCCTGTGGGGGCTACTCGATGGATCGCTCACTGCTCGCGTTGACTAAATTCGGGACATCGAAGGCTGCCCCCTCACACGGAAAGCAAGTCTCATGCCTTTGCCACCACGCCTCGGTGGCGACTCCGCGGCCCGCAGGTAGATGTGATGTGGAACGAGGGCCGTTCTCGCACGCCGGCGAGCTCGCTCAGAGACCGAAGACCTGCCGGAGTCCCTCATCCAGTTGGCCAAGGGTGAGCCCTGTGAGCGCGCCAACCCTCTCGATCAGGCGCCGCCGGTCGGACACCGTGACCTGCGAGACGTTGGCGACCGAGGCGTGCTTGAGTCCGGTCTGCTTCGGCCGCAACAGCACGTTCCCGGGCGCCTTCGCCCACTCCAGCGTTCGAGTCAGGGGGACCAGGAGGACCGTGCTGATGCGGCTCTTGTTGAAGGCGTCGGCCTGGACGATGACTGCGGGACGGCGGTAGCCGGGCTCGGACCCGAACGGCAGGCCGAAGTCCACCCACCAGACCTCGCCCCGGCGCATCTACCAGCGCTCCCGGCGGAGAACCTCGAGCCCCGGACCTTCAGAGGGCGCGAGGTCTTCGGGAGACAGGCGAGCGACCACCGCGTCGAGCCGGGCGGTGACGTCTTCGGCGGAGTGCTTCCTGACGAACGCCTCGAGGGCCCTCGCGTAGAGCTGGCTCCTCGGCACGCGCAGCCTGCGCGATACAGCCTCCGCGTCGCGGAAGAGCGGATCGGGAACGGAGACAGCCACCTTCATGCCCTGAGTATGACTCGGACATACCCGCGACGTCAAGGCCTGACAGCGGCGTGCTTCGGCTCGGTCCCGTCGGCCAGCGCCTCGGGAAGGCACCGCGGCCAAAGCCGGAGTCGATGCGGAGGCCGACTCACACCACCGCCGGTTCCTCGGGCGTTCCCGACCACTTCGTCAGGTTCTCGCAGCCGGATTCGGTGACGGCGAGGGTATCTTCGTGTCTGATACCTAACTCGCCTTAGGTATCACCTGCGGCCCCGGCCGTCTCGGGTGCGCACGCGCCAGGGCATCCTTCAGGTCGTCGATCTCCACGCGGGTGTATACGGGCGTCGTTTCCAGCCTCTCGTGGCCGAGCAGCTCCTGCATGTGCCGGGTCGGCGCCGTCGCTCAGCAGGTGCGTCGCGCAGGCGAAACCGCCGACCGGCGCATGCAAGGGGGCGCGCACCGATCAGTACACCCACTGCACGCGCGTGAAGTACTGATTCGTGTGGCCGGTCGTGCCCGAGCGGTCGAGGATCGCGCGCCCGTAGCCCGCCGTGACGCGGAGGCGGCGGGTGGCCCACCAGTTCACGCCGGCGAACCACTTGGCGAGGCGGCCGCCGTCGATTCCCTTGTCGGTCAGGTCGAGGAACCCGTAGCGCGCGATCAGCTCCACGGCTCCCCATCGCCCTTTCGGCATCACGCGGCGCGCGTAGCCGACCTTCCGGTCGTAGAACCGGTGCTCGCCCGTCAGCACCCACGTGCCCGTCGCGTAGTAGCCACGGAACTGCGGGTCGCCCGCCTCGAGCGAGTCGACGTGGGCTTCGACGTACTCGGCCGTGAGCGAGACCGGCCCCGAGTTCCACAGCGCCTCGAGCCCGTACTGGCGCGCGTGGGACGCCGGGATGTCGCCGGTGTCCACGTAGTTGTCGGTCACGTTC
>CAZMRX010000178.1:0-10493 GCA_964568755.1 uncultured Acidobacteriota bacterium | reverse complement strand
TGCTCGACGACCTCGGCGCCTGGAAGATGACGGACTGGATGAACGACACGCTGTTCTACATCCTGAACAGCCGCTACATGGCCAAGCGGCCGACGCTCATCACCACCAACTATCAGGACGTCACGCGCGAGGAGGTGCTCGCCGCCGACCCGCTGCGCCGGAAGGAGTTCCTGGTGGAGCGGATCGGCCAGAGGCTGCGCTCACGCCTGATGGAGATGTGCCTGGTCGTGCGCATGCAGGGCAGCGACCACCGGCAGGCGAAGCAGGAAGCCAACCGCGTGGCGGTGGGCGGACTCACGGCGCCGCCTCCCCGGGGGCGGTGACGCCAGCTTCGAGGTGATGGCCGGCATGCTCCCTGAGACCCTCCTCGATCAGAGCCCGGTCTGGCTGCTGTACGTCGGGACGGTGCTGCTGCTCTTCGCCGGCAACGAGGCCGGGTTTCGCCTCGGCACGCTGCGCCGGGCGCGCATGCCGGAGGCCGAGAAGGCTCCCGCCAGCGCGATCATGGGCTCGACGCTCGGCCTGCTGGCCTTCATGCTCGCCTTCACTTTTGGGATGTCCGGCGCGCGCTTCGACGCGCGCAAGCAGCTCGTCCTGGACGAAGCCAGCGCCGTGCTCCGGGCCCATCAACGCGCCCAGTTCCTGCCGGAGCCGCAGAGAAGCGAGTGCAGCCGGCTGCTGCGGGAATACGTTGAGCTACGGACGCGCGTCGCGACGGTGCGGAGCCTCGCCGAGGTGGAGGAGCTGGTGACGCGCTCCGAAGCGATCCAGGACGCCCTCTGGAAGGAAGCCGCGACGCTCGCGGACCGGCCCAGCGCGATCCTCTCCATCTTCGTTCAATCGCTCTCCGAGCTGACGGACCTGCAGATCAAGCGGGTGCGCTCCGCCGTGTGGAACCGCATCCCCCCGACGATCGTGCTGACGCTGTATGGGATCGCGTTCCTGGCGTTGACCGCGATGGGCTATGGCGCCGGAATGGCGGAGAGCCGGACGGTCGTTCCTTCCGTGATGCTGATCCTCACCTTCTCGGCGATCATCGTGCTGATCGTGGACCTGGAGCGCCCGCTCCAGCAGCTCTTCGAGGTCAGCCAGCAGCCCATGGCCGACGTGGCTCGTAGGATTCAGTCGTTCCACCCCTGAAGCGAGTATCGTGGGCGACGTGAAGCGACAGGGCGTCCTGGCCCGCCTCGCGCGACTCGCGGCGGCTCCGCAGACCGACGGCGACAGGGCGCGGACTGTCGTTGGCACCTTCGTCCTCCACCTCCGGCCGGTGCGCGTCCCCCGGGCGGCGATCCGCTTCACGCACACGTTCGGCCTCGGGGGGATGTCGCTGGTCCTGCTCGGGACCCTGGCGCTCACGGGCTCGCTGCTCATGCTCGGCTACACGCCGGTGCCGGGCGAGGCGTACGCGTCGATCGAGAGGCTCGAGGCGGAGGTGCTCTTCGGCGCCTTCGTCCGCTCCGTCCACCACTGGAGCGCGAACCTGCTCGTCCTCGTCGCTGTCCTGCACATGCTGCGCGTCTTCTTCACGGGCGGCTTCCTCGACGGGCGCGCGCTCAACTGGCTCGTGGGCCTCGTGCTGCTCGGCGCGATCGCCGCGTCGAGCTTCACGGGCTACCTGCTGCCGTGGGACCAGCTGGCCTACTGGGCGGTCACGATCGTCACCGGGATGGCGGGGTACGTGCCGCTCGCGGGGTCGGCGCTCGCCGCGCTCCTGCGCGGCGGGCCCGAGATCGGGCCCGAGACGCTCGGGACGTACTACGCGCTCCACACGCAGTGGCTGCCCGCGCTGCTCCTGGTCGGCGCGCTCTTCCACTTCTGGCGCGTGCGGCGGGCGGGCGGGGTCGTCGTCCCCCCGGACGCCGTGCGGGACGAGAGGGGGAAGCCGGAGCAGGTGCTGTTCCTGCCGCACCTGCTGTGGCGGGAGACGGCAGTGGCGTTGCTGCTGCTGGCCGCCGTGTGCCTGTTCGCGGCGCTGGTTCGCGCCCCGCTCGGCCCGGCGGCCAACCCGGGCCTGTCGCCGAACCCGGCCAAGGCGCCCTGGTACTTCCTAGGCTTCCAGGAGCTGCTCGTCCACCTGCACCCGCTCTTCGCCGTGGTCGTGGTGCCGGCGCTCGGTATCGCGGCGCTCGCCGCCCTGCCGTACCTCGGCTTCCCGAAGGACGAGCCGCGCGGGGCGTGGTTTCTTTCCCAGAATGGCCGGCGCACCGCACGGCTCGCAGCGGTGGTCGCGCTCGTGGCGACGCCGATCCTGGTCGTTGCCGACGAGGCGGTGCTCGGCGCCCCGGGCGCGCCGGCGGGAGGGTCCGCTCTCGTGACCCGCGGCGTGCTTCCCGTGGCGGCGCTCCTCGTCGCGTGCGTGGCGGGCTTCCGATTCCTCCGCGCGCGGCTCGGCGCGACGCGCCTCGAGGCGACCCAGGCTCTCTTGACGCTCCTCACGACCGCCTTCGCGGTCCTGACGCTGACGGGGATCTGGTTCCGCGGAGGTGGCATGAGGCTGGTGTGGCCGTGGAACGCGTGAGCACCGGTCGGACCGCGGAGGGGCGGCGCTCGTTCCTCGGGCTGGCGTGGCTCGGGCTCGGCGTCGCGGCGCTCGGGGAGGCGGCCTGGATCGTGGCATCCTTCCTCAAGCCGCGCGGAAAGGCACCGAAGGGGGAGGCGGGCCTCGTGGTCGCCGGACCGTGGGACGCGTTCGCGCCCGGCTCGGTAACGGCCTTCCCGGCCGGGAGGTTCTACCTCGTCCGGCTCGAGGACGGCGGCTTCCTGGCGCTCAACCGGCAGTGCACGCACCTCGGCTGCAGCGTGCCCTGGGACGAGGCCTCGGGCCGGTTCGCCTGTCCCTGCCACGCGTCCGTGTTCGACCTGCGCGGCGACGTGCTCGCTCCGCCGGCTCCGCGCCCGCTCGACCTGTTCGCGGTCCGGATCGAGAACGGCATCGTCAAGGTGGACGTCAGCGCGCCCATCCGCCGCTCGGCCTTCGACGCGTCGCAGGTGACGAGGGGCTGAACGCGATGTCCGACGAGCTCGAACGCTGGCGCCGGGCGGCGTTCCTCGGCGCGGCGCTCGTCGTCGGCTCCTGTCCGCTGCACCTCGTGCGCGAGTCCCTCCGAACGCCCACGGCGAAGGGTGCGGTCACGGCCGAGGCGGCCTTCGTCGGCCGCGCGGCGTGCGCCCGCTGCCACGAGAAGGAGGCGAAGGCCTGGACCGGGTCGCACCACGACCAGGCCATGACCGAGGCCACCGAGGCGACGGTGCGGGGCGACTTCTCCGGCGTGGCCTTCGAGGGCGACGGGATGAAGGCCCGCTTCTTCCGCGACGACGCGGGGAAGTTCCTGATCGAGACGGAGGGGCCGGACGGAAACACGGCGGTGTTCGAGGTGGCCTACACATTCGGCTGGAACCCGCTGCAGCAGTACCTGATCCGCTTCCCGGGCGGGCGGATGCAGGCGTTCTCCGTGGCGTGGGACGTCCCGGGCAAGCGCTGGTTCTTCCTCTACCCGGGCCAGCGGATCCCGCGCTCCGACTGGCTGCACTGGACGCGCAACGCCCAGAACTGGAACGGCATGTGCGCCGAGTGCCACTCCACGAACCTGGTCAAGGGGTTCGAGGCGAAGACCGACACCTACCAGACGACGTGGTCAGAGGTCGACGTGAGCTGCGAGGCGTGCCACGGCCCCGGCTCGCGGCACGTGGCGTGGGCCGAGGTGCCGCCGATGGGACGGGCTCGCCTCGACAACGCCGGCCTGGCGATGAAGACCTCGAGGATCTCGAACCGCGAGCTCGTGGAGCTGTGCGCGCCGTGCCACTCGCGACGCACGGAGCTCGGCGACTACGACCACCGCCGCTCGGAGCTGCTCGACAACCAGCTGCCGGTGCTGCTGTCCGAGGGGCTCTACCACCCGGACGGGCAGATCCGGGACGAGGTCTTCGAGTACGGCTCCTTCGTCCAGAGCAAGATGTTCCGGATGGGCGTGCGCTGCACGGACTGCCACGACGCGCACACCTTGAAGCTGCGCAAGGAAGGCAACGGCGTCTGCCTCCAGTGCCACGCGGCCCCGGCGTACGACGACGCGCGCCACCACTTCCACAAGCAGGAATGGAAGGGCCGTCCCAGCGAGGGCGCGCTCTGCGTGTCGTGCCACATGCCGAAGGCGCCGTTCATGGTCGTTCACATGCGGGCCGACCACAGCCTGCGCGTCCCGCGGCCCGACCTGACGCGGGACCTGGGCGTGCCCAACGCGTGCTCCGGCTGCCACGGGGACAAGCCGCTCTCGTGGGTCGGGAGCGCCTTCGACAAGTGGTACGGCACGGCCAGGAAGCCGCACTACGGGACAGTCCTCGCGGCGGGCCGGCGCGCGGACCCGGCCGCGAAGGCCGGTCTCCTGAGGCTGGCTGGCGACGCGCTCTCCCCGACGCTCGTCAGGGCCACCGCCTTGTCGCTCCTCGGCCGCTACCAGGGAGCGGACGTGGCCGCCGCTTTCGGGAGCGCGCTCCTCGACGAGGAGCCGCTGATCCGCAGGACGGCCGTGGCGGATGCCCCGATCGAGACGGAGGCCGAGCGCGCGTCACGGCTCGCGCCGCTCCTCTCCGACCCGTTTCGCGCGGTTCGCCTCGAAGCGGCCGCCCAGCTCGCCGGCACGTCCCCGTCGCTGCTGCGGCCCTACCAGCAGGACGCGCTGGCCACGGCGCTCGCCGACTACGTGAAGGCCATGGAGTACTCGCTCGACTTCTCGTCGGCGGGGCACAACCTGGGGCTGCTCTTCGAGCGCACGGGCGACCCGGAGCGGGCGGAAGCCTACTACCGCCGGGCGGTCGCGGTGGACGACCTCTTCTTCCCGCCCAAGTCGAACCTCGCGATCCTGCTGGCCCGGCAGGGGAAGAACGCCGAGGCCGAGCGGCTGCTGCGCGAGGTCCTCGCCGCGAACCCGGAGCAGGCCCAGGTGGCCTACTCGCTCGGGCTGCTGGTCGCCGAGACGGGGAAGATGGAGGAGGCGGCGGCGCTGCTGGCGCGCGCCGCGGCGGGGCTGCCGAGCTTCGGGCGCGCCGCCTACAACGCCGGGCTCGCGCTCTCGCAAGTGGGGCGTGCCGCGGAGGCGGAACGGATGCTGCGGCGCGCAGTCGAGCTCGAGCCCTCGAGCTACGACTTCGCCTTCGCGCTGGGCGACTTCCTGCTGCGCCAGGGCCGGCTCGCCGAGGTCGGCGCGGTGGCCGACCGGATGGCGGCGATCGACGCCAGCCGCCCCGAGGCGGCGCAGCTCAGGAGCCGCGCGACCAGTAGGTAAGCCGCGGGGGAGTCAGAGGGGGAAAGGGCGCAGCGTCCCCGCCGGCCAGGGCTAGACGCGGCCGGAGACGGTGCCGAGCAGGCGGCCGGCGAGGACCGCCGCCGTGCCCGTGAACTTCACGCCCGCCACCTGCGTGCCGTCGTGGGCCGGGCGCTGCCAGCGCACCTCGGCCGCCAGCGTGAGGTCGGTCGAGCCCTCGACGCCGTAGAGCGTCAGCCGGACGCTGTTGCCCTTCTCGAGCGGCTGCTTCAGCTCGATGCGGCAGCCGCTTCCGCTCACGTCGATGATCTGACCCGGGAAGGTCCCCTCCCGGCCCGTGATTTCGACGTCGACGCGCAGGATCAGCGGCCGGCGCAGCCGCCGCCGCTTCTCGGTGCGATCGGTCGAACGCAGCCAGCCGGAGATCTTGTGCGCCACGGCCACGATCTCCTCGGCGGCGACGGGCTTCACCAGGTACGCGGCGGCGCCCCGCGTGATCGCGGTGGAGAAGCTCTCGATGTCGGCGTCGTAGGCGAGCACCACCACGGGCACGCCCGCGAGTGGGCCGTGGGCGCGCAGGTTGGCGAAGGTGGCCATGCGCTCCTCGCGCGAGCCGGAGTCGTCGAGGATCACGATCTGCGGCGCCACCACGTCGGGCATCCCGAGCAGCTCCGCCTCGGTGCAGGCCGCGACCTCCAGCCCGCCCCGCATCAGCACGCTCTCGAGCCACGCGCGGTCCGGCGAATCCGGCCCCACGACCAGGCTGTACTGATAGCCGGCGCTGCGTTCGCTCACGGCTGCCTCCGCGCCCGCCGCCTCAGGCCTTGATCCGGTCGCGCAGGCGCCGCAGCGTCTGCTCGACGTCGATGATCAGGGTCTCGGTCGCCGCCTCGAGCTGCTCGAAGACGCGGTGGAACTCGGTCGCGTCGGTCTGCGGCGGCTCCTCCGCCTCGGCCAGGTTCTCGAGCCCGGCCGCCAGCTTCATCAGGCTGACGAGGCTCGCCTCGCCGTGCGCGTCCATGTGCGAGCTCTCGGTGTGGCCGAGGTCGAGGCCGCGCAGGAAGGCGCCGATCTCGCGGCGCCGCTGCTTCGCCCGCTCGAGCACGCCCTGGAACGTCCGACGCACGTTCGGGCGGGGAGGGATGGCGGGCTCGATCGTGCCGCGCTCGAAGCGCTCGCGCGCCCAGGCCAGCCCGCGCGCGAGCTCGTCGCGCTCTCCAGGGCCCTCGCTGCGCTTTGCCAGCACTTCCGCGATGGCTTCCTCGACGACCGGGTGCTCGGCGGCCGAGCATCCTCGGAACAGGTAGAGCACCTCTTCCTGCCGCTGCGCGCCGCCCGGGAGCAGCAGGTCGCCCGGCGCCAGGATCTCTCCGTCGGGGCCGCGCCGCAGCAGCGAGGGTCGTCGCGAGGACTTTCGGCCCGGCGGACGGCTCGGAGCCGCGCCCTTGGCGGGGGCCACGCCCTTGGTCGGAGCGGCTCCCTTCACCGGCGCCGCACCCTTCACCGGCGCCGCCGCCGCACCCTTGACGGGGGCCGCACCCTTGACCGGCGGTTGCGGCTTTCCTTTCGCCTCGGGCTTCGCCTTCTCGACGTGCGCGGGCTTGGCCGTCGGCCTGGCCTTGTGTGCCGCCGGCTTCGGTGCGGGCTTCTTCGTTGCGGGCCTGGGCCTCGACTTCGCGGCCGACTTCCGGCTCTTCGCCTTCGCGGGTTTCGTCTTGGTCGCCATTCCTACCTCGGGTTCGAGCGTCAGGTCGCTACTAGGGTCTCGGTGGACAGGGGAGCGAAGTGGGAACCCCGCTACACGAATTGCGGACGGTCCCCGATGCGGCGCGGTCCAGAAACCCTTGGGAGGGTATCACATACGACCCGGCGTGCCCGGGCGCGGGAGCGCCGATCAGGCGCTGGCGGGCAAGTCGGCGTCGTCGCCCAGGAGATCGGAGTCCGAGCCCATCTCGGCGAGACGGAGCAGGCGTTCCTGGTCCTCGATCGAATGGCGGGCAATTCGTCGACGCGTTTCGTCCCCAGGTCCAGGAGCCACCAGCAGACCGACGATGGCTCCGACCACTCCGCCCACCACGGCGACTCCGATGTAGGTGCTCGCTCGACGCCCGCTCATGACCCCCTCTACGCCTCCCTCGCGCTCTAAGTGCAAAACGTGTGCCCGTGTGGGTTTGTTCCTCGACCAGTGCCGCTACGGCCCGAATCAGCGGAAAACGACGCTTCAGTGACGAGCCGACTCCAACGTTCGGGACAAAGCGTGTCCATCTCGTCGGACCTCCGTGGCGCCACGGCAACATTCGGGACACCCACATGGCAGCCTCGCGGCCACCGATCGCAGGCTAGCGGATTCGGGTCGGCGTGTGAACTGTCAGAAGTGACGGCTTCCGAGGCCCGCGACGCTTCGGGCGAGCGCCAGGACCTCGGGCTGGACGCGCTCGAGGTTCGTCAGGATCGCGACGGCGCGTCCTCCGCCCGGGACGCCCCTGTCCAGGGACAGGTACAGAACGTTGCTGACTCGCTCCTGGCCGCCGGTGTGCCAGGCCTCGGGTCGACCCGCTCGCTCGCCGAGGGTCAACCCGAGGCCGTATCCCGTAACCCGCCCGTCCCGGGTCGCCTGCCGGGTCAGCATCTGCTCGAGGGTCGAGGCCGAGATCAGCCGGCCCGCGAGGAGCGCCGAGCCGAAGCGGGCGACGTCGGCCGCGGTGCCGCTGAGGCCGCCGCCCGGCAACTTGTAGCTCATGTCCGCCAGGGCCGAGTTCTGGAGCCGGCCCTGCGCGTCGCGAACGTACCCCTGGGCCCGATGCGGGGTGATCTGTCGGACGTCGTCGGGCCCGGTCGTCGTCATCCCGGCCGGGGCGAACACGGCCTCGCCCAGCAACGCCAGAAAGGGGGCGCGGGCCGCGCCCGCTGCGGCGCACCCGAGCAGGTTGTAGCCGTAGGTCGAATAGCGAACCGCCGTCCCGGGCTCGTGGGCCAGGGGGTCGTCCCGGAAGATCGAGAGCGCCTCGGCGAAGGAGTCGAAGCGCCGGGTGAGCGTCGGCTCGTCGGGCCGGTAGTGGCGGATGCCACCCTGGTGGCAGAGAAGCTGTCGCGCCGTGACCGGCCAGGGCTTCTCCGGGAAGTCCGGGCAGTAGCGCCAGACGGGTGCGTCGAGGTCCAGCAGGCCCCGCTCCGCGAGTCGCAGCGCCGCCACGGCCGTCATCGGCTTCGAGACCGAGGCCAGCCGGTACACCGTCTCGGGCCGCGCCCGCACACTGTTCTCGACGTCGGCGAAGCCGAAAGCCTCCTCGTAGACCAGGGCGCCGTCCTCGACCACCGCCAGGCTCAGCCCCGGGATGCCGAGCCGCGACATCTCCGCGAGCACGGCTTCGCGGACGCCGCCGGCCGGAGGCTGGGCCGTCGCGGTGTGGGCGGCCGCGAGCAGGGCGGACAACGAGAGGGCCAGCGTCAAGCGAACGGCCGAGCGGCCGGGGGCCGCCGCGGATGCCGGGCTCACTCCAGCCAGTCCCGGTCTCTGAGCTTCTTCGGCACGTACTCCTCGGTGATGAAGCTGATGCCGCGGCGCGACAGCGCCTCGAGCTCGAACTTCTGGCCGCTCCGCACCATCTCCTGGATCTCGCGCTGCCAGCGCGCCTGCTTGAACCAGGGGTAGGCGAGCATCTGCTTGGCGCGGTTGTTGTCGCCGTCGTCCATCTTGATCGCGACGTTCGTCGGCAGCTGGTACTTGTCCTTGTCGAAGGACGAGAGCCCCACGAAGCGCGCCTCCGGCACCGCCATGCGCATCGACTCGTAGGCCAGGTTGATCGAGCCCTGCTTCATCACGCTGTAGATGTAGAAGCCCCAGGGGTCGTTGTCCACCAGCACGTAGACCGGCAGCTTCAGCTCGCGGTGCAGCCGCTGGACCAGGCGCCTCACGCCGCGCGGCGGCTGGCCCCCGCCCTGGACGATGATGCAGCTGTTGCGCTTCCAGAACTTGTCCTCGTTGAAGCGCGTCCAGACCGCGTCCTTCTCGATCAGCAGCACGTACTTGGCCTCGTGCTTGCGGAAGGTGATCACGTTCTCCTCGACGATCGAGGGCACCGCCCATCCGCCGGAGCCCATCCGTCGCAGGTCGATCGTGTCGCCGGTGTCGGTGATGGTGATCGGGCCCACCATCGAGCCCTTGCGCGCGGCGAACAGGTGCAGCTCCTCGCGCAGCGCGTCGACCGTGACCTCCAGGTCCTCGATGATCGGGTCGGACTCGTCCTGCTCCTCGAACGTGTTCTGCTTCGAGTCGCCGATCGTGTGCTTGGTGACGTAGTAGAGGTCGCGGATGCTGGTGGTCTTGCCCGAGTCGATCAGCTCCTTGCACGCCTCGCTCACCAGGAACGTCTGCATGAACTTCTTCGCCATCGAGACGTTGAAGAAGTAGCGCTTCTGCTTCTGGTTGCCGAGCTCGACGAGGCGCCGCTTCTCGCTCCAGCTCACGTTGGCGAGCGAGCGCACCGGGATGTCGAGAAACGGGTTCTTGCCGGCCGCCACGGCCTTCAGCACGGAGTCGGCGAGCTTCTCGATCTTGGCCGTCGTCTTCTTCGAGATGGCGTCCTTGCGCATGGGCCCTACTCCTCCGCCTCAGGTCGGGCGCCGGCCTTCTTGCCGGCCGCGCGCGCCTCGAGCTCCTGCGCCCTTTCTTCTTCCTGCAGCTCCGCCGCCGTGACCTTGTGCGCGACCTGCAGGAACTCGCGCTTGATCGGGCCCGGCTTCCTGCCCGTGATCTTCCCGATCGCGGCCGCCACCTCTTCGATGTACAGCTCGAAGATGCTGCGCCGCTGCGCCTGGTAGTCGGCCGCCTTGCGCTTGCGGATGAAGGTGGCGAGCTTGCGACCGCACTCCTGCGCCGCGAGCTGGATCTCCTTGATGATGTCCGGGTAGTGGGCGACGGCCTCCTTCGACTCGCTGGTGAACGGCACCCAGACCGAGGCGATGTGGACGAGGAGCGCCATCGGCCCCACCGGCAGCGACCCCTTGGGCTGGCTCAGCAGGTAGTTGCGCCAGTCGGTGCGCACGATGGCCTCGGTGACACCGCAGGCGCCGCGCTGGAACAGCAGCGGCACGCGGTTGGCGAAGCGGAACAGCTCGATCGTCTTGTCGGGCGGCCAGCTCCCGCCGTAGGCGAGGCCCACCTCCACCTGGAACGGGTTGCCGCGGTAGACCTTGGGCGGCCGCGTGACCGTCGCAATGAAGTAGTTGTGG
>CAZMRX010000177.1:0-10527 GCA_964568755.1 uncultured Acidobacteriota bacterium | reverse complement strand
GCCGATTCTCCACCCGCGGCGCGCCCGCCCCAAGTGCCGGGCGCGCCCGCGACTCTGATCTAGAATGCCGCAGCTTTCTCGGAGGGACACCCGCGCTTGAGCCTCGCACCCGGCGACCGCCTCGGGCCGTATCGGATCGACGCGCCGCTCGGCGCCGGCGGGATGGGCGAGGTATACCGCGCGCGCGACACCAAGCTCGACCGCGACGTGGCGGTGAAGGTGCTGCCGGCGCACCTGGCCGAGGCACCCGAGGCGCTCGCCCGCTTCGAGCGCGAGGCGAAGTCGGTCGCGGCGCTCTCGCACCCCGGCATCCTGGCGATCCACGACTTCGGTCACGAGGGCTCGACGTCGTACGCGGTGATGGAGCTGCTGGAGGGCGAGACGCTGCGCTTCCGCCTGGCGGGCGGCGCGCTGCCGTTTCGAAAAGCCGTCGACTATGCTGGACAGATCGCGCACGCCCTCGCGGCCGCGCACGCGCGCGGCGTCGTGCACCGCGACCTGAAGCCCGAGAACCTGTTCGTCACCGGCGACGGGCGCATCAAGATCCTCGACTTCGGCCTCGCCCGGCAGGACACGGCCGCCGGTAGAGGCGCCGACGACACCCACTCGCCGACGCTGGCGCGCGCCACCGACCCGGGCACCGTGCTCGGCACCGTGGGCTACATGTCGCCCGAGCAGGTGCGCGGCCTCACGGCCGACGCGCGCTCCGACATCTTCTCCTTCGGGGCCGTGCTGCACGAGATGCTGACGGGGCGACGCGCGTTCCAGCGCGACACGGCCGCGGAGACGATGACGGCGATCCTCAAGGAGGAGCCGGCCGCGCTCGCGGGCGGCACCGACACCACGGCAATCGGCCTGCCGCCGGGCATGGCGCGCCTCGTCGCGCGCTGCCTCGAGAAGAACCCCGACGAGCGCTTCGAGTCGGCGCGCGATCTCGCTTTCGCGATCGAGGCCGCGGCCACCACGTCGAGCACCGCCTCGGCCGCCGTGCCCGCGGGCCGCGCCCGCGCGACGTGGCGGCGCGCGCTGCCGCTGGCCTGGCTGGCGGCGGGCGGCCTCCTGGGCGCGCTCGCGACCGCGCGGTTCCTGGCCCCGGTCCCCGCCGAGCCGCCGCGCACGCGCCCGCTCACCTTCTCGGGTCAGGACCGCGACCCCGCGGCCTCGCCCGACGGCCGCCTGGTGGCGTTTTCCTCCACGCGCGACGGAGCCTCGCGGATCTGGATCAAGCAGCTCCAGGGCGGCGGCGAGGCGCCGCTGACGTCCGGTCCGGACCGCTTTCCACGCTTCTCGCCCGACGGCTCGAGCCTGCTCTTCATCCGCGTGGAGGGCGAATCCTCGCTCCATCGCATCGGGCTCGTCGGCGGCGAGCCGCGGCGGCTGGCGGACAACATCGCCCAGGCCGACTGGCTGCCCGACGGCGCGCGCATCGCCTTCCTCCGCCAACGCCCCCCGCGGGCGGGCGCGGACGCCGCCCCCACGCGGCAGTGGCAGGTGGGGCTGCGCGAGATCGCGAGCGGGCGCGAGCAGGTGCTCTACTCGCCGGAGTCCAACGCCACCCACTTCCTGCGCGTCTCGCCGGACGGCCGAACCCTGGGCGTGATCGAGGGGCCGTCGATCCTGAACACGCGCTACGAGCTGACGCTCGTGGACGTGGCGAGCGGCGCGGTGCGCCAGGCCATCCCGCCCGGCCACCCGCTCGGCTGCCTCGCGTGGTCGGGCGCTCGCGGCATCGCGCTCGCGCGCGCCGGCAGCCCGCTCGGCGACGGCGGCGGCGCCCCGGCGCGCGTCTTCCTGCTCGACCCGGAGCGGGCGCGCGAGCGCTCGCTGCTCTTCACCACCGGGCTGTTCCCGCTGGCCGGCAGCCTCGACGCGCGCAGCGGCAGCTGCGACGTGCTGGGGCCGGGCCAACTCGTGCTCGACCAGAGCGAGTGGCGCATGAACCTGAGCGAGCTCCCGCTCGGCGGGGAGGGCGCTTCGCCGCGAGCGCTCACCTCCGGCAACAGCCGCGACCGCCAGCCCGCGTACTCGCCCGACGGGAGCCGCATCGTCTTCACCTCGAACCGCAGCGGCAACATGGACCTGTGGACCCTCGAGACGCGCACGGGCGTGCTGCGGCAGCTCACCGACGACCCCGCCCAGGACTGGGACCCCGGCTTCACGCCGGACGGCCGGCACGTGCTGTGGAGCTCGGACCGCTCGGGCAACCTCGAGATCTGGATCGCGGGCGACGACGGCAGCGGGGCGCGCCAGCTGACCCGCGACGGTGTCGACGCGGAGAACCCCACGGCCACCCCGGACGGCCGCTTCGTCGTCTACACCACCGGCCATCCCCAGCGCTTCGGGCTCTGGCGCATCCGGCCGGACGGCAGCGACGACCACCAGCTGGTCAAGGGCGCCGCGCTCATCCCCGAGGTCTCGCCGGACGGCCGCCACGTGCTCTTCATCACGGACAACCGCGAAGGCGGACGCTTCATCCGGGTCGCGGAGGTCGACAGCGGCACGCTCGTTCCGGCCGCCCTCGAGGTGCGCTGGCCGGCGAGCGCCAGCGACCAGGTCCTCTACGGCCGGGCGCGCTGGGCGCCCGACGGCAAGGGCATCTTCTTCATCGGCGCGAACCGCGAGGGGCGCCCCGGCGTCTTCTTCCAGGAGTTCGCTCCGGGCCGCGACACGAGTGCCACGAGGCGCGAGGTAGCCGGCTTCGACCCGGCGCTGCGCACGGAATCGCTGGGCGTGTCGCCCGACGGCAAGCGCCTGATCGTGTCCGCCCTGCAGGAGTACGCGAGCCTCACGCTCGCGGAAGGGCTCGCGGGCCTCGAACCGCCCCGGCGCTAGGGCCCGATCACCATCCGCGTGAACGGCCACACGTAGGCCTGCAGGCACACCAGCAGGCCGACGAGCGCCGCCAGGCCGAGGCTGTGCCAGAAGACGGAGCGCAGGATGTCGCCTTCGTGTCCGTGCGCGCCGGTGGCGACGCTCGCCACGACGATGCTCTGCGCGTCCACCATCTTCCCCATGACGCCGCCCGAGCTGTTGGCGGCGGCCATCAGCACGGGCGAGATGCCGGTCTGCTCCGCGGTGATCTTCTGCAGGCTGCCGAAGAGCACGTTCGAAGCGGTGTCGGACCCGGTGAGGGCCACGCCCAGCCAGCCCAGCAGCGTGCCGAAGAAGGGATAGAAGGCGCCGGTGTGGGCGAGCGCCAGGCCCATCGTCGCGTCGGTCCCGGAATAGCGGCTCAGGTAGCCGAGGGCCAGCATCGCCGCGATCGTGAGCAGCGAGAAGCGGACCCGGCGCAGCGTGCTCGTGTAGGTGCGCGCCATCTCGCGCGCCGAGAACCCCATCAGAATGCCCGCGATCACGGCCGCGACGAGGATGCCGGTGCCGGTCGCGGAGAGCCAGTTCAGCGTGAAGACGGCCTCCTCGGCGCGCGGGCTCGCCACCACGGGTGGGACCCGCGCCACCAGCTCGTCGAGGTACGCGACCTCCAGGCGCGGCGCGGAGATTCCGTTCAGGAACGCCTTCACGCTCGGCAGGCCCCAGGCGAAGACCGAGACGCTCAGCAGCAGCCACGGCCGCCACGCCTCCCACACCTCGCGCGTCGTGGGGCGCGGGCCGGCAGCGGCGTCCGGCGAGCCGGCCACGCCGCCCGCGGGGGTCCAGCCATCCCGCGGCTGCCACTTCCGCAGCAGCATCGCGAGCGCGGCCATCGAGACGATCGCCGAGACAACGTCGACGAGCCAGGGGCCGTGGAAGTTGGAGATGACGTACTGGGGCACGGCGAAGGCCGCGCCGGCCACGAGGGCTGCCGGCCAGACGCCCCACATCCCCCGCAGCCCCGCGAGGGCCGCCACCACCCAGAACGGGACGACGAGCGCGAACACCGGAAGCTGCCGGCCCACCATCGCCGAGAGGGCGTGGAGGTCGAGGCCGGTCACGCCCTGCAGCGCGATGATCGGCGTCCCCAGCGCGCCGAACGCGACGGGCGCCGTGTTCGCGATCAGCGACAGGCTCGAGGCCGCGAGCGGCGTGAAGCCGAGCTGGATCAGCAGCGCCGCGGTCACGGCCACGGGCGTGCCGAAGCCGGCCGCGCCCTCGAAGAAGGCCCCGAGGCAGAACGCGATCCCGATCACCTGGACCCGGGGATCGGGCGACAGCTGCGCGAGGCTGGTACGGAGCACCGCGAAGTGGCCGCGGGACACGCTGAGGTCGTACAGGAAGATCAGGTTGAGCACGATCCAGCCGATCGGGAAGAGCCCGTACGCCGCGCCGAAGCCGGCCGCAGCGAGGCCCGCCGAGACCGGCATCCCGAAGGGACCGAGGGCCACCACCAGGGCCACCCCCAGGGACGCCAGCGCAGCCACGTGTGCTCGCGCGCGAAAGAAGCCCAGGGCGCCCAGCAGCACGACGACCGGGAGCGCGGCCAGGAGCGTCGAGAGCCCAGCGTGGCCGACGGGATCGTAGACCTGCGCCCACGGCTGCATGGAAACCCGGCCCTTATACCTCAGATGCCGATCGGGTACTCTTCACGCGAGCCAAGGAGGGACGGATGGGGGACGCGCGCGTGCTTCCGGGACTCGCGATGGCGGGCTTCGTGGCGGCGGTCACCCTGGTGTGCCTGCTCGCCGTGGGGCTCGGGTGGCCTGGCGCCCGGCGCCCGGGGCTCGTCGCAGGCGGACTCGCCTTGTGCCTGCTCGCGCCGGCGGTCGCGACGGCCTACGCCTCACGCCAGCTGATCGGCCTGTTCGCGGGGATGGCGGCGGCGGGGAGCGGCGGGTCCGAGTCGATCCTCGACGCCTGTGCGTCGCTGTGGCTGCTGGAACGAGTCGCATGGGGAGCCTTCGCCGCCGCGTGCGTGCTGGGACTGCTGATCGGCCTCCTGCGCTTTGGCCCCTCGGCGGACGGCGTGCCGTGCTCGGTGCGCCGCGGCGTCGTGCTGTTGCTGTTGCCGGCGCTGGGCCTCGTGCTCATGTGCGCGGCGACTCACCAACTCTGGAAGGCCCTGCGCGTCACGGCCGCCGTGGTCTCTCCCAGCGAGGACGACACCGCCTCCAAGGCCCGCGCCGACGCGGTGCTCGAGGCCGAGGGCCTTGCGACTCGGGGAGCCGGCTCGATCGCGGCGATCGCGAGCTTCATCGCCCGCGCCGCGACCGTCGGCTTCTTCGGGAGCCTGACGGCGGTCGTCGTGCTCGCGGGCCTTTCGCTTCCGGGCTTCATCCTCGCCTGGCGCGTTCGCTTCGGGATGGCGTTCTCGGTGCTCTCGTCCGCCGTCTGGCTGCTGGTCGCCGTCGGCGCGGGCGCCTTGTCCCTGGGCGCGCTCGACCCGCTGCGCTGATCTTGGAGCCGGCCGAGCTGTTCTCAGCTCAGCTTGAAATTCACCGTCACCGTCATGATCACGGGCACGGGCACGCCGTTGAGCAGGGTCGGTGTGTACTCCCACTGGCTCACCGCCTGGATGGCCGCTTGGTCCAGCATCGGCACGCCCCGCAGGGTCTTGACGGCGACGACCTTGCCCTGCGGGCTGATCGTGCACTCGAGGATCACCACGCCCTGGACCCGCGCGATCACTGCATCCCTGGGATAGACCGGGTTGACGTGCCTGGTCTTGCGCGGCTCCCGAATCCCGGCGCCCACCCGTAGCGGCGTTCGAACCACCGGATCCTCCACTTCGCTCGCGACCTCTTTCGGAGCGTTCGTCGCGGGTCGCGTGGTCGGAGCGGGCGGGGGCGGTGGCGGTGGCGGCACGAGCGCCTCGACGGCGCCCGCGAACGGCGTCTGCGCCGGCTCGGGAAGGGAGTCGTCGTCGCTCACGAAGGCCAGTGGCGAGGCGCGGTAGGCCAAGATCGCGCCAGCCAGGGGGACGAGCGTCAAGAGCGCGCAGACGTTCGCCGCGATGGCTGCCCACGCCACGTCGCGGCCGGCACGCGGAGCGACGCCCGTGAGCGCGGCTCCGGCCAGCGCCAGGCCGACGAGCGACCCCACCCCGAGCCCGCCCGCGGTGAAGAGCCCGATGATCCCCAGCGCCAGTGCCGTGATGGCCAGCCCCTTGCCTTCGGCCATGCTCCGCTCCTGTCTCTCCGCCTTGCTCGACCGCCCCACACTCCAGCACTCCGAGGAGCGACGGTCAAGGCGCGAAGGAGGCCGGGGTCGCCCTTGATCGCGGGGCGCTCGCGGGACAGACTCGGGACCGTTTCGCTCCCAGGAGGAACCATGCTGCTCGCCGTCCTGGCCGTGCTCGCTGCGGCCGGTCCCGCGCCGTTCACGCTGGAGCGGGTGATGTCCGCTCCTTTCCCCAGCGGCCTCGTCGCCGCCCAGGGCCACCCCAGGGTGGCGTGGGTGATGAACGCCAGGGGCGCGCGCAACGTCTGGGTGGCCGAGGGTTAGGGGAGCTTCCCGCGGGCGATCGCGGTCGCAACCGTGTGCAGCATCTTCTCCATGCTCGAGCGGATGGCTTCGTCCTGCTCGGCGCGGGCCAGGCCCTGGGCGAGAATGTCCTGGTAGCTCACCTGCTTGCTCCAGCGGATGCCGCCCCCCTCGTGGAGCCGCACCTCGAAGCAGGCCTTCGCCTCTCCGAGGTCCTCGACCTGGACGTGGTACTGCCGGCCATCGTGATCGACCCTGAGGTTCAGCCCGACGATCATCCGCTGGTCGCCTCGCCACCGAGATAGTAGACCCATCCCGGTGGCGACGATAGCTGCGGGGTCACGGAGGCGACGCTCCATCAGCGTGGACGAAGGTGAAATCGTGTGGTCGGGCCGTCGACGCGGGCGCCCGTCCCGTACAGAATCGAAGGACCGGCGTCAGGCCCAAGGAGACCATCCGATGCGCGCATGTCGCGGACCGCTTCCGGCGTTCGCAGCCTTCGTGTTCACGCTCGGCTCGTTCACGATCGACGCCGCTGCACAGGAGTGGCCGTCGTTTCGCGGGCCGGGTGCAAGAGGCGTCGCCGACGGGCAGAACCTGCCGGCCGACTGGGACGTGAAGACGGGGCGCGGAGTGCGCTGGAAGGCGGCCGTTGCGGGGGTCGGCCACTCGAGCCCGATCGTGTGGGGCGACCGCGTCTTCGTGACGACCGCCGTCCCCGCTGAGTCGCCCGCGCTGGTGCTCGGCGACAAGGGCGGGATCGACCTCGCGTCCGACAAGCCCCCGATCTCGTGGCGCCTGCTGTGCCTCGACGCGCGTGACGGGAAGCTGCTCTGGGAGCGCGAGGCCCACGCCGGTGCGCCGCGCGCCGCCCGCCACGTGAAGTCGAGCCAGGCCAACCCGACGCCCGTGACGGACGGCAAGACGGTGGTGGCGCTGTTCGCCTCGGGCACGCTCGTCGCGTTCGACATGGCCGGCGAGAAGCGCTGGAGCAGCGACCTCGGCACGCTCAACCCCGGCCTGCTCGGCGACCCGAAGTCCGAGTGGGGCCACGCGAGCTCTCCGGTGATCTTCGAGGACCTCGCGATCGTGCAGGTGGACAAGCACGCGGACTCCTTCATGGCCGCCTTCGACCTGATGACGGGCAAGCCGGTCTGGCGCGTCGCGCGCGACGAGCGCCCGGTGTGGGCGACGCCGACGCTGCACACCGCGGCCGGCCGCACCGAGCTCGTGGTGGTGGGGGGCTACCACGTGCGGGGCTACGACCCGCGCACCGGCAAGGAGCTGTGGCGCTTCAAGGACGAGTCGGAGGTCAAGACGCCCACGCCCTTCGCGAGCGACGGGCTCGTGATCTTCGCGGGCGGCTACCGCGGGCGCCCGATCTTCGCGATCCGCGCGGGCGCCGAGGGTGACGTCTCCGTTCCCGCGGACGCGAAGAGCGGCCCGTCGCTGGCGTGGCGCACGGAGCCGGGCGGGCCGTACACGACGACGCCGCTCGCTTACCGCGACCTGCTGTACGCGGTCCGCGACGAGGGCGTCCTGGGTGTTCACGACCTGAAGACGGGCGCGCTCGTCTACCGCGAGCGCACCGGCACGACACACAGCGCCTCGCCGGTAGCGAGCGACGGCAAGGTCTACCTCGCCGGAGAAGACGGCCAGCTGCTGGTGCTGCGCGCCGGCCGCGCGTTCGAGGTGCTCGCCCGGATCGACATGGGCGAGACGGTGTTCGCGACTCCGGCCATCTCCCGCGGGAACCTTTACGTCCGCACCCGCGGGCATCTCTACGCCATCTCGGCCACGGCCCGGGCGGCCGGGGACCGCTAGGAGCCTCTACCGGGCAAGCGCGGGACCGCTTCACGCGGAGCTCGGCGCCCGGGCTCGCGGCGGGCCCGCGATCCGGCTGGCACGGCCGACCAGGCTTCAGCCCGCGTCGCCTCCGCCCGCGTCGCCTCCGCCCGCGCCGCGGAACTGATCGGCCTCGTCGGCGAACAGCACGTTGAAGCTGGTGAGGCTCCCGTAGCAGGCCGTGACGTAGGCCTGCAGCTTGACCTTGGCGTCCTCGGGCATGTCGGCCGCGTTCACCTGCTGCTCCAGCGAGCGCAGGCGGTTGCGGATCATCACGACCTTGTGGAAGAAGCCGTCGATCGGCCACTTCTTCTCCTGCAGCCCCGGCTTGCCCGGCCGCAGCACCAGCTCGCCGCCGCGCCACTTCAGGGCGGGGGCCACGGGCGAGAGCCCCAGCTCCTCGCGCAGGACGCGCCGCAGCACGCGCTCCAGGTCGCCTTCGCCATCGGTCGCGATCATCGGCGTTCCCGTCCTTTCGCTTTCGGCGGCCCTGGGCGGGCTCGCCACCCGAGGTGCGGCTCGCGCGGGCGCGGGGCCCGGGAGCGGCGCATCCTCTCCGCCGCCGCGGTAGTTGTGCTGGCTGCCGCAGAAGTCGCACATCACGCGCAGCACCCGGCCTTCGGGGTCGACCGCGATCGCCGTGTGCGCCCGCTCCGTCTTGCAGGCCCGGCACAGGTCCGTGACGGGCTCGCCGGCCCGGTAGCGCCTGCCGCTGTCCTCGCCCAAGCTGCCTCCGCGCCGGGATCTTGCCACAGGCTGAGCGCCGGGGCGCGCCATTGGAGCCGTTGCCGGACCTCCGCTGATCCAGGCGCTCGAGCAGGCCCGCCTGTCCGACTCCGCGCAGGCCCCGTGATGGCGCTATGATTCGTACCAAGGAGCCTGGAGGATGACGACCGCGCTCGGCGCGAGAGGCAGCGCCGCTCACGCCGCACTGCCCGCGCGCAATCCCGGGACGCCGCTCGACCTGTCTCTGCTCACGCGAGTGCGCGTGAACAGGAGCGCGGTCGAGCGCCGGGCCGCGACGCTCGTCACGCGGCGCACGGTCAAGAAGGAGTGGCAGGCGGCCTGGCTGCTGCGCGCCGTGAGCGTGATGGACCTGACGACGCTCGCGGGCGACGACACGCCCGGCAACGTGCAGCGGCTGTGCGCCAAGGCTCGTCAGCCGGTGCGCGACGACCTGCTGCAGGCGCTGGGCATGGCCGGCCGCGGGCTGCACGTCGGGGCCGTGTGCGTCTATCACGCGCGCGTGCCCGACGCGGTCGAGGCGCTCCGCGGCAGCGGCATCCCGGTGGCCGCCGTCTCCACCGGCTTCCCTGCCGGTCAGACGCCGCTCGACCTGAAGCTCCAGGAGGTCCGCCGCTCGGTCGAAGCCGGCGCCGCGGAGATCGACATCGTGATCTCGCGCAGCCAGGTGCTGACGGGCGACTGGCGCGGGCTCTACGACGAGGTGCGCGCGTTCCGCGAGGCGTGCGGGCCCGCTCACATGAAGTCGATCGTGGCGGCCGGAGAGCTGGGCACGCTCCGGAACCTGGCGCTCGCGAGCCAGGTGTGCATGATGGCCGGCTCCGACTTCATCAAGACCTCGACCGGCAAGGAGCCGGTGAACGCCACGCTCCCCTACGGCCTGGTGATGGTGCGGGCGATCCGCGAGTACCAGGAGCGCACCGGGCACAAGGTGGGCTTCAAGCCCGCCGGCGGGATCCGCAAGGCGAAGCAGGCGCTCGACTGGCTGCTTCTCATGAAAGAGGAGCTGGGCGTCGAATGGACTGACGCGTCGCTGTTCAGGCTCGGGGCGAGCGGTCTGCTCACCGACATCGAGCGTCAGCTCGAGCACTTCGTGACCGGGCGCTACTCGGCGGCGCACCGGCACCCGATGGGTGAGGGCGGAGGCCCGGATGAACCGGCTGAAGGTGGCGGAGATCTTCGAGACGATGGAGTACGGGCCGGCGCCCGAGGCGGCGGGGCCGGCGATCGCCTGGCTCGAGGCGCGCGAGCGGACGCTCGGCCACTTCATCGACGGCGCCTTCGTCCCCGGGCGCGACCACTTCGACAGCATCAACCCCGCCACCGGCCAGAAGCTCGCGCGCGTGGCGCAGGCTTCGCCCGCCGAGGTCGACGCCGCCGTCGCGGCCGCCCGCCGCGCGCTGCCCGCCTGGAGCGCGCTCTCGGGACACGCGCGGGCCCGCTACCTCTACGCGATCGCGCGGCAGGTGCAGAAGAACTCGCGCTTGCTGGCCGTGCTCGAGACGCTCGACAACGGCAAGCCGATCCGCGAGACGCGCGACATCGACGTGCCGCTCGTGGCCCGGCACTTCTACCACCACG
>CAZMRX010000176.1:0-10621 GCA_964568755.1 uncultured Acidobacteriota bacterium | reverse complement strand
CGCTCATCGACTACACCGAGACTGGTCAGGGGATCATCCTCGACCTGCCGCGCCGCTACGACACGGTGATCGGCGAACGGGGCAGCCGGCTCTCGGGCGGGCAGAAGCAGCGGATCGCGATCGCGCGCGCGATCCTGAAGGACCCGCCGATCCTGATCCTGGACGAGGCGACCTCGGCGCTCGACGCCGAGTCGGAGCGCCTGGTGCAAGGCGCGCTCGCCAACCTGATGCGCGGGCGCACCACGCTGGTGATCGCGCACCGGCTCACCACGGTGCGCGATGCCGCGCGCATCGTCGTGCTCGAGGGCGGGGAGGTGCGCGAGGAGGGCCGTCACGACGAGCTGCTGCGCCAGCCCGGGGGCCTCTACAGCCGGCTCCACGAGCTGCAGTTCGCCCCCGAGGGGCAGGCCGTATGATCCGGTCGATGACGGGTTTCGCGCAGGCGGCGCTCGAGCAGGAGACGCTCCGCGCGAGCGTCAGCGTGCGCTCGTTGAACCACCGCTTCTTCGATCTCACGCTGCACCTGCCGCAGCGGCTGCAGGCGCTCGAGCCGGACGCGCGCGAGCGCGTGAAGGCGGCGGTGGGCCGGGGCCGGGTGGAGGTCTCGGTGCAGGCCGCGCTGCCGCACGCCGCGGGCGAGGCGGTGGTGGCGTCGCGGCCGCTGGTGGCGTCGCTGGTGCGCACGCTGCGCGACATGCAGAACGAGTTCGGCCTCGACGGCGGCGTCTCCGTGGCCGACCTGGTGCGCTTCCCGGGCGCGCTCGAGCGCGCGCCCGGCGCGGCGGCGCTCGACGACGGCGTGCGCGGCGCGACGCTGGGGCTGCTCGACCGGGCGCTCGCCGACCTCGAGAGCGCGCGCCGGGCGGAGGGCGAGCGGCTGCGGGTGGAGCTGGAACGGGCGCTCGGCGCGATCGAAGCGGCCGCCGCGCGGCTCGAGCAGCGCTGGGAGGCGACGCGCGAGCCACGCGCCCGCGCGCTGGTGGAGAAGGCGACGGCGCTCGTCGGCGAGCTGGGCCTCGAGGACGGCCGGCTCTACCAGGAGGCGGTGCGCGCCGTCGAGCGCCACGACGTGAGCGAAGAGCTGCAGCGGCTCCGGAGCCACGCCACGGGCGCGCGCGAGCTGATCGCGGGCGACGGGGCGCAGGCGGGCAAGCCGCTCGACTTCCTGGCGCAGGAGCTGATGCGCGAGGCCAACACGGTGGGCAGCAAGGCCCAGGACGCCGAGGCGATCCGCGAGGTGGTGGCGCTCAAGACCGAGATCGAGCGCTTCCGCGAGCAGGTGCAGAACGTTGAGTGAGCGCGAGCCCGTGGTGGTGGTGGTCTCGGCGCCCTCCGGCGCCGGCAAGAGCACCGTGATCGGCCGCGTGCTGCGCGAGCTGGGCGGCATTCGCTTCTCCGTGTCCCACACCACGCGCCCGCCGCGCGGGGACGAGAAGGAGGGCGTCGACTACCACTTCGTGGACCGGCCCGCTTTCGAGCGGCTGCGCGACGAGAACCGCCTGCTGGAGTTCGCCGAGGTGCACGGCAATCTGTACGGCACCGCGATGACCGAGATCATGCGGGCGCGCGAGGAGGGCGTCGACCTGCTGCTCGACCTAGACGTCCACGGCGCCGCGCAGGTGCGCCAGCGGCTGCCGGACGCGGTCACGGTGTTCGTCCTGCCGCCCTCGTACCCGGAGCTCGAGCGCAGGCTGCGCGGGCGGGGGCAGGACGACGAAGCGACGATCGAGAGACGGCTGGCCGCGGCGGGCCGCGAGCTCGGGGCCTTCTGGCACTACGACTACGCTATCGTGAACGACGACATCGAGGCCTGCGTGCGCGAGCTGAAGAGCATCGTTCGCGCGGCGCGCTGCCGCGTCCCGGTGGTCGCGGAGCGGGCCCGCGAGATCGAGAAGACCTTTCAGACCAAAGAGGAGACCAAGACGGCATGACCCAGGTGATTCTGCCCAAGGACGTGGACTCGAAGTTCCGCTTCATCACGGTGGCGGCCCAGCGCGCGAAGCAGCTGCAGGCCGGCGCCAAGCCGCGCGTCGAGACGCGCAGCCGCAAGCCCACCCGGATCGCGGTCGAGGAGACGCTCGCCGAGGCCGTGTCGTGGGAGGTGCTCGACAAGCTGCCCGAGGGCGTGCAGGGCGGCGGCTCCGCGGAGTAGCAGCCGCCGTGCCGGTGGCCGTGCTCGGCGTCACCGGCTGCATCGGGGCCTACAAGGCCTGCGAGCAGCGGCGCGGGGTGGACGTGCACGTCGTGATGACGGCCGCGGCCACCCGCTTCGTGAGCCCGATGACGTTCGAGGCGCTGTCGCGCCACGCGGTGTTCCACGACCAGTGGGCGCTCGGGGCGCAGGGCGAGATCCGCCACATCTCGCTCGCCGACGACGCCGAGCTGCTGCTGGTGGCCCCGGCCACGGCCAACATCCTCGGCAAGTTCGCGCGCGGCATCGCCGACGACGCGCTCAGCACGCTGTACCTGGCGACGCGCGCGCCGGTGGTGGTGGCCCCGGCGATGAACGTCAACATGTTCGAGCACGAGGCGGTGCAGGAGAACCTCGCGACTCTGCGCGGGCGCGGCGTGGGCGTCGTGGAGCCCGGCGAGGGCTACCTGGCGTGCGGCTGGCTCGGCAGGGGCCGGCTGGCCGAGGTCGAGACGATCGTCGAGGCGGCGCTCGCCCGGCTCGCACGCAGGCGCGACCTGGCGGACCAGACGGTGCTCATCACCGCGGGGCCGACGGTCGAGGACATCGACCCCGTGCGCCACATCTCGAACCGCTCCTCGGGCGCGATGGGCTACCGTCTGGCGGAGGCGGCCCGCGATCGCGGGGCGAGCGTGGTGCTGGTCTCGGGCCCGACGGCGCTTCAGGCCCCGCACGGCGTGACCCTCGTTTCGGTGCGGTCGGCCGAGCAGATGCAGCAGGCCGTGGCCGCGCACGCGGCTGCGGCGAGCGTGGTGATCGCCGCCGCGGCGGTGAGCGACTACCGCCCGGCGCAGGCGAGCCCCTCGAAGCTGAAGAAGACCGACGGCCCGATGCGGCTCGAGCTGGTGCGAACGCCCGACATCCTGAAGGGCCTCGGCGAGGCGAAGGGCGCGCGCGTGCTCGTGGGCTTCGCGGCCGAGACCGAGGACCTCGTCGCCAACGCGGGCCGCAAGCTCGAGGCGAAGAACCTCGACCTGATCGTGGCGAACGACGTCACGGCTCCCGGCGCGGGGTTCGGCACCGCCACGAACGCGGTCGTGCTGCTGCGGCGCGACGGCGGGAGGCGCGACGTGCCCCTCGCGACCAAGCGCGAGGTGGCCGATCAGATCCTCGACGAAGTCGTCGCGCTGCGGGCCGGCGCGCGTGTCCCGGCGCGCGTGTGAGCGAGCGCGACGAGCTCGCGGCCGACCTGCTCGCGCACGGCCGCTTCCTCTCGGCCCTCGGCAGGGTCGGCGTGAAGTGGCCGCCGGCGGGAGCGGCGGCTGCGCAGACGGCCGGGACGAGCTCGGTCGCTTCGGGCGTGGACGTGCAAGTCCAGCCGGGTATCCCCCAGGCCTTGGCCCAGGCTGCCGTGGGCGGGAGCACTCCGAGCGGGGATCGCGCGGCAGCGCTCGCCGCGGTCCGGGCCGATCTCGGCGACTGCCGCCGCTGCAAGCTCTCGGGGACCCGGAAGACCATCGTCTTCGGGCAGGGGAACCCGGAGGCCGAGCTGATGTTCGTGGGCGAGGGACCGGGCGCCGACGAGGACGAGCAGGGCCTCGCGTTCGTCGGCCGCGCCGGTCAGCTCCTGACCGACATCATCGAGAAGGGCATGAAGCTGCGGCGCGCCGACGTGTGGATTGCGAACGTAGTAAAGTGCCGGCCGCCCCAGAACCGCAACCCCGAGCCGGACGAGGTTCTCGCCTGCCAGCCGTTCCTCGAGGCGCAGATCCGGGCAATCCGGCCGAAGGTGCTGGTGGGGCTCGGCAAGTTCGCGGCGCACTGGCTGCTGAAGACGGCCGAGCCGATCACGCGCCTGCGCGGCCGCGTGGGGGAGTACCAGGGCATCACGGTCATGCCCACCTACCACCCGGCCTACCTGCTGCGTAACCTCGCGGGCAAGAAGGACGTCTGGGAGGACATGAAAGAGGTCCTCCGGATGCTGGGTCGCTAGCGTCGTTTCGCGCAACTTTCGTTGTCGTTCCCAAAGCGAAACGACGCTCTTTGAGCAGGTCCGTTGGCTTCCTTCCAGAAAGCGACGTCGCCGTGCTTGCCCAGAAAGCGACGTTCCGCCCTTGCATCGACAACGGACCTCCGCGGAACGTCGCTGGCGATAGAGTGAGCACCGTGGACGAGAGCGTCGTGTCCGTCGCGGTGCCGCTGCCCTTCCAGTCGGCGTTCAGCTACCGGATGCCGCCGGGTGCCGCGCGGCCCGAGCGCGGCGTGCGCGTGCTGGTGCCGTTCGGCAGCCGCCGCGTGATCGGCGTCGTCTGCGGCTCCGCCCAGGACGCCGGGGCCGCCGCAGGACGCGCGCTCGAGAGCCCGCCCGAGCGCACCCTGAAGGATGTCCTCGAGGTGCTCGACGAGGCGCCGCTTGCGGCCCCGCCGCTGCTCGATCTCGCGGCGTGGGTGGCGGACCACTACCTGGCGCCGCCCGGTGAGTGCTATCGCCTGGTCCTGCCGCCCGCCGGCGTGCGGGCCAGCCGCGCGATGGTGCGGCTGCTGAAGCCGGGCGGCGCGGACGACCCGCTGCTCGGGCAGCTGCAGGCGGGCCCGCTGCGGCTGTCGGCGCTCGAGAAGCGCCTCGGCCGCGACCCGCAGGCGCGTCTCGCCCGGCTGCGCCGGGAGGGCACGGTCGTCCTCGAGCAGGCGCTCGACTCGCCCGGCTTCCGCGAGGTGCGGGTGGCGGTGCTCGAGCAGGAGTCGCCCGAGACGCGCGGTAAGGCCCAGGCCGAGGTCGTGCGACGCCTGCGCGCCGCGGGCGGGCGGGCGCAGGTGCCCGACCTGGTTCGCGACCGGCCGTCGCTGCGCGGGGCCGTCGACCGCCTGACGGAGAAGGGCGTGCTGCGCGTCGTCTCGGAGCGGGAGCTGCGGGCGCCCGAGGGCCTGCCCGCGCGCGAGGCGGTCGCGGTGGTCCCGACCGAGGACCAGGAGCGGGCGGTGGCCGAGCTTCTGGGCGCGGTGGAGCCCGCCGCGTTCCAGCCTTTCCTGCTCCACGGGATCACCGGCAGCGGCAAGACGGAGGTGTACTTCCGGGCGGTGGCGGGCGCCCTCGCGCGGGGGCGCGGCGCGCTGCTGCTGGTGCCCGAGATCGGCCTCACGCCGATGCTGGTGCGCGCGGCGCGCGCGCGCTTCGGGGCCACGGTCTCGGTGCTGCACAGCGAGCTGTCGGCGGGCGAGCGGCACGACGAGTGGTGGCGCATCCGCGAGGGCGAGGCGCGCGTCGTGGTCGGGGCGCGCTCGGCGGTGTTCGCGCCGATGCCGGGGCTCGGGCTGATCGTGGTCGACGAGGAGCACGACGGCGCCTACAAGCAGGACGACAGCCCGCGCTACCACGGCCGCGACGTGGCGGTGGTGCGCGCGCGGCTCGAAGCCTGCCCGGTGGTGCTCGGCTCGGCCACACCCTCGGTCGAGTCCTACGCGAACGCGAAGAGCGGCAAGTACCGGGAGCTGCGGCTGCCGCGGCGCATCGGCGCACAGGGACTGCCGCGAGTCGAGATCGTGGACCGGCGCGCGGTGCTGCGGGCCGGCGGCGAGCCGATCCTGACGCCGCCGCTGCGCGAGGCGCTCGCCGCGCGGCTGGCGCGGCGCGAGCAGAGCCTGGTGCTGCTGAACCGCCGCGGCTACGCGACGAGCCTGCTGTGCCGCGAGTGCGGCCAGGAGGCGATGTGCCCGAACTGCTCCGTCTCGCTCACGCTCCACCGCACCGGCCGCCTCGCGCGCTGCCACTACTGCGGCCACGAGGTCGAGACGCCCGAGGCCTGCCCGTCCTGCCACGGCGCCTACCTGCGGCTGACGGGCTTCGGCACGGAGAAGGTCGCCGAGGCCGTGTCCGCGGCGTTCGGGTCGGCCCGGGTGGACCGGCTCGATCGCGACCGGGCCAGCCGCCGCGGCGTGCTGGCGCAGACGCTCGCGGCCTTCGAGAAGGGCGAGATCGACATCCTGGTGGGCACGCAGATGATCGCCAAGGGTCACGACTTCCCGCGCGTCACGCTGGTGGGCGTCGTGGACGCGGACGTGGGCCTCGGGATCCCGGACTTCCGCTCGGCCGAGCGCACATTCCAGCTGCTGACGCAGGTGGCGGGGCGCGCGGGCCGCGGCGAGACCGCGGGCGAGGTGATCCTGCAGACGCACATGCCCGATCACTACGCGCTGGTCCACGCCTGCTCGCAGGACTACGACGCCTTCTTCGAGCGCGAGCTCGAGTTCCGCCGCACCATGGGCTACCCGCCGGTGGCGGCGCTCGTCAACCTGATCGTGCGCGCCGCCGACGAGGACAAGGGCCGGGCGGCGGTGGCGGCGCTCGGGGCCTCGCTGCGCTCGTCGTCCCAGGGCCACTACCGCGTGCTCGGACCCGCGCGCGCGCCGCTCGCCCGGCTGCGCCAGGAGCACCGCTTCCTGATCCTGCTGAAGGGCCGGCGCAAGGCGATGCGCGATGCCGTGCGACGGGCGCTCGTGGGCCGCTACGGCGAGACGCGCTGGCCGGGCGTGGCCGTGGACGTGGATCCGCTGAGCGTGATGTGAGGGCTAGGGCAGGAAGCGCTCGAACGGCGTGCCCTGCAGCAGCTCGCGCCAGGAGATGACGATCGGGTCGGGCACGAAGCACACCACGAACACGACGAGGCTCAGCAGGCCCACCAGCGCGCGGGCGCGGCCGACGGGCGCGTGGTCGTCGAGGGTGGAGGGGTGGCGCCGGCCGAGCACGCGCACCAGCACCGCCCACAGGATCCAGCTCGGGCCGAAGTAGACGAGGGCGACGCAGACCCAGGAGGCGACGCGCGAGATCACGTGCGCGCGGTCGCGCAGCAGCGCGTAGGTCACGTGGCCGCCGTCGAGCTGGCCGATCGGCATCAGGTTGAGCGCCGTGACCAGCAGCCCGAACCAGGCGGCCAGGCCGAGCGGGCCGATCACGAGGTTCTGGTCCGCCGGGATCGGGCCGTGGACCAGGTGGGTGAACGCGCGGAACAGCAGAGGGTCGCCCAGCAGGATGCCGCCGGAGTCGGGGTCGGCGGGCCGGACCCGCGCCTCGAGCATCCCGAGCCAAAGCACGGGAAGGGCGACCACGAAGCCGGCGAGGGGGCCGGCCACCCCGATGTCGAACAGCGAGCGCCTGTGGGGGATCGGGCTGCGGATGCGAATGAACGCCCCGAGCGTTCCCACGAAGGTCACCCACGGGACCGGGAACGGGATGAAGAAGGGCAGCGTGGCGTCGACGCGGTAGTAGCGCGCGGCGAGGTAGTGCCCCATCTCGTGGGCGACCAGGATGCTCAGCACGCCGAGCGGGAGGCGAACGCCGCCCGCGGGCCCGCTCTGGAGATAGCCCACCAGCGCGATCGAGAGCGCCGTGAGGAGGAAGAGTGCGAGGTTGCGGCCCCAGGCGAGCCACACCGAAGGCGGCGGGGCCGGCACCTTCGAGCTCGGAAGCCAGGAGACGGGCTCACGCCCTTGCCAGTCGAACGGCTCAGAAGGCCGCGGCCCGCCGGGCGGCGAAGGAAATCCCACGCGGGCTCGTCGGGCTTCGGCTAGAGCGCGAGGCTCTGGAGGTCCTTGCCAGGCTTGAAGCGGATCGTCCGACCGGGCGGGATCCGTACCTCCTTGCCCGTGCGGGGGTTGCGCCCGATGCCGCGCTTCCTGGGCTTCACCTGGAAGACCCCGAAGCCACGCAGCTCGATCCGCTCGCCCTTCATCAAGGAGTCCTTCATCGCCTCGAGCACGGCTTCGACAGCCACCTCGGCGCGGACTTTCGTGATGTCGGCGGCTTTCGCCACCTCGTTGATGATGTCCACCTTGATCATGGGGATGGACCTCCTCCTAAGTAACGGTTAGTATAGGCTTTGCTGCTTTTCGCTGTCAAACGCGACAGGCAACCCCCCGATTCCCATGGTTCCCCTGGTCAAGATCGCCCTCGTCGGCCGCCCGAACGTGGGTAAGTCCACGCTCTTCAATCGCATCTGCGGGCATCGCAAGGCCATCACCGACGGGCGGCCCGGCTCGACACGCGATCGCAACTACGCGCAGGCCAGCTGGCAGGGCCGGCCCTTCGAGCTCGTCGACACGGGCGGGCTGCTGCTCGGGAGCGACGACCCGCTGCTGGGTCCGGCGTCGCGGCAGGCCGAGGTGGCGATCGCCGAGGCCGACATCGTGCTTTTCGTCGTGGACGCGCGCGCCGGGCTGCTGCCGGACGACGAGGCGATCGCGCGACAGCTGCGCCGCGAAGGCAAGACGGTCCGCGTGGTCCTCAACAAGGTGGAGGAGCAGGCGCTGGACGTGTCGGAGTTCACGCGCCTGGGGTGGGGCGAGGGCCACCCGATATCGGCCGAGCACGGGCTCGGGATCGGCGACCTGCTCGACGCGGTGCTCGAGGGGAGGCCGGTGGTGGAGCCGGAGCCGGAAGCGAAGCCGCCCGTCCGCGTCGCGCTCGTGGGACGGCCCAACGTCGGCAAGTCGTCGATCATGAATCGCCTGCTCGGCAAGGAACGGGCCGTGGTCTCGGCCGTGCCCGGCACCACGCGCGACGCGGTCGACGAGGCGTTCGAGAGTCGCGGGCGGCGCTACCTGCTGGTCGACACCGCGGGCATCCGGCGCGTGCGCCTGCTGAAGGAGAACGTCGACCACGTCAGCGTCGTGCAGGCGCGGCGCGCGATTGCGCGCTCCGAGGTGGCGGTGGTCGTGCTGGACGCCGAGTCGGGGCTGCGCGAGATGGACGCGACGATCGGCGGGGAAGTCGTCGAGGCCGGGGCCGCGGTCGTGATCGCCGTCAACAAGTGGGACCTGGCGGCCGAGCGCGAGCTCGGCGAGCGCGCGTTCGAGGCCGACGTGCGCGATCACCTCAAGTTCCTGCCGTGGGCGCCCGTGGTGTTCATCTCGGCGAAGAGCGGGCGCGGGATCGCCTCGCTGCTGCGCGCGGTCGACGCCGTGCACGCGGCGCGCACGACGCGCGTCACGACCGGCGAGTTCAATCGCCTGCTCGCGAGCGCCGCCGACAAGCACGTGCCGCGGCCCGCCAGGGGCTCGCGCCCGGTCAAGATCCTCTTCGGGAGCCAGATCGGGACCGCGCCCCCGACATTCGCGCTATCGATCAACCAGCCGGGGGACCTCCATTTCTCCTACCTCCGGTATCTGGAGAACCGGATCCGGGAGGCCTTTGGCTTCCAGGGGACCCCGATCCGGCTGAAGGTCCGCCAGCGCCGCCGGGCCGGACGCTCGTAACTTCAAGAACTCCCTGAGGTTTCGGTCCTTGACACTCTCCGGGGAGTTCTCATATACTCCCTCCGCGTTTGTCGTGTAAGTGTCGGTTGCACCGGGATATTTCGTTAGCCGGCCGGGACGGGTCCAGGCATGACCAAGCACGACATCGCGCGGGTGGTCTATGAACGGCACGGCGGCATCTCGAATCGCGAGGCGGCGCGCCTCGTGGAGGTGATCTTCGAGACGATCAAGAGGCACTTGGGGGAGGGCGAGAAAGTCCAGATCACGGGCTTCGGCACCTTCCTGGTCCGCCAGAAGCGGGAGCGTCGCGGGCGCAATCCCCAGACTGGAGAGGAGATGCTCATCAGGTCGCGCAGCTCGGTGGTGTTTCGTCCCTCGAAGCTCTTCGTCCCCGCCGTCAACGCCGTAGTGAACGACTAGGCGGAAACGACCACCGATGGACAAGCAGATCCCCAACAAGCTCTTCTTCAAGATCGGCGAGGTGTGCGAGATCACCGACACCCAGCCGTACGTGCTGCGCTACTGGGAGTCGGAGTTCGCAGCACTCGCGCCGGCCAAGAACAGCTCCGGCCAGCGCATCTACCGGCGCAAGGACATCGAGACGGTGCTGCGCATCAAGCAGCTGCTCTACGAGGAAGGCTTCACGATCGCGGGCGCCAAGAAGCGGCTCGAGGTCGAGCTCGGCGGCCGCGGCCAGACGCCCGCCGCGATGGCGAGCCTGCCGGAGACCGAGGTCGCCAACGTCGAGAGCGACGACGGCATTGCCGAGCAGGTCAAGGAGCTGCGCGACGTGCTGCGCGAGGTGCGGAGCGAGCTCCGCGGAATGTTGACCCTCCTCGAGAAGGGTGGTAGAAAGGGCAACTGACCCTTTCGGGATGTAGCGCAGCCTGGTAGCGCACCTGCTTGGGGTGCAGGTGGTCCCGGGTTCAAATCCCGGCATCCCGACCAGCCCTCATCGCAAGATGAAGCCCCGGCGCCGCGCGGCCCCGGGGCTTTCGTATCTCTGAAGGAAGCATGAGCGAGCCACTGATCCTCGTGACCAACGACGACGGCGTTCACGCGCCGGGGATCCGCGCGCTCGCGGCCGGGCTCGAGGGCGCGGGCGAGGTCTGGCTGGTGGCGCCCGACCGCGAGGCGAGCGCGAGCTCCCAGTCGCTCACGCTCAAGCACCCGCTGCGGGCCGAGAAGGTCGAGTCCAGGATCTTCGCGGTGGACGGCACGCCTGCCGACTGCGTCAACCTC
>CAZMRX010000175.1:0-10631 GCA_964568755.1 uncultured Acidobacteriota bacterium | reverse complement strand
GCCTTCACGATGGCCTGGTTCACCTTGAGGCTCGTGAAGGCCCGAGGCGTGAAGAGATGCTCGCGCCGCAGGCTGATGGTGATGCCTTCCCCCACCGAGCCCGGATCGGCCGCGATGACGTCGCCGTCGAGGAACGAGAACGTCGATCGCTTCGCCGTCTCGTTCCGGGAGCGGCTCACCTTCTTCCGCTCGATCTCGCCGCACAGGTCGGCGGCCTGGCGGGCCGTGTAGTTGTCCTCGGCGCAGAACCAGATCTTCGTGCGCAGGTTCGCGATGAGCTGGGCGGCCACGTGCTCGTTCTTGAGCTTGGCCACGAAGCTCTCGTAGGTCTGCGTGGCGATGACCGCGCAGCACTTGGCCTCGCGGCACTTCGAGAAGAAGTCGCCGTCGCCGGGCTGCGTGGTGTACCCGTCGTATTCGTCGGCCACGAAGAAGACGCCGCGGCCGACGTCCTCCGACCCGTACTCGGCTCGCGCGAGGCGGTTGAGGACGGAGTCGAAGAAGTTGAGCTTGGTCATGGTGCCCACGATCGTCGAGACGGTCTTGAGCTGAGACTTGGGGACGCGGAGGGCCACGATCTGCCCTTCCTCGATGAGGCGGTCGAAGCCCCTGAAGTTCTCCCAGATGGGGTCGGGGGCGAAGACCTCGCGGATCTTCGGATCGTCGAAGAGGGAGCACACGCCGTTCAGGCCCGCCGCGATCGAAGCGCGCAGCTTGGCGTCGAGCTTGGCCGCCTTGGCCTCGAGCCAGAACTTGATGGAGGCGAGCTCGTCCTGCTGCTCGCCCGTGCTGACCCGCTTCTCGGCCAGCTTGACGTAGTCCTCGAAGGCCTCGTAGGACGTGGCCGCGCGGTAGAGGGTGGCCATGGTCGGCTCCCTGCCCTCGGCCAGCCGGAGGACCCGGATGACCTGGGACGCGAGGTCCTTCGCTTCCTGGTGCCAGAAGGGATCGGCCAGGGACGTCCCCTGGACGTTCTCGATCATGTCCGCGATGTGGCCGCCGAGCGCCGCCGCGTTCAGGTCGGGCCGGCCGATGATGTTCCAGCGGACACCGCTCGTCAGGCTCACCTCGTAGTAGTCGGCTAAGCGGCCGGCGTGCGCGCACTGGTCGCGCACGAAGTCCGCGTAGTTCCCCTTGGCATCGATGATGAGGCCGCCCATCTTGCGCGCCGGGTCGGCCGCGTGCAGGTGGACGAGCTGCGCGGTGAACGGGTACTGCGCGGCCGAAGTCTTGGCCGAGCCCGTTGCCCCGGTGATGAGGATGCCCGTGTAGAGCCCCTTTTCCGGGAGGACGAGCCACCCCGGCTGCTCCGATCGCGAGCCGTCCTGCTGGTGCGTCTCGCCGATCACGAGCTGGGTCCGCCGGGGGTCGAACGGGTAGGCCGGCAGGGGACGGCGCCGCCCGCGCTGGGGCCCAGCCAGGCCGTGGACCTCGGCGAAGTTCAGCAAGGCGCAGGCGACCGCGGCCCCGACGAAGGGCAGCGGCAGGACGATGAGGGCCGCGAGGTAGCGAGCGGTCGCTGGCTCGTGCGCCGCGAGCTCGGGCCAGCCGCTCAGCGCCGCCAGCCAGGCGGGTACACGGTGAGCCGCTACGAGACCCAGCGTCGCCCCAGCGCAGGCGAGCCACTCACGGCGGCTCATGTGTCGCCCTCAGCTTCGCCCCGGTGCCCCGGAGAAGAAGTGCCTGTGACAGTCGCCGCGCCAGCCAATACGAGGGGACGGCGAGGTTGGCCGCCAGGACGGCAACGAGGACTGGGTTCTCCCACAGGAACCTGAGGTACGTCTCGGCGCCGTCGAGGAAGAGGAGCGGCAGCAGCAAGCCCCAGACGACGACGATGAACGGCAGGCCGAGGAGAAGGTTCATTCGACCTTGAGGTCGCGCCGCAGGTACACGTGGATCGCAACGCCGCCCTCGACCCGGACAACCTTGTCGGACCGGCGCCAGTCACGGCCCAGGCCGCTCAGGTCAGTCGCGGCCGTCTGCCCGAGGCTAGCGAGAGCCGCGCCCTCTGGGCCGGATGCGGCACCTGCCAGGCCGTACGTGAGGGCCGAGGCGGCGGCGCCGAGAACGGTGCCAGCTCCCTTCTTGACTTTCGAGCCTTTGCGGATGACCTTGGCTCGGATGCCCATCTCCCCGCCCTGCAGTGCCCAGCCCTCCAGCTGCTTCGTCTTGCCGTCACGGACCATCGCGCTGAAGACGACCTGGGCCCGGTCGTCCTGCTGCGTGGCGAATCCCTCGCCGACGAGCACGGTTCCCGCCGCGATCGCCAAGCGATCGCCGACGTAGACGTCCTTGGCGATCGTCGCGGTCGCCGGCGCGAACGCCGCGCCCGTCACGACCGGATCAGTGAGGACGGCCTCGATCCGCGTTCCGACGTTGATGGTGAGCGGAGGATCTGGGGAAGGTGACGGCGAGGGCGAAGGCGAAGTGTCCACGGGCAGCGGCGCGTCCGGCAGCTCGAGAGCCGCTCGTCGCTTGTCGCAGTCGCGGCACGCCCCGGGCGCGTCGCCCCGCGGCTCGGCTCGCTTGGGCCGCTGGATCGGGCGAGGAGCCGGCGGCGGAGGCGTGGGCAGTGTGGGAGGCGTCGCCGTGCGAGGAGCCAGTTCCTCGGCGCTCGCGGCAAGGCCTGCGGTGCGGGTCGAGATGACCGTGGAGCGATCGAAGGGAACGCTGCCCTTGCCGGTGGCCTCCGTTCCCCCGATCACGCTCAGGAGCGACATCGAGCCGACGCCCACGACTAGGACGGGGACGGTCCACCGCGGGAGCCGCCGCGGAGCCGGCTGGTCCCGCGCCTGCGCGAGCACGGTGCTGACGTTCTCCGCGGCCTCTCGGCGGAGGATCTCCTGCCAGCGCGAAGGCAGCGTGGAGTTCATGGCAACCGTCCTCCTTCCGCGCTGGCCGCGGCCAGCACGGTGTCGATAGGCTCGCCCTTAGCGCGGATGCCCCAGACCAGAAGCCCCTCGAGCTGCTCCTCGCGCGAGGCGCGCACCAGCGACATCTCGAGCTCGAAGGTCTCCCCAGGCCCTTCCTCCCCGACGACCTGACGCTTGCCCTTTACCTGCACCTTCCAGGGGTACGGGCCCTTGTCCACGTGGATCTCGAGTGCCGCCGGGTCGATCTGGGTCCGGCGCTTGAGCTTCTCGATGACCGTGATGACGCCCGGGGCTTCGGGCGCGCCGCGGACGGCTCTCTTGAAGTGCTCGCGCAGCTCCGGCGCCATCCGGTTGGCGCACCAGACCAGGTCGTTGAGGATCGAGTACGAGTCGCTTCGGGCATAGAAGACGGCGAACTGCGTGGCGAAGGCCCGGATCTCCCGCTCGTTCGGCTCCGAGTAGGCCGTGTTGTCGAGACGAACCACATGGGGGATCCCGTCGCAACCGATCCGGATCACCTCGCGGGGACGGCTCCACACGCGGATCGTGGTGACGAGGCTGAGGGCCATGCCGGCCGACGCGAGCAGGAAGAGCCGGAACCAGAGGCGCGCTCGCGCTTCGTGGGAGGCCCAGATGGCGACGAAGCGGCTGTCCGAGGCGCTCAACCCACCACCTCCACGGTTGCCCGGCGGCCGGGCACTTCGAGCAGGTCGCGGCTGCGCCAGCAACGGCGGCAACACAGCAGGCCCGAGTCCAGGACGACGAGGTTGACGAAGCCGAACCGGTTCCTGCAGCCGAAGCAGCGGGCCGTGCGACCGGTCCTGCCCGGCGAAACATCGGCGGGGTTCTGCATGGCGACCTCCGCTCCGGGGGGGTGCAAGGTCGCGGCCAGAGCCGAGCCAGAGGCTATGGCCCGGAAGTGCTTGCCGACGTGCTACCGGGCGGCGGGGGCGCTTCTCAGAATTGAGAACCGGGCAGGCCCCTCATCCCCGCTGAGAGGTGGCCCGGGAGGCGTGAGTAGTGGCGCCCAGGCGTGTGGACCTTCCCTGGCCCTGACCGGCGGCAGTATTCTTGCCATGAGCGGAGTCGGGCCGGTCCCAGCCGGGACAGAGGCGTGGCCTGAAGCCTCGAAACCGTGGCGAGGACCCATGGCGTCCAACGCTCTCGTCCCCTGCCCCGACTGCGGGCAGCTCGTCTCCCGCGTGGCCGAGGCCTGCCCCTCGTGCGCGCGGCCACTGCGCACGCCGGCCCCCCGCGAGGGCCTCTTCCTTCGGACCATGAACCAGGCGGTGGCGGCGGCGTTCTGGATCCCGGTCTTCTTCCTGCTCGTGCTGCTCGGGACCGGCGTCGTGGCCTACTTCCTCGGCTACTTCAACCCGCCGCGGTAGTCGGGCGGTCAGGCTCTCTCCCGCGTCGGGGACCTGTCTCGCCCCGATTGGCACTATCCTGCTCGTGCATCAGCGGAGGCTTTCGTGCGCGTGTACCACCTGCTAGCAGCGAAGTGGGCCATCCAGGACTTGGAGCGCCGCCAGCTGAAGGTTGCCCGCTTCGCCGACCTCAACGACCCGTTCGAACTGTTGGCTCACCAGCTGCCGAACAGGGAGGACCGCCGTCAGTACAACCAGTGGCGGCGGCACGCATCCCAGACATTCGGGCTCCTCTGCTACAGCCGCGACTGGCGAGACCCGGTGCTCTGGAGTCACTACGGCGCCAGGCACCGAGGCATCTGCCTCGGGTTCGATGTCCCGGACCGGCTCCTGACGCGTGTGAAATACCTGGAACGCCGGATTCCGTTCCGCACCATGCTTCCCCACAAACGCGATGGCACTGAAGCCGCGGGTCCGCTCTTTCGGATGAAGTTCAAGGGCTGGTCCTACGAGAGGGAGTGGCGACGCGTCGTGAGGCTCAGCGAAGCTCGGGAGGAAGGTGGCCACTTCTTCTGGCCGTTCGGCAAGGACCTCGCGCTGCGCGAAGTCATTGCAGGCCCTCGCTGCCGCATCTCAGAACGACGGCTCAGACAGGCTGCCGGACCCACGGCCGGTGACCTCACCTTCATTCAGGCGCGAGCTGCGTTCCGCTCGTTCGGCGTCGTCGTCCAGCAACGCGGTCTCGGCAGGGCAGGCGGGCGGCGCCCTGCCCAACCGTCACGATGATCGGCCTGATCTGTTGCGACGCAACAGGAGGCAGACGATGCGGGCTGGCACAGTCGACGAGGTGAGGCGGGAGTCCGGCGAGTGGGTCTTCGTGGACCTCGGCTTCGCGCGCCGGAAGCCGAGTTGCGGCTTCCTTCACGGTGACGGCGCTGCCGAAGCGGTGACGTTCGCGACGGCCTGCGAGCGCGTCGCACGAGAGGCCTCCAAGGTCGCGGGGCCACTCAATCTCCTGCTGGAGGCACCGTTGTCGGTCGCGTTCACGAAGGACGGGAACCCGACTGGCCGATCCATTGAGAAACGGGACGGGAAGACGCGGTACTGGCACGTGGGGCTGGGCTGCGCGGTCCTAGTGGCGGCGACGTATCTCGTCAGGGCCGTCGCATCCGTTGGCAACAAGCGGGAGCTCCGACTGTTCGAGGGTTTCGTCTCGTTCAAGCAGCGAGGAGACCGCTCCTGCCACACAGACGATGTGATGTGCCTCCGCGACGTGGTCTGGCAGCCCGAGCGATTCCCCGGGGCCATCACGGCTCCAGGTAAGCTCGCGTTAACATCCTCCGACATCGTGTCTTCTGCGTTCGCCGTCGCCGGCCTGGACGTCGGCGTGCCACCGGTCCTCACGGCCGCTGTACGCCAGGCCTGAGTCGATCAGAAGCTCCGGAACGGCCTCGACGCGCCCGACACGATCAGGTAGCTGGCGATCGGGATTGACAGGTAGACAAAGAAGAACGTGATGTTGAAGATCACGAGCATCAGCTCGCCCTGGAACCAGTTCGTCGCCATCTCCCAGCTTCCCACGGCGCCGTCGAACTCGCCCAGCCAAGCGCTCCAGGGGATCGCAAGGGCAAGGCGCTCCGCGAAGGCGAAGAACATTGGCCAGAGGGCGACCGCGACGTAGGTCTTGAGCCAGCCGAGGAACACGCCGCGGGTCTGCGGCAGGATCACCATCGGCGCCACGAGCGGGGTCAGCATCCAGTAGAACGAGATCAGCCACGCGTAGCTGACTTGCATGACCATCTTCATGAGGTAGATCGCGATGGCGTTCAGGCCGACGAACCCGGCCATGAACGGGCTGGAGAACTGCCAGGTGATCGCCTCGACGATTCGGCGAGTCTCCTCGTCCAGGTTCGGGGCAAGACGCTGCAGGGTCAGGATCAGCTCGGAGTGCTGGCCAACGGCCTTGTTGAAGTTCTCCATCAGGAAGCCCTGGCCCGGGTTGAACTGCTGGCCCAGGTAGACGCCGACGTTCCAGATCCACTGCTCGAGCCCGGCGGGCGTTCCGGCCGCGGTGAGGATGAACGCGCACACGAAAACGCCGAGGAACCAGTCTTTGGTCACGGCCAGCCACGGCGTTCCGGTGTGGATGCGGTACCAGGAGACGAACGCGAGGATGAGGGCCTCGATGCCGGCCAGGACCTGACCGATAGTCTTGGCCTTCTGGACGGCCTCGGCCACGGGCGCGCTCCGAATGATCTGCATGACGTCGAAGCCCTTCATTCGCCCGAGGACATCGGCCGTGCAGCCCGTCGACAGCAGCGCGACGGCCACCACGACGCCCACTCGGAGGCCACGTCGCGTCGTCATCGGAGGACCTCTTCCGTCGGGTCGGGCGGCGTCCGCCGCCAGTCGCCCCCCGCGAGCGTCGTGAGGCCGAGGTAGGCGTAGAAGCTCGCGTCGGCCGCCTTCTTCTGGTCGAAGCGTTCCAGGTCGCGCGCCATCTGGCGGACCAGGAGCTGCTGGGTGGCCATCTGGCTGTTGCCGACCGCGACTTCGTTCGCCCAGGCCAGGGCCGCGGCCTCGGCGCGGTTGGCCTCGCCTGGCGAGCTCCGGAGGATCGTGTGCTCGTCGAACAGGTCCTTGTGCGCGCGGACCCAGCTCGTGTTCGTCCGCTCGGCGCGCTCCGAGATCATGTTGGCCGTCATGGTCGCGACGTAGTCGTTCGTCTCCTGCAGCGGACCGTCCCAGAAGATGTCGTGCGAGCCCCAGACCGCCTGGAAGCCGGGGCGGCAGAACTGCGAGCGCCTCAGGAGCATGTCCTTGAGCGGAGCCGTCCGCGGGAGCATGGGCCAATCGCAGCCGAGCCGCTCCAGCTCGCGCCGGATGTCGACGACGGTTGTGGCCGTCGTACGGATCGCGCCGAAGAGGCGCGTGGGGAATGCATAGGCGTTGATGCGCGTGTTCACCTGCTCCTGGATCCTGGCCATGACCTGCATCCGGAACTCCTCGATTGCCTTCAGCGCGGCGGCGATCTTCGCGAGCAGCCCGCTCTCCACCGGGTCGGGGATGATGGCCTGCACCGGGCTCGCGACAAGGAGGGCGATCAGCGCCACGGCAGCCACTCGGCGGACGAACGGCGTCACGGCCGGTCTCCGAGCAGCAGGAGCGCCGGGTCGGGAGCGGTGTCCCTGAGCGTGGTCAGGCCCGCGTAGACGAGGGTCGCCGTCTGGTGGTCCAGCAACCGCCGACGACGCCGGTCGTTGAGGACCTCCTGGTCGAGCTCCAGCATCGCCGTCTGGGTGTCGCCCATCTCGACCATGAGGTTCCCGAGCTGGGCCGCCCCGAGCGCCGAGAGCCGCTGGGCGTAGCCGGGCGAGTACGGCTGGGTCGGGTCGAGCGGGTTCTTCCCCTTGAGGGCCTCGGTGGCAAGCCAGTGTGCCTCGTCCGCGCGTTGCGCGCTCTTCTCGTTCCGCGTCTTGATGAGGTTGAGCCGCCGCGCCGCGGAGAAGTCGTAGTAGCCCTCGAGGTCCCAGTCCGTGGTCAACGTTGGGGGCCCGAACACGATGTTCCAGTCGGAGCGGCAGAACGAGCCGCCGCCGTACAGCGCGAGCCTGAGCCGGTCGACGCGAGGCGTGAACCGCCAGGCGCACGAGAGCTTCTCGAGCTCCGTCCGGATCGAGTCGACGGGTTCGAAGAAGGTCTGGATCTCCCGGAGGGCGCCCTCCGGGTAGACGATGAAGAGCTTCTCCTTGACGCCGTCGATCAGGTCGTTGATGTCGCGGAGCGTCGAGTCGATGCGCTGCAGCCACAGAATGATCTGGGCGAGGTGAGCCCAGTTGCTGGGATCGGCCGAAGCAGCCGACGACCCGAACAGGAGCACGACAGCGACGATCCCGGCCAGCACGCGTTTCCTCATGGGGACCTCCGGTCTCTCAGTTCTGCAAGGCGTCAGCCAATGCCCTCAGGACGGAAGTGCTTGTGGGAGCGAAGGGCGCTGGCTGCCTCAGCTCTCAGGCGCGACAGGATGGCCGCCGGTCTTCTCAATCGTGAGAGAGGCCAGAAGCGGGACCCTTCGGCGAACCCATGCCGCGGCGGGCCGCAGCACGACAAGGCCGAGCCCAAAGAGCCAGAACAGGAGGACGACGCTGAGCGTGGCCCGGCCGAGCAAGACGACGGCGACACCAAACACCGCGAGCCCGCTGAGGGCCACGCCGGCGCGCACCTGAAGCCACGCGCCAAGGGCCAGCAGGACGGCAGCCACCAGCCCTGCGGCTGGCCCTCCGGTATAGCGTGCCAACGCCACCGTGGCGAGGGAAGCCAGAACCTTGACGAGCAGGATCCAGTTCCGCCCCCCGGACCAGATGGACCCGCCGGCTACGAGCACCATGACTCCGATCAGCGCGAGCACCGTCGGCGGATCCAGGGACGCCGCGATCACGGCACCGCCAAGGAGCGCGCCCCCGGCCCGCGCGGAGGCGATCGCGAGCCGGAGCGATGCCGCCGCGCTAACCCTCGGCCGCAAGGAGCCGCACCTGATCCAGGAGGGATAGATCCGGTCGTTCCTCGGCAAGGCGCGCGTACCGCTCGCGGTCCTTCAGGCTCGTGGTGAAGATCCACTTGCTGAAGGGATCCGCCGGGACGCGGACGACGTTGCAGCGGTCGCCCTGGATCAACAGGAACTCGTGGTAGCGCTGGGTACGCGACAGCCGCCGAACCTGCTCGACCTGGCGGTCGCTGAGCCGCAGATGCGACCGGAGGCCCTCGACGGATTCGCCGCCGGGTTGACCCACGAGCTTCGTGCTGCTGTTGCCCACGATGGCGGCGCCGTAGGGGGACCGGACGAAGTCCTCGATGACCTGGGAGAGCCCAATGACGCTCATGCCTTCCTTGCGCCCCATGCGTACCGAAGCCGACAGGAACGGCCCGGCCATAGAGGCGACGCCGCCCCCGTTGCTTCCCTCCAGAAGGGCCCAGCTCTCGTCGATGACGAGGAAGGTGCGGTGATGCCGCCGGCTCATTCGGGCCGCGAACCGCCGGATCTCGTAGACGCAGAGCCGCAGCGCCAGGGCCGCGAAGTCGCGGTGCTCCGTCAGGTGCAGGAAGTCGTAGCAGAACGCGTGGATGCCCTCAGCCGGGTTCGCGTCGGCCCGAGCCTCGAAGAGCTTGGCGAACTTGCCCTCGGTGAACGGGAACAGGGCCGTGATGAAGGCCTTGCCCTCGGGGATCGTTTCGAGGGCCCGGGCGAAGCCTCTGAAGTCCCGGTCGAGGTCGTCCCGGTACACCTTGTAGAGGGCCGCCTCGATCGCCGCCTTCTTGCGCTCGAACCGCTCCGGCTCCGCCTCGGAGACGTGGAGCAAGTCGAGGAGGAGCCACTCGAGCCGGCTCACGTGCTCGTCGAGGTCCTCCTCGTCCTCCAGCCAGAGGAAGGGCTGGACGCCGGGCGGTTCCTCGAAGCTGTAGGCGACGTAGCGCCCGTCGGGCCGCAGCTCGATGTACCTCCGATAGGATGCGCCGTTGTCGAGGATGAAGGTGAAGGGGGCCTTGTCGCCGCGTGCCGCGCAGGCCACTTCGTAGGCCGAGAGAAGGTACGACACCGCGAACGACTTTCCCGCGCCGGAGGTGCCCGTGACAAGGATGTTGGCGTTCGGCTGCGAGCCGGTGTCGAAGGGGTCGTAGAGGACGAGGCCGTTGTGGGGGGTTAGAAAGGGGACCTTCCCCTCGCCCGACTGAAATCCCCACACTGGCAGCATGTCGACCATGACGGGCGTGAGCGTCTTGCGGCGTCGCTCCACGAGGGCCGGGGCTCCGGGGAGCAACGCGAGGTAGGCTTCCTTGAGGAGGTAGGTCTCGCGGTAGCCGCGCAGGCCGTGGGCGCGGGACAGCACGCCGAGGGTCTCCTGCAGCCCCTCCTCCAGCCCTCCGGCGTTGCCCTCGTAGAGCACGAGCTGCAGGGTCGTGCCGAAGATCCGCTGCGTGCTGGAGATGATCCTCTCCATCGCGGCGTCGCTCTGCTTCTCGACCGCGTTCGCCTGAGGGTCGGTGCGATCGGACTTCACGATGAAGTTCTCGAGCTTGAGGCCTGCGGCGAGAGTGGCCTTCGCCCGCAGGGCGGCGAGCTCCGTGCCGGCTCGCGGGATGTCGACCCGGTAGTACAGCACGTAGCGCCCGCGGTTCAGGGCCAGGAGCGGCACGAGGATGCCGGGCTCCGTTCGGTCGGGTAGCTCCTTGAGCGAGATCACGCCGACAAAGCGGTCTCCAAGGCGCAGGTGGTCGCGTCGCACCAGGAGGTCGTCGTTCAGGAGGCTCCAGACCGGGGAGGAGTCGGCGGCGTACGGGAATTCCTCGATGATCGACCGCGGCAGCCGATCGCGCTCTGACCGGGCCCGCTCGG